>CAJQNW010000375.1 GCA_905479765.1 uncultured Tepidamorphus sp. | reverse complement strand
ATCGACCGCCGGCTGGTATCAGTCGGCAATCTGGTCGACGCCAATCAGACGGTTCTCACTACAATCGTCTCGCTGGATCCCATTCACTTCTATTTTGAGCTCGATGAGCGACAGTACCTCGACTACGCGGCCCGTGCCCGTGCGAACGGCGCGAGCCTGAACGAGGGTGCGGGAAATCTGAAAGTGAAGGTGCGTGTTGCCGACGACCGTATACCCCCGGCCGCGGGCACGCTCGATTTCGCCGAGAACCGGCTCGACGGTGAAACCGGCACAATGCGCGTCCGCGCAACCTTCGCCAATCCGGGCTTCGTCTTCCAGCCCGGCCTGTTCGGTTACATCAACGTACCGGCCTCGGTGCCCTATCTAGGCGTAATGCTGCCGGACGAGGCAATCAGCGCGGACCAGAACAGGCGCATCGTCTATGTGATCGACGCCGACGGTGTCGCCTCGGCCGTTCCCGTCAGGCCCGGTCCGCGTATCGATGGTTACCGGGTCATCCGCGCGGGACTCAAGGGTGACGAGACTGTGGTGATCAACGGCCTGATGCGCGTGCGTCCGGGGGTGAAGGTCACACCGCAGGCGATCACGCTGCCTGCGGTCAACGGGGCTGCGGAGGCGCGGCCGTGAGATTTGCACATTTCTTCATCGACCGTCCGATCTTCGCGACGGTTGTGTCGCTGTTTCTCGTCATCATTGGCGCGATCAGCTACACGCGGCTGCCGGTTTCGCAGTATCCCGAGATCGCCCCCCCGACGGTGGTCGTGCGCGCCGCCTATCCCGGCGCCGACGCAGAGACGGTTGCCGCGACCGTGGCGACTCCGCTCGAGCAGGAGATCAACGGCGTCGAGGACATGCTCTACATGTCTTCGTATTCGACGAGCGACGGCGCAATGGCGCTCACCATCACATTTCGACTGGGCACCGATCTCGACCAGGCCCAGGTGCTGGTGCAGAACCGGGTTGCGATCGCCGAACCGCGTCTGCCCGAAGAGGTTCGCCGGCTCGGTGTCACGACGACCAAGAGCTCTCCCGACCTGATGATGGTCGTGCACATGCTGTCGCCGGACAATATCTACGACCAGCTCTACGTATCGAATTACGCGCGCACGCGTATTCGCGACGTGCCGCTGCGGATCGATGGTGTCGGCGATCTCATTATCTTCGGCGAACGCGAATTTTCGCTGCGGGTCTGGCTCGATCCGGACAAGCTCGAAGCCTACGGGATGACGGCGGGCGACGTGGTTAAGGCGTTGCGCGAGCAGAACGTCCAGGTTAGCGGTGGCTCGATCGGCGCGCCGCCGGCGCCAAACGATAACGCGTTCCAGTACACCGTCACCACCCAGGGGCGCTTCGAGGACGCCCGGCAGTTCCGCTACATCATTGTCAAGGCGACGGCGGGCGGTCGTCTCGTCGAATTGCAGGACATCGCCCGGATCGAGCTCGGCGCGCGCGACTACGTCACCAACAGCTATCTGAATGGCAGTCCGGCGGTGGCGCTCGCGGTTTTCCAGCGCCCCGGCACGAACGCCCTGGATACCGCGGACGAGATCGCCGCGACGATGCAAACCCTGTCTTCGGACTTCCCGCCGGGTCTCGACTACAGGATCGTCTACAACCCGACGGAGTTCATCGCCGAGTCGATCAGTGAAGTCTACAAGACGATTTTCGAGGCGATGGCCCTGGTCGTCCTCGTCGTCATCGTCTTCCTCCAGTCGTGGCGCACGGCCATCATTCCGATCGTTGCCATACCGGTGTCGCTGATCGGAACGTTCGCGTTCCTTTATGCCTTCGGCCTGTCGCTGAACATGCTGACCCTGTTCGGCCTCGTGCTGGCGATCGGGATTGTCGTCGACGACGCGATCGTCGTCGTCGAAAACGTCGAACGGAACATTCGACTCGGCCAGTCCCCGCGAATGGCTTCACACAGGACGATGGACGAGGTCGGGACGGCTGTCATCGCGATCTCGCTGGTTTTGATCGCTGTGTTCGTGCCGACTGCCTTCATTCCCGGCATTTCGGGGCAGTTCTATCTGCAGTTCGCGGTCACGATCGCGGTCGCGACGGCGATCTCCGCGCTCAATTCGCTGACGCTGTCGCCGGCGCTGGCCGCCCTTCTGTTCAGGCCTCACGGCGTGCAACCGCCGCGGTTTCTGGTCACGCGAATCGCAGCGGGCGCAGCAGACGGATTCAACAGTGGCTTCGACAGGATGGCCAACGGGTATGCCTCCGTCATCCGCTTCCTTGTCGGCCGCCGCGCCGGGCTCGTTGCGACGCTGATCGTCTTCTCGGGCCTGTTGTACGGAACCTATTACGCCCTGCAGACGGTGCCACGCGGCTTTGTTCCCACGCTCGATCAGGGCTACGCGATCGTCGTAATCCAGCTTCCCGACGGCGCATCG
Organism: uncultured Tepidamorphus sp.; assembly: GCA_905479765.1. Taxonomy (GTDB): domain Bacteria; phylum Pseudomonadota; class Alphaproteobacteria; order Rhizobiales; family Tepidamorphaceae; genus Microbaculum. The sequence goes on along the minus strand of CAJQNW010000375.1, from coordinate 2,039 downwards.
CTGCAGAGAACGGGCGCCGTCGTGCGTCGGGCTTCCGATATTATCTCGGAGATCGACGGCATCCGGAACGTCGTGGCCTTCCCGGGCTTTTCCGGTGCGACGTTCACAAATGCGTCGAACTCCGCTGTGATTTTCACCGGACTCGAGCCGTTCGAGGAGCGCGTTCCCGCCGGCCTGAACGCAGGCCATATAATTGGCGAGCTTTTCGCCCGGCTTCAGGCGGTCCAGGAGGCTTTCATCATCGCGGTGCCGCCACCGCCGATCCGCGGTATCGGCAATTCCGGTGGCTTCAAGATGCAGATCCAGGACCGCCAGGGCGCCGACGTCCGGCCAATTCTGGAGGCGGCATATGGCATCATCAGTGCGGCGAACCAGACGCCGGGCCTGACCGGCGTCTACACCACCTTCTCCGCCTCAAGTCCACAGATCTATCTCGACATAGACCGTGACAAGGCGCGCGTCCTTAACGTGCCGATTCCGAATATTTTCGAGACGTTGTCGATCAACCTGGGCACAGCCTACGTCAACGACTTCAACGCCTTCGGCCGTGTTTACCAGGTCCGTGCCCAAGCCGACGAGGCATTCCGCCTCGAACCATCCGACGTTCTCAAGCTGAAGGTGCGATCCGCCACCGGCGCGTTGGTACCAATGGGAACGCTCGTGTCTATCCGCGAGACAACCGGCCCGACGCTGGTCCAACGCTACAACATGTACGTATCAGTGCCGCTGCAGGGCAACGCGGCGCCGGGGACATCGTCAGATCAGGCGCTCAGAAATATGGAAGAGATTGCCCGTGCCCAGCTTCCCTTCGGCACGACATTCCAGTGGACGGAACTGGCGTTCCAGGAACGCCAGGCGGGCAATCTCGCGATCTTTGTGTTCGGTCTGTCGGTATTGTTCGTTTTTCTGGCGCTCGCTGCGCAGTACGAAAGCTGGGTGCTGCCATTCGCGATCGTCCTGATCGTGCCGCTCAGCATCCTGGCTGCCTTGATTGGTGTCACGCTGAACGGGCTCGACAACAACATCCTCGTGCAGATCGGTCTAATCGTGCTCGTCGGTCTCGCGGCGAAAAACGCGATCCTGATCGTCGAGTTCGCCCGGCAAGCGCAGGAGCGAGGGCTGGAAGCGGTTGATGCTGTCGTCGAGGCGTGCCGGCTGCGGCTGCGGCCAATCTTGATGACGGCCTTCGCTTTCATTCTGGGCGTCGTGCCGCTGATGATCGCCACAGGACCAGGTGCCGAAATGCGCCAGTCACTCGGTACGGCGGTCTTCTCTGGCATGCTCGGCGTAACAATTTTCGGCCTGTTCCTGACGCCCGCCTTTTACGTAGCATTGAGATTGGCTTTCCCGTTCCGCAACGATAGTTCCGCGGATTCGGAAGAAGCTTCAGCGGCAGCGTCCAAAGATACGCCGGCTTGAAGCCGGCGGCATGGGAACTGGCCCTGTCAAGTAGAGAGTGTTGTTACCGGGTTGCTGCTACTCCGCCAGTTTCTATGTTCCGAAAATTCTCTGCCGGGTCGAAGCCGGTGGCAAAACTGCCGGGAGTGGCGTCCAAACGGTGCGCAACTGTTGACCTTCGGATTGCTCAAAATGGCTTTGGCATTCTCCGTCCGCCTCATTTTCTCCAAAGCTGATGACTTCGCTTGAAAAACACGTCTTTCCGGAGGCGACCGGAAGCGGAATGGTAGTTTCGCCGATGTCACTGATTGGACTTCCGCCGTGTCGCCACCCGCTACGACAAACTCCCGGCCAACTTCCTCGCAGCCATTCATATCGCCGCGCCCATCGCATACTGGTTATAAGTCGCGACCCTAGATCATTGCCTTTATGCGATCTGCGGACCGCAGCAAAGCGGCTGCGATTTCTGCTTCTCGCGGGGCCATCACAGGTTCGACGCCGGGACATTGGAGCACGTGCGACACGGTGCCAAATGCGTCCAGGAGCGCGACTGCGATCGTCATGATCCCGGGTGTGTATTCGCTGTGTCCGACCGCGTAGCCTCGCTGTGCGGTACGCTCTATTTCCATCAACAGATCATC
>CAJQNW010000374.1 GCA_905479765.1 uncultured Tepidamorphus sp. | reverse complement strand
CGAACGCGAGGTCTTCCGCCGCGAGGCGCCCGAAGGCCCGTGGTCCAGCGAACGGCTCTATCCGTAGCCCGTATCGTCAGGGGTACCGGGACTGCCAAAGGAAATCGACATGGCGCTATCCAACGAACCGCGCAAGACGCTGATCCTGACCGGGGCGAGCCGGGGCATCGGCCACGCCACCGTCAAGCGCTTCTCCAGCGCCGGCTGGCGGGTGATTACCTGTTCGCGGCATGCGTTTCCCGAAAACTGTCCGTGGGAAGCCGGTCCCGAGGATCACATCCAGGTCGACCTCGCCGACCAGCAGAATACCGCCGAGGCGATCGAGGAGATGAAGGAGCGGTTGAAGGCCGACGGAGGCCGCCTCAACGCCCTGGTCAACAACGCGGCGATCTCGCCGAAGCAGCCCGGCGGCGGCCGCATGGGCGCACTCGAAACCGACATCGACGACTGGAAGACCGTGTTCAACGTCAATTTCTTCGCGCCGATCATGCTGGCCCGCGGCCTGCTCGATGAATTGGCTTCCGTGAAGGGGGCCGTCCTCAACGTCACCTCGATCGCCGGCAGCCGGGTGCATCCCTTCGCCGGCGCTGCCTACGCCACATCCAAGGCGGCGCTGTCGTCATTGTCGCGTGAGATGGCGAACGATTTCGGTCCGCTCGGCGTGCGCGTCAACTCGATCGCGCCGGGCGAGATCGATACCGCGATCCTGTCGCCGGGCACCGACAAGATCGTCGAGCAGATTCCCTTGCGCCGCCTCGGCACGCCCGAGGAGGTCGCCAAGATCATCTACGTGCTGTGCACCGAGACCTCGTCCTATGTGACGGGTGCCGAGATCCACATCAACGGCGGCCAGCACGTCTGACGGCCGTTCGGCCGCCAGAATTCCGTTCAACCGGTACACACAAAGCTTTGACTGGCGCGCTGCCGGACTTCTCCGGCAATTAAGCGCTGCAAGTTGCGCGCGGGTTACGGATGGGAGAACGGATTTGAGCCCGAAAATACTGACTATCGCGGCGGGTGCCGCGGCCGCTGTCTGGCTCTCGTATACACCCGCTCAGGCCCAGTCGCCGCTGCCGGGCGGCGGCACGGCGCGTGCCGGCGGATCCGGCGTCGTCCAGGCCCGCTACGTCGCCCCGACCACCCGCTACGCCCACGGCGTACTCGGCGACGCCATCGAGGCCGGCGGCCTGGCGGTGCGCGATGCTTCTGGAAAATCTCATGTTTTCATGCTTCCCGAGGATTCTGTCTTCGAGGACATCACCCCGCGCCTTGCCGATCTCGATGGCGACGGCGGGGCGGAAGTCATCGTTGTGCGCAGCTATCTGACACGCGGTTCGGCGCTTGCCGTGTTCGGTATGCGGGGAGGGGAGTTCGTCCGCATCGCCGAGACCGCACCGATCGGCCGGTCGGCGCGCTGGCTCAATCCCGCGGCCATTGCCGATTTTACCGGTGACGGCCGGCTCGAGGTCGCCATCGTCAAGACCCCGCACATCGGCGGAACGCTTGAGTTCTGGCGCCTCACCGGCGGGAAACTGTCAAGAATTGCGGGGCTTTCCGGCTTTTCCAACCACGTCATCGGCTCGCGCGAACTTGGCCTGGCCGCGGTCGGCGATGTCGATGGAAACGGTATTGCGGACCTAGTCCTTCCCGCCGCCGATCGCCGGGCGCTTGTCGCCGTCAGCCTTGCCGGTGGCCGGGCAAGGGAGCTGGGGCGTGAGGCGCTGCCGGCGCCGGTTGTCGGTCGGGTATCGGTTTCGGGACAGAACGCGTCGGCCATACTTGCCGGCGGCCGGCGTACATCGGTTACCTTCGGGGACCTGCGCGGCTAGACGCCGCGCTTTCTGCCACGGACACGCGAACAATCCAGCCCCCCGGCTGCCTGTACGCAACGCTACTAAGCGACCTTAGTCGGTCGCGAACTCGGTTTCGTCGTGCGGGAAGCCGTTCTTGTGGGCATCCTGCTCGCAACGATGCTGATCGTAGGATTTGCACATCGACGCGGCAGCCACCGCGTTGATGCCGATCCCAGACCAGTGCATGTCCGAATACGTTTCGGATCGCGCGTCGACCGAGTTATCTGACATTTCTTTAGGCATTTTGGTCACTCTCTATGCACCGCTGTGTTCAAGAGCGCGGCATATGGTGAGAGACTGTGGCCTATCTGCGGCGGCTGCAACCGAACTTTCGGATACATATGTCAAATCTGCGACATCTGTTGCGATTGGGCGACAGCGCTTCGACGGATACACAGTCAATCCGTCCATTGCAGCGCTCAATTGGTTAAAAGTAGAATAAAATTTGAGGCATCCTGCGACGATTTGTCCGCCTCACGGAGCTTGGAGAACGCCCCGCGGAACCGGACGGGCAGGGGACAGTCGGAGGTCAACCGGAGACTCTCCGCCAGGGTTCAGCGCGCGCGGCCGGGCTGGGCAGCGTGTAACGGCACATCGCGCGCGGAGGGTTCGGGACGTGGCCCTCACGCCTCGGCGGACGAGCGTACTGTCACCAGCGTGATTTCCGGCGGTACGCCGAACCGGACCGGCAGGATAGAGCAGCCAAGCCCACCGGAGACGACCATATGCCGGTCGTCCTCGACGATATGGCCGTAGGCGAAGCGTTGCCCGTAGGCCGAAGGCACGACAGGCCTGCCAAAGCCGGGCACGAAAATCTGACCGCCGTGGGTATGGCCGGCGAGCGTTACAGCGACGCGGTCGGGGACATCGACGAAGATATCGGGTTCGTGCGCCAGCAGGACGACGGGTGCATCGTCCTTGATTGAGCGGAGCGTGCCCGGCAAATCGTCGACGCCGCGGTAGCCGTTTTCCGTTTGATGGGCGATCTGGTCGCCGATACCGGCCAGCCAGATCTTGTGGCGCTTCAACTTGAGACGTACCGCGTCGTTCTCGTATACGGGGATACCGGCCCGAGACAGGCCGAAGCGCACGGCGTCGATATCCGTCCACCAGTCATGGTTGCCGAGCACCGCGTGGACGCCCAGGGGCGCGCGCAGCCGCGACAACGGCACGGCCCATTCCTCCGGCTCTATGGCCCGGGTCCGGAAGTTCTTCAGGCCGGCTGCAAGGTCGCCCAGGATGACGACGGCATCAGGTTCCAGCCGGTTGGTGCGGGCAACGATCTGCTCGATGCGATCGACCGACATCCAGGGCTCGCAGGCATGCAGGTCCGCGATGACCGCGATGCGGAGGTCGGGATAGCGCGCCGGCCAGGCCGGACTGCGTACGGTGTGGCGAGTGACGACGAGCCGGAATCCCGGTTCGATCGCGAAGGCATAGCTCGACAGGCCGGCCACGCCTGCCGTGGTGGCCGCTGCGCCGATCAAAAAATTCCTGCGGGTGACCCGCATGGCAACAACCTCCATCCTGCCAACAGGCAGGGCTGTTTTGCTGGCAGGCCTATAACACAGTCAGTCCTAAAGGATTTCCTGCCAGACGCCGCGATGCTTAGCGCCGCGTTAGGCGGATGTATGGCCGCGCCGCTCCCGTAACAAGCCCCGTATAAGGGCCGGCAACGGGCAATCGGCGCAGAGTCGGCCGAAGCGATGGCGCTGGGGACGTCAGGACGCCCGCAGGTTTTCCGCTCTGACGAGTGCT
>CAJQNW010000373.1 GCA_905479765.1 uncultured Tepidamorphus sp. | reverse complement strand
GACATGCTGACCAACGATGTACTGGCCCAATGGGATCGGGAAAACTTCTTTCACCCCTCCACCCATCTCGCCCAGCACGCGCGCGGCGAGATGGCCTCGCGCATCATCACCGGCGGTGAAGGCGTCTATATCGAGGATCGTGACGGCAAGAAGCTGCTTGATGCCTTCGCCGGACTTTACTGCGTCAACGTCGGCTACGGCCGCACCGAGATCACCGACGCGATCGCCGAACAGGCGAAGCAGCTCGCCTACTATCACGCCTATGTCGGCCACGGCACGGAAGCCTCAATCACGCTGTCGAAGATGATCCTCGATCGCGCACCGAAGAACATGTCCAAGGTCTATTTCGGCCTCGGCGGCTCGGACGCCAATGAGACTAACATCAAGCTCGTCTGGTATTACAACAACATCCTCGGGCGGCCCGAGAAGAAGAAGATCATCTCGCGCTGGCGCGGCTATCACGGTTCCGGCCTGATGACCGGGTCGCTGACGGGCCTGGGCCTGTTCCACAAGAAGTTCGACCTCCCGTTCGCCCAGGTGCTCCACACCGAGGCGCCTTACTACTATCGCCGCGCCGATCTTTCTATGAGCGAAGCCGAGTTCACCGCCCATTGCGCCGCCGAGCTGGACGCGATGATCACGCGTGAAGGCCCCGACACCGTCGCCGCCTTCATCGGCGAACCGGCGCTCGGCACCGGCGGTCTGGTGCCGCCGCCGGCCGGCTACTGGGAAGCGATCCAAGCGGTGTTGAAAAAGCACGACGTACTGCTGATCGCCGACGAGGTCGTCACCGGCTTCGGCAGGCTCGGCACGATGTTCGGGTCCGATCACTACGGCATCGAGGCCGACATCATCACCATCGCGAAGGGCCTGACCTCGGCCTACGCGCCGCTGTCGGGCTCGATCATCTCCGACAGGATGTGGCAGGTGTTGATGCAGGGCACCGACGAGAACGGCCCGATCGGCCACGGCTGGACCTATTCGGCGCACCCGATCGGGGCGGCAGCCGGCGTCGCCAATCTGAGCCTCATCGACAGCCTCGGCCTCGTCGCCAACGCGGGTGACACCGGCGCATATTTCCTTGCTGCACTGCGCGACCGCCTCGGCGACCATCCCAACGTCGGCGATATCCGTGGCGAGGGCCTGCTCGCCGCCGTCGAGTTCGTCAAGGACCGTGACAGCCGAACGTTATTCGAGGCCGGCGACAAGATCGGCCCGAAGGTCGCAGCCGCATTGCTCGCCGAAGGCGTCATCGGCCGCGCCATGCCAGAGGGCGACATCGTCGGCTTCGCGCCGCCGCTCTGCCTCACCCGCGCCGAGGCAGACGAAATCGTCGGTCGAATGGGCAATGCGGTGGCCGCGGTGTTCTAGCGGGAAGCGTCAGACAGGCGCGAATCCATTTTTCGGCTGGCGCTTCCGATCCGCCAGCCGAACTCGATGTGAGTCAGGAGGTTGCCATCCCTGATAGCAGTGATGAAACCGTCGACGCATTTCGGGACAGGTCGCTTTTTTCGCCGCTCCAAACCACCCGGCCGGAATCGAGAACCACAAAGCGCTTCGCGAGTTGTTCCGGCACACGGAAATTCTGCTCGACGATGACAACGCCGACCCCTTGGGAAACGATCTTCCCGATTGCCTCGACAACGCCCTGAACGACGATCGGCGCGAGACCTTCCGTGGGCTCGTCAAGAAGCAATATCTGGGGACTGCAAAGCATGGCCCGACCGATCGCAAGCATCTGTTTTTCGCCTCCCGACAGCGCCTGCCCGGCGGCGCGGCGGCGTTCGGCGAGCCTTGGAAACAGGTCGTAGATGTCGTCAAGAACCCATTTGCGATCCGGTCGACGCACGATCGTGGCAATCGCCAGGTTCTCGTTCACTGTCAGCGTCGGGAATATCTGCCGGTCTTCGGGCACATAGCCAACGCCGTACCGACTCATTGCCTCGGGTTTCGGCGCAGCGATTACGGTGCCATCGAGCGACAAGGCCCCGGTCCTGAGGGGCAGAAGGCCCGCCATGGCCTTCAGCGTCGTCGACTTTCCCGCCCCGTTGCGACCGGCAAGGGCGACGACTTCGCCCCGGGCGACCGATAGCGAAACATCGTGCAGTGCCTGAGCAGCCCCGTAGAATACGTTTGCCGAGCGCAGGTCGAGCACGGTCAATCTCCAAGATAGGCTTCGCGCACACGCGCGTCGGCCCGTATCTGGTCCGGTGTTCCGCGGGCGAGCACCTCTCCGCCGACCAGCACCACCACGTCGTCCGCCATCGACATCACCACGTCCATGTTATGCTCGACGAGGACGGTCGTGTGCCTGTTGCAGACCTCGGCGACGAGCGCGGCGAATTGCTCCAGTTCGCTGTGCCCCACTCCCGCCAGCGGTTCGTCGAGCAACAGGACCCTCGGATCGTTCACGAGCACGATCGCCAGCTCGAGCGCGCGCTGGCGGCCGTGCGACAGCGACCCGGCGGGTGCGTCGGCAACGTCGTTCAGCGAAAACCGGTCGAGGGCGGCAAGCGATTCAGCGCGCACCTCCTTGAAGGACGCGAGCCTCCGCCATGGCACGGCCACCCGCATGTGCATGCGCTGCCGCGCCACCTGCAGGTTTTCAAGCACCGTCATCTGCGGGAAGATGGTGACGATCTGAAAGGACCGGGACATTCCCATACGTGCGCGGCGGTGCGCGGGCGCTTTGGTGATATCGGCACCTTCCAGCGCGATTGTGCCCGTGCTGACCGCCTGCAGGCCGGAGAGCGCGTTCAGAAACGTTGTCTTGCCTGCTCCATTGGGCCCGATCAGGGCCGTGGTCGTGCCTTCATCGAAGTCCAGCGATACGTCGGAAAGTGCAGTGAATGCCCCGAAATGGACGCTGAGGCCGGAACACGAAAGGATGCCAGTCACGCCCTCTCCTCCGAGCCGACCTGTGCCGGCGAGTCTGCTTCCGCCCGCCTGCCGTCGCCGCGCCGCATTCGCGCGGTGATCCGTGAGATCAGGCCGACAATGCCTCCGGGCATGTAGAGGGTGATCAGGATGAAGACGATACCGAGCACGCCGTACCAGTGCTCGGTGTAGCTGGAGACCGATTCCTTCAGCCACTCGAACAGTGCCACGCCGATAACGGGACCGGCGAAGGTTCCGCGGCCGCCAAGCACCGTCATGATCAGCACGTCGCCGGACGTGATCCAGCGAGTCATTTCGGGCCCGACATACATAACGAGCGCGCCTAGCAGGCCGCCGGCTATTCCCGAATAGCCGCCCGAGATCGCGAAGGCGGACAGCTTGTAGAGGCGGATATCGTAGCCCAGTTGCTCGACGCGCGTCTCGTTCTGCCTGATAGCAG
>CAJQNW010000372.1 GCA_905479765.1 uncultured Tepidamorphus sp. | reverse complement strand
AATCCCGAAACCGGCGTCGTTGATCGCATGGGGATATTCCGTGAAGCCGACGTCCTCGACACCTGGTTCTCTTCCGCCCTCTGGCCATTTTCGACGCAGGGCTGGCCGGACCAGACGGATGACCTGAAAACATTCTTCCCGACGGCGACGCTGGTCACGGCCTTCGACATCATCTTCTTCTGGGTCGCCCGGATGATGATGATGAGCCTCGAATTCATGGGCGAAGTTCCGTTCAAGGACGTCTACATCCATGCCCTCGTCCTCGACGAGAAGGGCCAGAAGATGTCGAAGTCGAAGGGCAACGTCATCGATCCCCTCGATCTCGTCACGTCCTATGGTGCCGACGCGCTGCGCTTCACGCTGTCGGCGATGGCCGCTCAGGGCCGCGACATCAAGCTCGCCGAGTCCCGTGTCGCCGGCTATCGCAACTTCGCCACCAAGCTCTGGAACGCGGCGCGCTTCTGCGAGATGAACGGCTGCGCCCGCGTCGACGGTTTCGATCCAGCTAAGGTCGACGAGACTCTGAACCGCTGGATCGTCGGAGAGACCGAGATGGCCGCCCGCGCGGTCACCGAGGGCATCGACGCCTACAAGTTCAACGAAGCCGCGGGCGCCGCCTACCGGTTCGTCTGGAACGTCTTCTGCGACTGGTATTTGGAACTCGCCAAGCCGGTGATGTCGGGCGACGATGGTACCGCCAAGGACGAAACGCGGGCGACCGCCGCCTGGGTCATCGATCAGATCCTCAAGATCCTGCACCCCTTCATGCCCTACGTGACCGAGGAATTGTGGGCACGGCTGGGCGAACAGGGAGCACCAGACGGCAAACTTCTGGCTCTGTCGGCCTGGCCCGACCTTTCCGGCCTCGTCGATGCAGAGGCCAAGGCCGATATTGACTGGCTGATCGAACTGGTCACCGCCGTGCGGTCGGTGCGCTCCGAAATGAACGTGCCCGCCGGCGCCCGGCTGCCGCTCGTTCTGGTGGGAACGTCCGCCGAGACCGAAGGCCGAGCCACCCGCTACGACGATCCGCTGAAACGGCTGGCCCGCCTTGAGTCGATTGCCCTGGCCGACTCCGCACCGGCCGGTTCGGTCCAGGTCGTCGTCGGGGATACGACGGTCGCACTCCCGATCGCCGACGTCATCGATCTCGGCGAGGAGCGCGCGCGCCTCGAACGGGAGCTGAAGAAGCTCGCCGACGAGATCGGCAAGATCGACGCCAAGCTCGCCAATGCGAAATTCGTGTCCCGTGCGCCGGAACATGTCGTCGAGGAGCAGCGCGAACGCCGCGCCGAGGCCGAGGAGACTCATGGCCGGCTTACTCAGGCGCTCGAGCGTCTCGCCGGCGCGGCGTGAAACGCCAAGGGCGGCCGGAGTAACCAGCCGCCCTGTCAGTCAGTCCCGTGCGCTCGCGCCGGTAAATGGCAATCCTCTGACGAGGTTGCGCCACCGGACTACTTCTTCCTGGAATACCGTTTGATCGTGATCTCGGCGACCGGGTTACGCCAGTCGTCCCGGGCCGCATCGATCTGCCCGGCACCATCCGAGAGCAAGTGGATGCCACGGTGCACGTGCACCACGCCGTTTTCGTCCGGACCGTTGTCACCGTTCCCGCCATTTCCGCAGGGCGGACCCGGAATATGACTGCAGTCCTCATCGTTCACCTCGGTACCGGCATCATAAGCGACCGCCCGGAAGGTGCCGTTGGAACTCCTGGGGTCGACGCCGTTCAGACCGAAGAACGCATCATTGGTCGTCACCAGCATCCCGACGATCGAGATGTAGCGGTGATACTTGCCGGCCTTCAGCTTGAAGGTCGCGCTTTCGCCGGGGAGAATTGGCGCGGGCGTATCACCGCCGTTGATGGCGACTTTCGCGCCTGCGGCCGTCAGTTCCGCCGCCAGATCCGTCGGCGCCCCGTCCTCGGCCAGAAGCTCCAGACCGGCGCTCGCCGCTTCCCCTGCGGTAAAAATGGAAACGCCGCTCTTGTGCGCGGCCGCCAGCGGCGGAGAAAAGATCTGACCATAAGTGAGGTTCTTCACCGTAATGCTGTATATTTGGCCCCGGTATTTGCCGTGCTCCTTCGATTTCGCATCTGCACTATAGTAGGAGCCGGAACACAATACCGCACCAGTCAAGGCCAATGTGAAGGCCAGTTTATTTTTCAGATTGAGCATTTCTCGATCCCCTATATTATATTTTGACAATATAATTGCTAGCACGATGAAAATGAGTCGAGATATCACGAACGCTTTATTTAACGTGAGGTGATCACAAGCTTTTGTGACGGTAATTTTGAATTAAGTAACCAGATTTTGTTGATGCGTGATCGGAGCAGAAATTTCCGAAAGCCTGCAAAAGCGACGCGGGTTACGCTGACGCGAACGCCCGCGGGCAGAGCGCGCCACGTGTCATGTGGCATCGGACCTCGAATAGCCCTGTGCCTGCAGAAATTCGTGTTCCGTCATCGCCGCGCCGTATTTCCATAGAAATGAAACCTACCGTCGGCGCTGAACGGGCCGGGACACTCTGCAGATCCAAAACGGACCTATGCTCAAGAACGAATTGATCCGCCAGGGCAACTGGCTGTTTCGCTGGCGCTCCTATCTGCCGCTGGTCCTGATACCGGTCGCGGCCTTGGCCTTTCTCGAATCGGAATGGGTCAACCGGGTGTTGGGGGACACCGTCGAGGAC
>CAJQNW010000371.1 GCA_905479765.1 uncultured Tepidamorphus sp. | reverse complement strand
ATTATCGGACAGGATGGCCGGGGTATCCGACGGTTGGAACAGGCTGACACCCGAGACCGGTGGCGTTGCAACGACGCTCAGCGACACCGTCGCCGAGGCCGTTCCGCCGTTGCCGTCGGAGATCGCGTAGGCGAAGCCGGCAGGCCCCGAGTATCCGGTGGTCGGCGTGAAGGTGATGGTGCCGCCATTGAGCGCGACCGTGCCGTTCGACGGCGCCGAGACGCCGGTCACGGTCAGCGTGTCGCCGTTCGGATCGGTGTCGTTGGCAAGCAGCGCCGATGCAGCCAGCGCCAGCGGCGTGTTCTCAGACGTCGTGAAGCCGCTGTCGGCAACGGCGACCGGTGGCTGATTGGTCCCCCCGCCGCCGCTGGACTCGAAGACGACATCAACCCAGTAGTTCTCATCCTGATAGGAGAATTGCGGGAATGTGCCCGAAGGACCGTAGCCATAGACGCTGCCGCCAACGTCGACGGTCAGCGGACCGAAGGAGTGCGGGCTACTGAAATACCCGCTGGTGGTGGAATAGAAGCCACCTGTGGAATAGGACGCCACATATGTGGTGTTCGCGTTGATTTCGACCGGAGTGTCCAGCGAAACGCTCTGCCAACCGATATAGGGTTCGTTGGTCGATATGCCGGAGGCCAGGAGCGTGCCCGTCGACGTCCACAGATGAACCGCATGGGTACCGATGTTGAGCGGTCCCTTGTAGAAACGAATCGCCGAAACGGTGCCCGAGGTCGACGCCCGGAACCGTACGCCCACCTCTAATTGGCTGGTATCCATCACCGTTTCTTCGGCCGGGACAGCAGAGAGCGTCCAAAGGCTGGACGTCGCCGGCAGGTCGACGGAAACCTGGTTGCCCGGGGTCGGCGTCTCGACGTTGTAACTGTCGTCGACCGCACGCGATTGCAGCGTGTAGCTGCCGGCCGCCTGGACCGCCCAGACATAGGACCACGTCTCGCGGCCGGTCGCCTTGAACCAGGTCTGCCCGCCGTCGACCGAAACCTCGACGCCGGCGACGAGACCGCCACCCGTATCGGCCGCGGTGCCGGTGATCGTGACGTGCTCGCCTTCTTCAAAAGTGGCGCCCGAAGCCGGAGCGGTAATTGTCGAAACCGGCGACTGCAGGTCGGTCGAGGGGACGGCCGCGACCAGCCCCGGTTCGAGGTTGGTTGGCTCCACACCCATTTCGGCGAACATGTTGACCATCGCCTGACGGATGTCGGGATCGGCCGGCATCTGGTCGGCATCGTGCTCGGTATCGAGGCCGAAGGCCCAGTAAACGGTCGCGGCGCTGAAGACCAAAGCGCCACTCGGAGCACGGTACATCGTCAGGCTGTGCGGCACAGCCTGATTATCGCCGGTGGTCAGGCCGTAGTCGCGGAGGTACTGGTTGACCGAATGCGTCGACGACGAAAGATTGACCAGTCCTGCCGGGCGGTAGCCGTTGTCAACGTCGGAATCCCACTCGTAACCAAGTAGAGGGGGCAGAAGCGTCGCGGTCTGGCCCGGCTGGAGATTGGCAACGGAGGTGTTGTCCCAGAACCGGAAGCGCGACATTTCATACGGGATATCCAGCGAATCCGTACGGTAGCTGTCGACGGTGAACATCGTTCCCATCAACGCGTTTTCCGGGACCTGGCCGGGATCGGCGAAACGCGGATCGCGCCAGGTGCCAGTCGCGATCGGACTCGGGTCGATGTCTGCGTTGGCGCGCGTTTCCTTGTAGGTGATCATCGTGCGGAAGTCGGTGGCGGACCCGTCGATGCTCGGTTCCCAGCGCGTCTTCCAATAGGTCGTGTTGCCGGACCAGAATGCGAGGCTCACGCCGGCGTCGCGCGCTGCCTCGACATTTTCGCGTTGCTCGGCTGACCAGTATTCGTCGTGACCGACCGAGAGGAAGGCCTTGTGGTCCAGGAGAAGGTGGCCCGACCGTGCGACATCGACACCCGAAATGTAGGAGACGTCGTAGCCGTTACGCTCCAGCCAGCGTATTGCCGCGTACTCACTCGTGAAAATGAAGTCCCACGGGCCGCCGTAGACGCTGGTCATGATCTTGAGCGGCCGATTGTAGGATACGGCATAGGCACGGGAGTCGATTCCGCCCGGCAATAAGTTTTCGTAGAGACTGGCGCCACCCCAGGCGTTATAGGCCTGCCAGGTGGTGTCGGAGGTCTGAAACACGATTCCGCTTTCCGAGTCGTCATCGCGGACGACAAAAGGAATCATGTTTTCGCCAGGCGTTGAATCCTGGCGGTCCAGCCGGGCGAAATAGATTCCCGAAACGGCGTCGGCCGGTACCGTCCAGCTTGCCGAAACCGCCCAGTTGCCGGCGTCTATCAGACCGCGTTCCACGTCGATCAGCGGATCGGGCTGTACCTGCGGTTGTGCCAGTTGCTTGGCGAACGAATCGACGAGCCTCGCACCGTCGCCGTCGTAGTAGCCGATACGGTAGATGTCGATCCGGTAGTCGGTGGAATTGGTGTCGATCTTGAATTCGACAGTCTCGCCTACATTGACGCTGATATCGGTGGCAAAACCCTGGATGTTTTCGTCACCGTCGCCGTCGATACCCCAGACAGACCGCGGGGTTCCGGGGAGCTCGTTTTCGATAGCGATCCGGTTGGGCGCCGACGCTTCAATCGCGTTGGCTGCTGCCGTATTTGCGGTCAGACTTGCGACCGAGCTTTCGGACGGGGGTGTCTCTACCGTCCCGTCCTCGTCGGACTCTTCGCCGAACCGCTGCCCCTTGATGCCATCACGCGACCACCAGACCGTTACAAAGCCAATCTTGCCGTGCGCGGCGACGGCCGGAGACGCCTGCGAGCCAACTGCGGACTCGTTAATCGGGAAGATGTCGCCGCGGTTCTTGCCCCTGGCGTTGAAGACCTGGCCCTCGACGGTTCCGGATCCGTCCCATACGACCGCAAATCCGCCATTGTTCAAGCCGGCAATATTCTGAGAACTCTGTAACGCCTCGGTCGTCTTACTGAGAACGATCTCATCGCCAGTCTGGTTTCCGTCCCGTTTGTAGCGGCGGGCGGATACGCTAGCGCCGTCATCCTTTTTGCTCAGGGCTTCGGAGACGACAAACCCTTTCGCAATACCGGCTACGCTTGGATGGAGTTGCCCGGTCGATTCGCCAGGATTGACCGCGAAATCCCTGCCGCGCTTGGTGCCGTTCGTCCTGTAGCGTTGGGCCCGGATCGACCCGTCGGCATTCCAGGCCACGACAAAGCCGCCCTTGCCCACCGCTGCGACAGCGGGGTGTTCATGCTTGATATCCGGATACGCCTTATTGACCCGGAATTCGGGGCCTTTCGCCGCGCCGCGCTTCGAAAACAACCGTCCAACAATGGCGGCATACGCCCGGTCCTGATTTCTCGAGGCCCACGCCACGACGAACTTGCCGTTCTTCAGGCTCGCGATGGTCGGATAAAACTGGTTGCTGGATCTATACGTGTTGGCTCTGAGTCGTTGTCCGGCCGGTTCCCCATCCGCTCCGTAGCGCTGGACGTAGATGCCCAATCCGGATCCGTCGTCGTACTCGTAGGCGACCACGAATCCGCCTGTATCCAGCCCGGCCACGACCGGATGCATGAACTCCTGCGATTCCTCGATGACAACGATCGGACTTCCGACTTTTTCGCCATCGGCCCCGTATCGCTGGGCTTTGACGCCGAAGGGAAAATCCGCCCGCCAAACTACGACGAAGCCGCCGTCGTTCAGTTCGGCCACGTTCGGGCTATAGCCCTCGGTCGAAACCGTGAATTCGGCTCCAAGCTTCCTAGGTTCGACGGACTTCTTGGCTTCAGCGGGTACGAAAACCAGCAGCAGCGCCAAAGTCAGACCGAGAAACGTCGATATACGATGCAACAATGCACCCCCCTAGGCCCCATAGGCGGCAGTTAAAAAAAATCCCGATGCTCTCAAATTACACGCTTCCGTAAAGTTAAAAAACAATCGAAACCGACTAAAGGAAAGTGCAATTCGACCGGCATATGCACGAAGGTTGCATGCGTCATACACATTCGGATGATCGGTCATTCAAAAGACTGGGAGTTGCCCGGATAAACCCGCCCTCTGCCTCGCGTTTGGATCGTCGCCTGTTCCCGGAGAAGCATGGTGCAATACTGCTTGATACCCCCTGCTCCATCAGCGTGATCGCATCCGGGCGATCATCGAAGTGGGGCCCAGGGCCTTCCTGGAGCCAGTGAAGGACGTTGCGATTCGTCACCCGTGTGAGGTGGTAGGGCATGGCCGAATTGATCCGGTTCTTGCAAAGGGTGACATTCCGGGCGCTGATCGCGATTTTGCCGACAAGATCGACACCCTCCAGCAATGCTTCAACAGCGTCACGCCCGGCGGCGCACCCGTGCTTCAAGCTCCGGGATAGCGATACGAATAGCAGCGACCGAATTCATTCGGCTGCATTCGATATCTCAGGCCAGCCGACACCGAGGGCCTGAGCAGCGCGTCCAGTAGGCCCGTTCACTTCGACAGCGCGTAGCTGCGGTCGCCACCAACCTTCGTTTTTGAGGTACCACGAGACAGTCTCCCGCAAGCCGGCTTCGAAGCTAAATGCAGGAAGCCAGCCCAGATCTTTCTCAATGTTCGAGGCGTCCACGAGAGGATAACGATAGTCGCCGCCGGCCAAGTCGTCGGGCCCGGGAATCAGCGCTCGGCGGCGGCGGCCGTCGGGAAGCGGCCCGACGAAGTCTTCCACGAGATCGGCGATGGCACCAACAACCTGGCGATTGCTCCTCTGCGCGATCCCTCCAAGGAGATAGGTGCTGCCGATCTGCCCGCGATCGAGGACCGCCGCCAAGGCTTCGGCGAGATCTTCGACGAACAGCCAATCACGGATGGTTTCGCTACCTGTCGCCTCCGGTAGGTTCCGGCCGGCGGCGGCGCCGATGATCGCCTGGGGAACCAGATTTTCGAACGATTGGTAGGGGCCATACAGATCAGCACAACTGGCTACGACCACCGGCAGGCCATAGGTATGCCCCCAGGCACGCACGATGTGATCGGCGGCGGCCTTGCTCGCAGAATAAGGCGACAGGGGTTCGTAGTGAGTGACGTGCGAAAAGGTCGGCTCGAGTGCGCTGAGACCGCCATAGACTTCGGCGGTCGAGACGTGCTGGAAGCGGAACCTGGTGCGCGCTGCAGCGTCGAGTTCCTGGTAGTAGCTGTTCGCGGCCTGCAGCAATCGCATCGTGCCGATGGTGTTCGTTTTCAGAAACGCTTCCGTTTCCGCCACGGGCCGATCTGCATTTGTCTCGGCGGCCAGATGCAAGACAGCGTCGGGATGAAACTCGCGGAACACGGAGGAAAGCAACCGCGTGTCGCAAATATCGCCAATCTGCAGTTCATATCTTGGATCGTCGGTGACAGAGGCCAGTGCTGCGTCCGAGGCGGCTGCGGTCAGCTTGTCGAGATTAAGGACAGTATGACTCGTGCGCGATATCAGATGGCGTACGACCGCGCTGCCCACGAAGCCTGCTCCACCGGTCACCAGGATACGCATCGGCTGTTGGGCTATGCTTTTTTCGCCCGCGAGGTTTACGCCGGTTGACCGAAACTGACGCAAGGGTGGCAAGGCCCGATCCGCGTCCGACACAATCGGCTTCCGACCGCCGAGCGGCCAGTCGATTGCCAGCTCCGGATCGTCGAAGGCGATTCCGCTTTCATGTTCGCGAGAATAGTGGTCGGAGGCCTTGTAGGCGACTTCCGTATCGGCTTCGAGCGTGCAGAATCCGTGCGCGAACCCCACCGGAAGGTAGAGTTCCTCTTCGGCTTCCGCGGTCAAGGTGGCCGAGACATGACGACCGAATGTCGACAAATTCGGTCGAATGTCCACCGCAACCGCGAGCGCGGAACCACGAACGACACGGAGGAGCTTCGCCTGAGCGCGCGGGGAACCCTGAAAATGCAGACCGCGGATCGTTCCAGGTTCGCTCGAAACCGAACAATTGTCCTGAACGAAGGTGATTTCTATCCCGGCTTCGACAAGCAGACGGCTGACCGCGGCCCCGCCAACGTTTGCCTCCGGGCCCGCCGACTTCTGCAAGCGGAGGAGTTTTACTTCGGGAATTTCCAAGCTGATGATAGACGGACCCGACCCGCTCGCCCCGCCAAACCGCAATCGCGCCTCGGTCGGCGAACGTGTCTCATCTGCTAATGAATTAAATGCCGGCTCCATCGCCACTCCAGGACAAAAAAGCCCATTGATCGGACCGCGTCGTAATCAATACGACTGCCAAGGTGGATTGGCGTCTTGGGAATTTGGAGGAGATCAGCGTCTTTCGCAGATAGCCGCGTACCTATCACGCAGCTTTATGCACCCGCACTAAGCCTTACGTTAGAGGCTGATACAGGTTGGTTACGATCGAGATCGCCGTGACTCACCGGTTCAACGCGACTTTGTTTTACGAGGCAGCTTACCTTTGCGAGGATCTGCACCAGACCGGCTCGTCGGTTTAGACTTAATTTTTTGAGCGGAATTACTTTCCGCCTGACGTAATTTACCAAGCACTTTTCGCAAATGCTTATGAATTTTTTGCGGATCAAATTGATCTGGCACGTTTCTGAACCCGAACACGTCGAATAACCGCATCTATTTTATACGGGAACTAGGTGAGGCCTCTCCCGAACCGTCTAGATACCTTATCCCCGACCTTCTGAACAGTCTAAGTCGCTGCGGTGGCAGCGCAAACTCATTGTAAAGGTTAACCGCCTAGCACCAATTTTATGTGAATACGTCGAAAAATGGCGCGAGCCATCATGCAGCGGACCGGGGATTCGGTAGCGCCGGGCGTTCTACTGACCGGCCCGAAATTACGGCTTCGCAGTGAATGGGCCGACTCGAATAGGAATTTGCGCGGTATTCCAACCACCAAATCGGCATAACTCGATACTTAATTCGCAACCCGATACAGCGAACATGATTTCCAACCCGATTTGCCGAAACAGGGAATCAAAGTATTGATCGGGTAACAAGAAACCCAGCGCGACAACGTCGACAGAGCGCAGTCCGATGCCCCGTTATTTCTTCCATGTTCGAGATGATGGGCAGCTCTTCGAGGATATCGAAGGTATCGAGTTGCCAGATATTCCCGACGTCGAAGCCTGGCTGCTGAAAGCCGCCAGCGAGGTTCTCTCCGAAGCCGAATGGCAGAAAGAACGAACCGAAGGGCGGTCATTCGAGGTGGTCGACGAAAAGGGTCAGATTGTCTTGATAGTGCCGTTCGGCGATCTGCAGGCCGATTCCTGACGGACCGCCATCGCGGTGTGGAACTGTACCGGCGGCCGTGACTGACACCGGCAGGCGCCGTGGGGTGACACTTGGGCGCATACGGGCAATCCGCCCCAGCTTTCTGGACGAGTGCCCAGCCGGATGTGCGCGAAGGCCCGCATTCGCCTAATTCTATTTGCGCGCTGTGCCGCTCACCGGGTCCCAAGGCACATTCGCGGTAGCTGTTCTACCACCTCCTTTTGGGTACATTCGGCGTAACGGGGCGTAAGAATAAACCAATTTGATTAAACATTTCTGAATTTTAATGCGCCGCCTTTGAGCCGACGATGATAGTCTTTCAGTGAGGCCTCTCATTAGTTTCGGTTCTCGGTCGTCAGACGCCCGAGCCGTTCGTCGAAAGACGGGAGGATTTTATTATGGAACGCAGGGACGACGATTCCTTAAAGGTTACGAACTACGGCAACCAAGCCGATAAAGACGTACGAGCTGAAGGGCCGGTTCTTTTTGTAGAGCCCAGAAAGCTCCCGCGTCAGTGTTTTGAAGAATGCTTCCGCCTTTCGTCGCTGGCTGGCCGGATTCTGGCTATACCGGATATAGCCGAATGGCTTCGCATGGCGGACGGACAAACACTGCCTTCTGCGGTGTTCTTGTATCTTTCCGTGACGGCAAATGTGCGCTCGGAAATCGAGAACACGATAGCG
The DNA here is from genome assembly GCA_905479765.1 of uncultured Tepidamorphus sp. Taxonomy (GTDB): domain Bacteria; phylum Pseudomonadota; class Alphaproteobacteria; order Rhizobiales; family Tepidamorphaceae; genus Microbaculum. Next base: position 4,348 of record CAJQNW010000371.1, on the reverse strand, counting down.
GTGTTTTCGGAAAGAGGATCCGTGCCGCCAATCATTGTCGTCGCCGACAAGGAAGACCCGACGCATGTTCTCGACGCGCTCGATGCGGGCGCCAAGGGATACGTACCATCCAGCGTCTCGCTCGAAGTAACGATCGAAGCCTTGAACCTGGTTTTGGCGGGAGGAACTTATGTCCCCGCGAGCGCTCTTATCGCGTCGCGGAACATGGCAAAAGGCGCTGCAGACGCACCTGAGCACTCGCCACACTCGATGTTTACGGACCGGCAGTATGCGGTCATCGAAAAATTGCGCGAGGGCAAGGCGAACAAGATCATCGCCTACGAGTTGAACATGCGTGAAAGCACGGTGAAGGTTCACATCCGCAACATCATGCGGAAGTTGCGCGCGACCAATCGCACACAGGTCGCCTATCTTTATCAGACGATGCTGACCGAGAATTCGGCCAGCGCCGGAGACTGATCGCAATCCGGATCAACGCGTTAGCTCAAGAATCCGATACGGCGCAAAGCGCGGTCTCCTGTGCCGCCTTTCAACAACGGCCCCCCGCTCGGGGGGCCTTTTTTTGATGCTATCCGGCTGCGCGGCGGAACCGACCACCCCGGTAGCCTACGCTGCCAATCGGCAACCGGGCATCGTCGACCGGCGTCACTCTCTCCGAAACAAAATGCCTGATGTCGTGCAGCATCGATTTCGTTTCGTCGCACGCGATCGGCAACCCGACCGCCAATCGTAACGGCTCGTTTAGATTTCTCCCGTTGAATCATCCTGATGACGTGCGTGAGCCAAATTGCCTACACGGCAGTCAAATTACGTTTTGTGATGGCATGTTGGCCAATTGGTGAACTTACCCGTCTCTGTCGAGGTACGGGAGATCGACGAACATATTCTTGCCCCAGTGACCGGCTTGAATTATCTAATAGATCAAACATCTGCTGTGGGGGCGGCAGAGGAGGGATTTAGAATTGAAACAGTACTTCTTTCACATCGCCGACGATGAAGTCGAAATCCGCGACAACGAGGGGGTATTCTTGCCGGAGGGTGAGGATATTGCGGACTTCTGCAGACAACTAATTCTTTCTGTTGCTTCAGAGGACAATTGGTCTGCGGACAGATCGATTACGCACACCGTTACAGTGGCAGATGCCAATGGAAATGAAGTATTGACCGTTCCAGTCGGCGATGCCTTTGCCGGTGCTCAGGATGCGCCGTTGGCGCATATTGCGCCGCATGATGCGGACAGTATGCCAATTACGGTACCGCGGTCCGGGTTTCATTGAATCCGCCTATCGGTCTGGCGGTGACCGGTCCCGATTTCTTCCTTTGATTCAGAGCCTCGGCTCTCAGGGAAGACGTCTCCGCCGAGCGCATTTTACCGGTGTACTGTCTTATCTGTTTCGTAGAGCGTCAGAGCATCGAAACGCTGAAAATTGTCAGCCCGTCGCCGCTGATTCCGACATCCCAAATTCTGAAGTTTTGATGGCGCAGTTCGACCCGCCCGCGACGAGGGCCCGGCGCGGCTGAGCCTATGGATTATTGTTAAATTTTGGCCCCTCCAGTAGTCTCAGCCACAAGCTTGTATTGAAGTGGAAGCGTTGCGATGCGGCGAAAAGACCAAACTGAAGACAGCAATTTTTCTCCCGCCGAACTGAAATCCACGCAAAGATATTTGCAATCGGAAAAATTAAGGGACTATCGAAGGCGTGTGTCCTTCGGCGACCTCGTCACCGACCGTTGGGAAAATGCCCGCGAGTACGGTTTCGGCGAGGGGAGCTCTTGCTATGACAACGTGCTAATTCTCGGCGATGTCCGGGTCGGTGCGAATACCTGGATCGGTCCGAATGTCATTCTGGATGGATCCGGTAATGGCCTGACTATCGGCAGCCATTGCTCGATCTCCGCCGGCGTGCACATCTACACCCACAATACGGTCCGACGATCGGTATCACTCGGGCAGGAGCCCGTTGACTATGCCCCAACCAAGATCGGCGACGGCGTCTATATCGGCCCGAACACAATTGTGGCGATGGGTGTGACGATTGGCGACTCCGCTGTTATCGGAGCCATGTCGTTCGTCAATAAAGACATCCCGGCGCGTAAGTCGGCCTGGGGCTGTCCGGCGCGCCTGGTGGACGACGTACCGCTCTAGGACCGGGCGCTTAGTAGGCGCCCCTATTCGGCATGTATTCGCACTTGTTTAGGACGATACCGAGAACGTTGGTGACCCTTGCCAATTCGCGTTCGCTAGCCTCTATTTCCGACATCTTGCTCGAACCCGCCCCCGCGATCAAAAGAACACAATCGATATTTGGTGCAAAAGCCAACACGTCACCGTTGTCGAACAATGGTGGCATGTCGTACACGGTCACGTCGGGGCGCAGTACTTCCTGAACTTTCGATATCGAGTCTTGCGTCGAAGGGTTCTGAAGCAATCCGGTCGGATCAGCCACGGGACTCCCGTTCACGCCTACAGCAAGAGAATCATTCCACGATAGGAAGGTCTCCTCGAGGGTCGCTGTCCCGCCCAGGAATTTTTCCATCGACGGCGGCCGAAGGATCTGGAGATACTCAGCAAGGCTTGGCCGGCGGAGATCCAGGTCCAGCAAAGCGATGCGGCGGTCGACGACCCTTGCCAGGCTGAAGGCCAGATTGGACGCGACAACCGACTTGCCGCACCCCGCGGTCGGCGACGTAACCGCGATCGATTTCCATCCGTTTTCGCGAAGCAGCCGCAGGACCTTCGTGCGAAGAACGTCGAAGGCCGCATTCGCAGGCTCGAACCGAGATCCGGTCACGATCCTGGTGTCGCGCAACGCGGACCAGTCGGGCTTGTACGGTTTGAGTTGCGGCCATTCAATCCGCTCAACACCGGCGTGCGGCGCGTTTAAGGGGCCCGTCGATGCAATCATCTGGGCGAAACTGCTGACGTGTTCCATTCCTGACTGCCGATCTCTTTCAATTCAGAATTCTTAAAATCACCCTGCCCGACCAAAGGCAAGCGAGACCAGAGACTCAACCGCATAGACATGCTCAATCAGTTGCCCCTCCCCCAAGAGCACAAATGCCCCGATAGCTGGCAACAACCCGGCCAGGATCTTCGGTTTCGCCGAATCAACGGGACTACGGATGTAAGGAACGGAGACAAGCGGTTCGCCTTCGAAAATCCGGCCGATATCGGCTGGTCGGTAGATCGCGGCCCGCCAGATCTCGATCAGCAGCACCAGGGCGATACCGAACGCGAAACCACCGAATGCGCCACCGGCGGCGATGTATCGACGCCTTGGCCCATATGGCTTCTCAGGAGGGATCGCCGGCTCGATAAGCGTCAGTTTCTGACCGATCGCCTCCTGCTCGATGCGGGCGCCCGTCAAGGCTTCCGCCAACCGCCTCTGTGCGTCGTTGTACTGTGACTGCGCATTCTCGTAGTTGCGCTGCAGCCTCTTGAGAACCGTCTCGTTTTCCACCGTTACACCGATCGTCCTGTCCAGATCGGTCAGGTTTTTCGCGATGGTTTCCTTTTCAGTGGCAAGGAACCGCAGCTGGTTATTAATATCGACCAGCTGCAGTTGAAGCTCCGCGGGCATTCCGGCCGGATCGGTATCTTCCGTGGTCATGGCCCGTTTTTCGCGCAGCTCTGTCTCGAGCGCATCGATGCGCTGACGCAGCGCCACGATAGTGGGGCTGGTGTCGGCGAATATCGCACGCTGTTCGGCCAGCGAACGCCGCAAATCCGCAATTATGCGATCCTCCGGCGTAAGGAGGCTGGCAGCACCGGCACCGCTGGTCTGCGCGTAAATCTGCTTCAGCGTCAGCCGCCGGCTTCGCAACGACTCCAGTTCCCTGTTGATCTGCAAAAGCCGGTCTTGCTGATTCGCCTGCTGGGCGCGGCGAAATTCAATGCTGTCCGGCAGGGCATCGCTATGATCGTTGGTGAATGCGGCGATGTCCGCTTCAACCTTGGATAAAGCCGTGGCCAATCGGTCAACGTCCTGGCGAATGAACTCCAGGGCATCCGCCGCGCGGGCCCGTCGAAGTTCCGCATTGCCGTCGAGAATTTTCGCCGCATAGGCGTTCGCAACGCGAGAGGCGAGGACTGAATCCTTCGCTTCGAACGAGACCGCGAAGATCAATGCGCCGCTGCCGCCGCGCGGGGAGTCGAAGAGAAGAGGATCGAGGCGTGTGCGGGCACGCATATCCTGGGCGACCTGAGTTTCGCTCAGGGCCGAGATATCCGGATAGATGTCCATGCTCTCGGCCATCTCAAGCAGGCTGCTGCGCGTGGTCAGCCGCTGCTCCATGATCTGCAATTGCTCGATAACATCGGTCGGGATGGCTGAACGGGCCAGGTCAG
>CAJQNW010000370.1 GCA_905479765.1 uncultured Tepidamorphus sp. | reverse complement strand
GTAGTAGCCCATCAGCACGATCGGCGTCTCCGTGTCGCCTTGTCGGAAGTCGCGCACCAGCTGCAGCGTTTTCTTCAGCGTCTGTCCGCCCTTCAGCGCGCGCAGGCCGGCCGCCTGGATCGCCGGGCCGTCGGCCATCGGATCGGAAAACGGCATGCCGATCTCGATCAGGTCGGCGCCCGCCTTGGGCAGCGCCTTCACGATCTCCAGCGAGGCCGCGTAGTCGGGATCACCGGCCATCACGAAGGTGACGAATCCGGCCCGCCCCTCGGCATGCAGGGCTTCGAAGCGGCGGTCGATGCGGGATGGGGTCATGGGGCGTGTCATTTCGATTGCAGTCTCGGATGACCGAACAGGTCGTCGTCGAGTTTCGGCCGCTGGTTGCCATGTCTCGGAAATCCGCCATTCGCCTTCAGAAGGCCGGCGAGATGCATCAGGTTCCACGACATGATGGTCGTGTTGCGGCGGGTGAAATCATTGTCGAAGCCGGCGCCGTCGTCCCCGTAGGATGGGCCGGGCCCGGCCTCGCCGATCCACCCGCAGTCGGCCTGGGGCGGAATCGAGAAGCCGATGTGCTGCAGCGCGTACAGGACGGTCATCGAGACATGCTTGATGCCGTCCTCGTTGCCGGTGACGATGGCCCCGCCGGTCTTGCCGTAGAAGATGCTTTGACCCGCCTCGTTGAGCTGGCCGGAATGCGCGTAGAGCCGCTCGATCACGATCCGGCACAGCGAGGACTCCTCGCCGAGCCAGATGGGCGTGCCGAGGACCACGATGTCGGCAGCGGCGATCTTCGGCCAGAACACCTCGGGCCAGACGTCGCGGTCGGCCCCGTGTTCGCACATGTCCGGGTAGATCCCGAAGGCAACGTCGTGATCGGCCACCCGCAGGATATCGACGCTGACGCCGGCGGACTCCATGATCGCCACCGCGTTACGCATCAGCCGCCCGGTGTGGGAGGGCTCGGGAGAGCGTTTCAGCGTGCAGTTGATGAACACCGCGCGCAGGCCCGCGTAATCCGAGCGTGTCAGGCCGCTATCCGTCATCCCGCCTCCAGGGTCCGCGTCATGGCGCCCGCCCGCCTCAAAGGTCGTACCCCATGATCTTGCCGACGGTGAACACGTCCTTGTCGCCGCGCCCGCACATGTTCATGCAGATGATCTTGTCCTTCTCCATCGTCGGGGCGATCTTCATCACCTGGGCGAGCGCGTGCGAGGGCTCCAGCGCCGGGATGATGCCTTCGAGCCGCGTGCACAGTTGGAACGCGTCCAGCGCCTCCTGGTCGGTGATCGGCACGTATGTGACGCGGCCGGTGTCGCGCAGCCAGGAGTGCTCGGGCCCGACGCCGGGATAATCGAGGCCCGCCGAGATCGAATGGCCCTCGAGGATCTGTCCATCGTCGTCCTGCAGGAGATAGGTGCGGTTGCCGTGCAGCACGCCGGGACGGCCGGCGTTCAGCGAGGCGCAGTGCTCCTCGCCCTGAAGACCGTGGCCGCCGGCCTCGACGCCGTAGATCTCGATATCGGTGTCGTCGAGGAAGGGGTGGAACAGGCCGATGGCGTTGGAGCCGCCGCCGACGGCTGCGACCAGCACGTCGGGAAGCCGGCCTTCGGCCGCGGTCATCTGCTCGCGCACTTCGTTGCCGATCACCGACTGGAAGTCGCGCACCATCTCCGGATAGGGGTGCGGGCCGGCGGCCGTTCCGATGATGTAATAGGTCGACTCGACGTTCGTCACCCAGTCGCGCAGCGCTTCGTTCATGGCGTCCTTCAGCGTGCCGGCGCCCGACGTCACCGGGTATATGTCGGCGCCGAGCAGCTTCATGCGGAACACGTTGGGCTTCTGACGCTCGACGTCGGTGGCGCCCATGTAGACGTGGCAGGGGTAGCCGAAGCGCGCGGCAACGGTGGCGGCCGCGACGCCATGCTGGCCGGCGCCGGTCTCCGCGATGATGCGGGTCTTGCCCATGCGGCGCGCCAGCAGGATCTGGCCCAGGCAATTGTTGATCTTGTGGCTGCCGGTGTGGTTCAGCTCGTCGCGCTTGAAGTAGATCTTCGCGCCGCCGAGATGCTCTGTGAGGCGTTCGGCGAAATAGAGCGGGCTCGGCCGGCCGGTGTAGTGCGTGTTGAGATGCTCGAGCTCGGCCTGGAACGCCGGATCGGCCTTGGCATCCTCCCAGGCGGTCTCCAGCTCCAGGATCAGCGGCATCAGCGTCTCGGCGACGAACCGCCCGCCGAACAGCCCGAAATGGCCGCGTTCGTCAGGTCCGGCACGATAGGTGTTGGGTGCTGCAACAGTCATGACGGCATCCTTTCGATGGTACTCTCCAGCGCCGGTTCGGCCGCGGATTCAGCGGCCCGCACGGCGGCGACGAAACCGGCGATCGCCTCGGGATCCTTGACGCCGGGCGCGCTTTCGACACCCGACGACACGTCGACGGCACCGGGCCGGGCGATCGCGATCGCCGCGCCGACGCTGTCCGCGTCTAGCCCTCCCGACAGCATGAACGGCAGCGGAAGGTCAAGTCCGGCCAGCAGCTGCCAGTCGAACCGGAGGCCCAGCCCGCCCGGCCGTGTCGCCCCGGGCGGCGCCTTGGCGTCGAACAGGATGCGGTCGGCGACGTCGAGGTACGGGTCGACGCCCTTCAGGTCCTCGGCGCCGCGCACCGCAATCATCTTCATCACCGGCACCTTGTAACGGCGTTTCAGCGCGGCCACCCGTTCCGGGCTCTCTTGCCCGTGCAACTGCAGCATGTCGGGGCCCAGCGTGTCGAAGATGTCGTCGAACGTCTGGTCGTCGGCGTTGACGGTTAGCGCCACGATGCCGGCCCGTCCGCGCAGCGGTGCCGCAAGCGCCGCGGCGCGCCCGGTGTCGAGGTGGCGCGGGCTCGGCGGAAAGAACACGAAACCGGCCAATTCGGCGCGCGCCTCCAGCACCGCCGCGACGGCGGCGGCGTCGGTCAGTCCGCAGATTTTCACGTCCACATGCACGCCCTGTCAGCCTCAATTCTCGATTGGCCGTAAACCGGCGGGATAGGTGCCATGAAAATGCGGCGAGAGTCCATGTTGCTTGATGCCATGGGGGCTCGGGATGTCATGGGCTTGCCTGACGGGTTTTTCCGCCGGACGGTATTCCCGGAAAGTATTCAAGGCCGATCTGGAAGCCGGTTCGCGGTCAGGCGGTTTTCCGCAGTGCCGGCAGGCGCGGGGCGTCGGACGGTGTGTCCTTGCGGGCGGCTTCGTCGGCGCGGGTGCGCCACAGCGCGGCCTCCTGGCGGGACAGCCTGGCCCGGCGGCGCCATTTCCCCTGGCTGAACCAGGCCGCCAGGCCGCCGATGACGACGCCGACGAACAGCGTTCCCAGGACCACCAGGAACAGCGGAATCGCCAGCGACAGCTTCGGCTCTGCCCCGCCGAAGGGATCGAGCGAGATCATCACCGCGTGGCGATTGGCGACCGAGAACACGACGATCAGGATCGCCAGTGGCACCACGATCAGGATCTGAACGATGCGGCGGAACATTGGGTCGGGACCGTTTCGTTTGCGGGGTTACAGCTTGCCGCCGTTAAGCCGCTCGCGCATTTCCTTGCCGGTCTTGAAGAACGGCACGAATTTCTGCTCGACGGACACCTTGGCGCCGGTGCGCGGATTGCGCCCGGTGCGGGCGGGGCGGTTCTTCACAGAGAAGGCGCCGAAGCCGCGCAACTCGACCCGGTCACCGCGCGACAGCGCCTGGGTGATCTCTTCGAGGACCGTGTTGACGATCAACTCGACGTGCCGCTGATACAGATGCGGGTTCGCCTGTGCGATCTTTTGCACAAGTTCGGATTTGATCATTGTGGCCCCTCGAAGTTGTTATTCTTCAACGTTTTGAGGCTGCCAGACGGACACAAGCCCGTCAAGGCTCGCGCCACTGATCCGGCTGCTCCGGTCGATCAGCACGGCGAGGCTGTCGAGCCCGGCAAGGCGCGCTAGTCCCGAAGCGGTTTCGGCGAACCCGACGCCGCTCAGTGTGTCGTCGGTGCTCCACTCGCGTATCTTCAGCTTGGGATTGATGCCGCGCTCGGCCGCCAGCCAGTCGCGTGCCGCCTCCTCGCCGCCGATCGCGTCGATCAGGTTGAGCTTGAGGGCTTGTCCGCCCGAATAGATGCGCCCGTCCGAAAGCCGCTTCGCCTCGGCCGGCGAGAACTTGCGCCGCTCGGCGACGAGGCCGACGAACCAGTCGTAGGAATCCATCACCAGCGAGCGGATCGCGGCCTTGGCTTCCGGGCTGGTCGGCTGGAAGGGGTTGGGCTCGGCCTTCAGGGGGCCGCTTTTGACGGTGTCGAATTCGACGCCGATGTTGTCGAGCATCCTGGAGACGTCGGCCCACTGGAACAGCACGCCGATCGACCCGGTGATCGAGGTGCGCCGCGCCACGATGTGGTCGGCCGCGATCGCCGCGGCATAGCCGCCCGAGGCTGCGACGGTGCCGATCTGGGCCACGACGGGCTTCTTTTCAGAGACTCTGCGGATCGCGTCGTAGAGCGCTTCCGAGCCGGCGGTGGTGCCGCCGGGGCTGTCGATGGACAGGATGAGTGCCTTGGCCGATTTGGACCTGGCGATCTTGTCGAGCATTTTGGTCAGATCGCGGTCCTCGACGATAACGCCGGTGAGGTCCACGCGGGCCACATGCGCCTTGACCGGACCGAAAAGCCCGTCCGGGGCGGTCGCCGCGGCGACGCCGATGATGGCGGCGGCGGCGAAAACGAAGGCGATGACACGCCAGAAGGACAGTTTACGCCGCAACCTGCGGCGGTCGACGATCTGATCGGCGTCCAGCGACATCGCCCTTCAAGCCTCCTGGAGCATTTCCCGTCCGGATCGGTTCGATCCGGATGAAAACGAATTGCTCAAGCAATCGAACCTGGAGCCATTTCGGGCCGATCACGTGTTTCCACTGATCGGAAACGGTTCCAGCGACTCATAAAATCGTCCGGCGGACCGCAGCGAGAGCCGCGATCCGCCGGAACGATATCACTTCTTGTCGTCTTCACCAGCGGCTTCAGCAGCCGGCTCTTCGGCCTCGGCGGCAGCTTCACCAGCGGCTTCAACCGCGGGCTCTTCGGCCTCCGCTTCGGCTTTCTTGGCCTTCTTGGCGGGCTTCTTCTCGGCTTCCGCCGGCGCGTCCGCCACGGCTTCCGGCTCGGCTTCGCCTTCGTCGCCCTGGGCCCGGCTCAACGCCGCGCCGAGGATATCGCCGAGCGAGGCACCCGAGTCGGTCGAACCATACTGGGCGACCGCCTGCTTCTCCTCGGCGATTTCCAGCGCCTTGATCGACGCGGAGACCTTGCGGGTCTTGCGGTCGAACTGGGTGATGCGGGCATCGACCTTCTCGCCGCGGGCGAAACGCTCGGGCCGCTGCTCGGAGCGGTCGCGGGCGAGATCCGACCGGCGGATGAAGGCCGTCAGGTCCGTACCGGCGATAGTCACGTCGAGACCGCCGTCCTTCACGTCGGTGATCTCGCAGGTGACGATCGCGCCCTTGCGGATTTCGGACGCCTCGGCGGTCGCGAACGGATCGCCGTCGAGCTGCTTGATGCCGAGCGAGATACGCTCCTTGTCGATGTCGATGTCGAGAACCTGCGCCTTGACCATGTCACCGCGGTTGTATTCCTCGATGACCTGCTCGCCGGGACGGTTCCAGTCGAGATCCGACAGATGCACCATGCCGTCCACGTCGCCGTCGAGACCGATGAACAGACCGAACTCGGTCTTGTTCTTCACTTCGCCCTCGATGACGGCGCCGACCGGGAACTTCTCGGCGAAGCTGTCCCAAGGATTGTCCATGGTCTGCTTCAGGCCGAGCGAGATACGCCGCTTGACCGGATCGACCTCGAGCACCTGCACCTCGACCTCCTGGGAGGTGGAGACGATCTTGCCCGGATGGACGTTCTTCTTGGTCCAGCTCATCTCGGAGACGTGGATGAGGCCTTCCACACCCGGCTCCAGCTCCACGAAGGCGCCGTAGTCGGTAATGTTGGTGACGCGGCCCTTGAAGCGCGCGTCGACCGGATACTTGGCCTCGACGCCTTCCCACGGATCGGCTTCCAGCTGCTTCATGCCGAGGCTGATGCGCTGGGTCTCGTGGTTGATCTTGATGATCCGCACCTTGACGGTCTGGCCGACGGCCAGGACCTCGGTGGGATGGTTGATGCGGCGCCAGGCGATGTCGGTGACATGCAGCAGGCCGTCGATGCCGCCGAGATCCACGAACGCACCGTAATCGGTGATGTTCTTGACCACGCCTTCGATGACCTGGCCTTCCTCGAGGCTCAGCACCAGCTCCGAACGCTGCTCGGCGCGGGTTTCCTCCAGGACGGTACGGCGCGACACGACGATATTGCCGCGGCGGCGGTCCATCTTGAGGATCTGGAAGGGCTGCGGTGTGTTCATCAGCGGGCCGACGTCGCGGACCGGGCGGATGTCGACTTGGCTGCGCGGCAGGAACGCCACGGCGCCGTCGAGATCCACGGTGAAGCCGCCCTTGACCGAGTTGAAGATCATGCCCTCGACCTTCTCGTTGGCCTCGAACGCCTTCTCCAGCTTCTCCCAGCTTTCCTCGCGGCGCGCCTTGTCGCGGCTGATCACGGCCTCGCCGAGCGCGTTTTCGACACGCTCGAGATAGACCTCGACCTCGTCGCCGACCTTGAGGCTGTCCTCGCGGCCCGGCAGGCCGAATTCGCGCACGGCGACACGGCCTTCGGTCTTCAGGCCGACGTCGATGACGGCCATGTCCTTTTCGATGGCGACGACGGTTCCCTTGACGACGGAACCTTCTTCAAGCGAATTCTGGGTGAAGCTCTCTTCGAGGAGAGCGGCGAAATCTTCGCGGGACGGGGTATTTTCCATATTGGCTATGGCCACGGTGTTTTCCTGTTTCTGCTCGCGGCCCCCCGACCGTACCGGTGGAAACGCGATGGATGTTACGGGCGCCTGGTCAACCCGATATGTGCGCGCATGCGCCGCATATCGAATGCTCGGCCGGGCGATGAACCTGCTCTTCCGGGGGTGCGGGCGGATCGAATATCCAGCGGAACCGATTAAAATGGCCTCGCCGGAAACGCATTTAGAGGGCGCGTTGTCCACGCACCCCCGTATCACCACTCACGAGCCGCTGATCAAATCCACAGCCGCCCAGAACGCGGCTTCTATATCCAACTCGGTGGTATCGAGCAAGTGGGCGTCTTCCGCGGGTTTCAGCGGTGCGACGGCGCGTGAGCTGTCCCGGGCGTCCCGGCGGCGGATGTCGTCGAGTACCTGCTGGTAGGTGATTTCGCCGTCCCGGGCCGCCAGTTCCTTGTAACGCCGCGTCGCGCGGGCTTCCGGCGAGGCGGTCACGAAGATCTTGGTATCGGCGTCCGGACAGACCACCGAGCCGATGTCGCGCCCGTCGAGGACGGCGCCCGGCGGGGTCTTCGCGAACGCCCTCTGGAAGGCCAGCATCGCATCGCGCACGGCCGGATCGGCCGCGACGATCGAGGCGGCCTCGCCCATGCCGGCGCCGCGCAGCGAGGCTTCGTCCTTGAGCTGGCCGGCATCGAGCGACCGGGCCGCGGCGAGCCGTGCGTCCGGATTCTCGACGTCGCCGCCGGCATCGAGCACCGCCCGGGCGACCGCGCGATACAGCATGCCGGTGTCGAGATGCCGGAGTCCGAAGTGGCCCGCGAGCCGCCGGGCGAGCGTGCCTTTTCCAGAGGCCGCCGGTCCGTCGATGGCGACGATCACGCCCACGGCTCCGGTGTCGCGGGTCCGATTTCCGCCCCGAGCCCCGTCATCAGCGGCACGAAGTCGGGGAAGCTCGTGGCGATCATGGTGCTGTCGTCGACGGCTACCGGGGCGTCGGACGCCATCCCCATCACCAGGAAGGACATGGCGATGCGGTGGTCCATGTGGGTCTCCACTGTACCGCCGCCCGCCACGGTGCCCGTGCCGCCTTCGACGATCAGGTCGTCGCCCTCGACGCGCACATCGACCCCGTTTGCCGCCAGACCGGCCGCGACGGCGGCGAGGCGGTCGGATTCCTTCACCTTCAGTTCCGACAGCCCGCGCATTACGGTCGTGCCAGTGGCATAGGCGGCGGCGACGGCCAGCACCGGGTACTCGTCGATCATCGAAGGCGCGCGCTCCGGCGGAACCTCGACGCCGGTGAGCGGACCGGCCTCGACGATCAGGTCGGCGACCGGCTCGCCGCCGTCCTCGCGTTCGTTGGCGAGCGTGATCCGCGCGCCCATCTCCTTCAGCGTGGTGATCAGCCCGGCCCGCGACGGATTGACCATGACGCCTTTGATCGTCACGGCCGAGCCCGGCACGATCAGGGCGGCGACCAGCGGGAAGCCGGCGGACGAGGGGTCGCCGGGTACGGTCACCGCCTGCCCGGTCAGGCGTGATCGGCCGGTCAGCGCGATGCGGCGCGCGCCGTCGGCGTTCCGCGTAATCGCCAGCTCGGCGCCGAAATGGGCAAGCATGCGCTCGGTATGGTCACGGGTCGCCTCCGGTTCGATCACGGTCGTCGTCCCGGGTGAATTGAGGCCGGCGAGCAGCACCGCCGATTTCACCTGCGCGGAGGGCACCGGCAGCCGGTATTCGATCGGAATCGGGTTTTGCGTGCCTTCGAGCGTCAGCGGCAGCCGGTCGCCGTCCCCGTCGTCGTTACTGGCGAGCACGCGCGCGCCCATATCCCGGAGCGGCGTCAACACACGGCCCATCGGACGCTTGCGCAGCGAGGCGTCGCCGTCGAACCGGACGGTGATGCCGTGCCCGGCGATGAGACCCAGCACCAGCCGCACGCCGGTGCCCGAATTGCCGAAGTCGAGCGGTTCCGCCGGCTCGACCAGCGCCCCGACGCCCACCCCGTCGACGGTCCATGTGCCATCTGTGCCGCGCCCGACATGCGCGCCAAGCGCCCGCATGGCATCCGCCGTGGCGATCACGTCGTGGCCTTCCAGCAGGCCGCGGATCGTGGTGCGGCCCTCCGCCAGCGCGCCGAACAGCAGCGCGCGATGAGAAATCGACTTGTCGCCTGGCAGCCGCACGATGCCGTTAAGCGGGCCTGACCGGCGG
>CAJQNW010000369.1 GCA_905479765.1 uncultured Tepidamorphus sp. | reverse complement strand
CGGCGCGGCTGCCGAGACGATCGTGATCTCCAACTGGGACGGCTACATGCCCGCCGACCTGCCGGAGAAATTCAAGGAAGCCACCGGCATCGATGTCGAGGTGGCGCTGCACGGCACCAACGAGGAGATCATGGGCAAGGGCGTGGCCGGCAAGGGCAAGGGCTACGACGTGCTGTTCGTCTCCTCGCCCTTCGCCGAGGCGCTGAACAAGCTCAAGCTGACCGCCGAGATCGACCACGCGCAGATCCCCAATCTGAAGAACTTGTATCCGGAAGCAAACGACCTCGCCTACGACCCGGGCAATACGTTCTCCGTGCCCTATGCCTGGGGCACGACGGGCCTGTGCTACCGCTCCGACTTGGTCGAGGGCACGCCGGACAGCTGGAACGACATTTTACAGCCCGACGACGCGCTGAAGGGCAAGATCACGATGCTGGCGACCGACCGCTGGCTGATGGCGGCGGGCCTGCTCGCCAAGGGCTATTCGGTCAACGAGACCGACCCGGCCAAGATCGCGGAAGTGAAGGCACTGCTGATCGACGCCAAGAAGAACCTGCTCGCCTACGACGATACGACCTTCTACTCGAAGCTCGTCTCCGGCGAAGCCTCGCTGGTGCACGCCTGGGACGGCTGGTGCAACTACGGCGTCGCCGAGAACGGCGACATCAAGTACGTGATCCCCAAGGAAGGCACGGATCTCTGGGTCGACACGATGGTGATCCCCGCGGCGTCCGAGCACAAGGAAGCGGCTGCGAAGTTCATCGACTACATCCTCAGCGCCGACACCGGCAAATGGGTGGTCGAGAACATCATGTACAAGGTGCCGAACAAGGCGGCGATGGACGCGATCGACCCGGCCATGAAGGACGCCTATCCGAACATCGCGATCACGCCGGCCGACCTGATGAAGGAAGAGCAGCTGCGTGATCTCGGCGCGGCGCAGAAGGACTACACTAAGGCCGTCACCGAGATCACCGCGTCGCAGTAAGCCCCGGAAAACTCCTGGCACCCTCCCCAGATCGGGGAGGGGACACCGGCCGGGATGAGAAGGACAAGCCGCAATGCGCCGCAACCTCATCATGGGCCGTGGATCAAGTCCAGGGCACGTGGTCCATCGTGGGGCGAAGGCGGTGTATCAATCCGAAGGCTCGTGTTCCGGATTTGATCCGGAACCCATACCGCCGATGCAGCCGGACACCGCCCTCACCGTCGCGCTCGAAGTGAATTGGCTGGCTGGATTGACGATGATCATGCAACCGCCACCACCGAGACCATGAACCGCAAACTCCAGGACCTTTTGCTGATCCTGCCGGGCGTCGGCTGGCTCACCGTGTTCATGGTGATCCCCTGCGCCATCGTGTTCTTCTACGCCTTCCAGGAGCGCGGTATCTACGGCGGGGTCGACTACGTCTACAACCTGGAAAACTTCTCCCGCGCCTTCGAGCCGGTCTATTTCGCGATCTTCCTGATCTCCGCAAAGATCGCGGGCCTGGCCACCCTCTTCTCGGTTCTGATCGCCTATCCGGCGGCCTACGCGATCTCGCTCAGCCCCCGCGACAGGCAGATGCGCTACCTGTTCCTGGTGATGCTGCCGTTCTGGTCGAACTACCTGATCCGCACCTACGCCTGGATCGTGCTGCTCAACCGGGAAGGCATCATCAACAACTCGCTGGAAAGCATCGGGCTGATCGATGAACCGCTGCCGATCCTCTACAACCAGTTCGCCGTCGTCACCGGCCTCGTCTACAACTACCTGCCGTTCGTGATCCTGGCGATCTACTCCTCGATCCAGCGCCTCAATCCCGAAATCCGCGAGGCTTCGGAAGATCTCGGCGCGCCGGGCTGGAAGACCTTCGTGCGCGTCACCCTGCCGCTGACGCTGTCCGGGGTCGCGGCGGGCGCGGTCTTCGTCTTCGTGCTGTCGATCGGCAACTTCATCACGCCCGACCTGCTCGGCGGCGGCCGCATCCAGATGGTCGGCAACCTGATCTACGACCAGTTCCTGTCGGCGCGCGACTGGCCGTTCGGGGCGGCGCTGTCGATGATCCTGATCCTGATCATGATGGTGCTGCTGTTCGCCCAGGCCTTCGCGGTCAACCGGGCGCAGGGGCGCAAGGAGGCGGCGAATGTCTGACGCCCGCCGCGCCTCGCCCGCACTCAAGCTGCATCTCGGCCTCGTCTACGTGTTCCTCTACGCGCCGATCGCCGTTTTGATGGTGCTGAGCTTCAACCGCGGCGGCATGCCGACGGCCTGGACCGGCTTTTCGTTCACCTGGTACGCGAAGCTCGTGCACAGCCCGGAGATCATTTCCTCGACCGTGAACACGCTGATCGTCGCGGTGTCCTCGACCTTCATCGCGACCGTCCTCGGCACGCTGCTGGCGCTCGGCGTCGAGCGGCGGCGCGCCTCCAGCGGCCTGGATGCGCTGCTGTTCGCGCCGATGATCATTCCCGACATCGTGCTCGCGATCGCGCTTCTGTCGTTCTTCACGCTGCTCGAATTCACGCTCGGCCTGCACTCGATCATTCTCAGCCACGCCGTCTTCAACATCGCCTTCGTCTGCGCGGTGGTGCGCACACGGCTCAGGCACTTCGACCATTCGATCGTCGAGGCCTCGATCGATCTCGGCGCAAGCGAGTTCACCACCTTTCGCCGTATTACGCTGCCGGTGATCTTTCCCGGCGTCTTGGCCGGCGCGCTGCTCGCCTTCACGCTGTCGGTCGACGAGTTCATCATCGCCTACTTCACTTCGGGGGCGGGCTCATCCTCGACGACACTGCCGATGCGCATCTACTCGATGATCCGCTTCGGGGTAACGCCGGAGATCAACGCCATGGCGACCATCGTCATGCTGTTTTCCTTCGCGCTGGTGTTCTTTTCCCAACGAGTCGACAGATCGGGCGCCAACAAGGGAGCGCTGACCGGCGAATGACCGAGGGATCGACAGTGATCGAGGTGGCCGGCGTCACCAAGCGCTTCGGCAAGGTGACGGCGGTCGACAATGTCGGCGTCGCGCTGAAGGAAGGCGAGTTCTTCGCCCTACTCGGGCCGTCGGGCTGCGGCAAGACCACGCTCCTGCGCCTCATCGCCGGCTTCGAGATGCCCGACGCGGGCCGTATCCTGCTCGACGGAAAGGACATCACCAGGCTTCGCGCCAATCGCCGGCCGGTCAACCTGATGTTCCAGTCCTACGCGCTGTTCCCGCACATGACTGTCAGGGCGAACGTCGCCTACGGGCTGGAGATGGACCGCCTGCCGCGCGGCGAGATCCGCGACCGCGTCGACGACATTCTGCGCATGACCGAACTGGTCGATCTGGCCGATCGCAAGCCCGACCAGCTGTCCGGCGGCCAGCGCCAGCGCGTGGCGCTCGCCCGTGCCCTCGTCAAGCGACCCCGCGTGCTGCTTCTCGACGAGCCGCTCGGCGCGCTCGACAAGAAGCTGCGCGAGCAGATGCAGCTCGAACTGAAGAAGCTCCAGCATGATCTCGGCATCACCTTCGTCGTCGTCACCCACGACCAGGACGAGGCGCTGGTGATGGCCGACCGGATCGCGCTGATGAAGGACGGTGTCATCGCCCAGGCGGGCAGCCCGCGCGATCTCTATGAGAACCCCGCCTCGCGCTTCGTTGCCGGATTCATCGGCGTCTCGAATTTCTTCGAGGGGGCGGTCGGCCCGGACGGACTGGCCGTCGACGGGCACGGGCTTTTGAAGGCCGACGTCCCCGGCGCCCTTACGGCCGGATCGACGGCGTGCCTCGCCGTACGTCCGGAGCGGATCACGCTGTCGCGCGACGCCGCCCTTGCCGATCACACAGGCGTCGCGGGCGAGATCGTCGACCTTGCTTATCACGGCCAGGACGTGAACCTGCTGGTCCGCGTCGCCGGCGTCGACGCGCCGGTGATGGTCCGCCTGACTGCGGCACAAGAGGAACAGGGCAATTTTCAGCCGGGACAGCGCGCCTGGTGCAATTGGCGGCCGGACCACGGCCGCATACTGACCGATTAAGCCGGATCTGAACGAGGAGGATCAAAGATGGCAGGCAAGACGATCGCATTCTTTCCCGAGGCCGCATTCGGCCCGGCGCTCAATTCCGTCGGCATCGCCCAGGCGGTCGAAAAACTCGGCCACAAGGCGGTTTTCCTGTCGGATCCGGGCTTCGTGGAGATATACGAAGGCTACGGCTTCGAGGCGCATCCCGTCGCGCTGTCGGAACCGATGGAGCCCGAAGCGATGGCCAAGTTCTGGCAGGACTTCATCAACGGCCACATCCCGAACTTCCGCAAGAAGCCGATCGACCAGATCGACAACTACGTGAAGGACTGCTGGGAGGCGATCGTCGATTCCTCCAAGTGGGCCGAGAAGGACCTGCCCGGCATTCTGGCGCGTGTGAAGCCCGACGTCATCTGCGTCGACAACGTGATCCTTTTCCCGGCGATCAAGCGCTATGCCAAGGAAAACGGCAAGCCGTGGGTGCGCATCATCTCGTGTTCGGAAAACGAAATCGAGGACGACGCCATCCCGCCGCACCTGTCGGGCTGCGGCGAGAACGACACCGCCTGCCACACGGCGTTCCGGAACCGCTTCAACGAGGTGATCAAGCCGATCCACGACGACTTCAACGATTTCCTCAAGACCTGCGGCGAGGACGAATATCCGCTCGGGCTGTTCTTCGAAGCCTCCCCGCACATGAACCTGCTGCTCTACCCTGAGCCGGTGAAGTTCAAGCGCGGCGAACCGCTCGATCCCGAACAGTTCCAGTATCTCGAAGGCTGCGTGCGCCAGGACGAGGCCTATGAGGTTCCGACCTTCAAGGCCAACAACGACAAGCCGCTGCTCTACATCAGCTACGGCTCGCTCGGGGCCGGCGACTCAGACCTGCTGCAGCGGGTGATCGACGCCGTCGCCAAGATGCCGGTGCGGGCGCTGGTTAATGTCGGCGACTACGCGGATCGCTACGCGAACCTGCCCGACAACGTCATCATCGGCGGCTGGTTCCCGCAGCCTTCGGTGATCCCGCAGGTCGACGCGGTGATCCACCACGGCGGCAACAACTCGTTCACCGAGTGCCTCTACTTCGGCAAGCCTGCGATCATCATGCCCTACGTCTGGGACGGCCACGACAACGCCACCCGCGTCCAGGAGACCGGGCACGGCTTCAAGCTCGACCGGTACGAGTGGGACGAAGCGGAACTCGCCAGGAAAATCAACGCGATGCTCACCGATACGGCGATGAAGGCCCGGCTCGAAGCGACGTCGAAGCATATGCAGTCTCGCCACGGCCCGACCAAGGCCGCCGAACTTCTCAACACGCTGGCTGGTTGACCGATGCCGACAAATCTCAAATCGAGCGCCCCGCATATCGCCGGCGCCTCCACCTGGAACGACGACCTCGTCGACTGGGGCGGCCATCTCGATCCGATCGACGGCCGCTCCCACAACCAGGGACGGCTGTTGTGGAAGGGCGACGAGGACGGCCTGCCGGAGGCCGGCGTCTGGGAATCGACGCCGGGAAGCTGGCGTCTGGTGCTGCCGCGCGACGAGCTTGTCCATTTCGTCTCCGGCCGGGCCACCTATTCGTCCGACGACGGCGAGGTGATCGAGGTGACGCCGGGCACCGTCGTCCATTTCCGCGAAGGCTGGAGCGGCACCGTCGAAGTGCACGAGACCATTCGCAGCGTCTACATGCTGAGATGAGGACCGAAGACATGAGTGTTGCCGCGACGAAGAAGGCCGATCCGACGCCGGTCCTGCGCGATCCGAAAACGATCCCGGCGAGCGCCGACTGGGGCGTCATCCCCACCATGATCGAGGGCGAGAGCCGCACCTCCGGCACGCTTCTCTACAAGGGTCCCGACGGCGCGCCGGAGTCAGGCATCTGGATCTGCACGCCGGGCTTCTGGGAGTGCCACGTCACCAGCGACGAACTGTGTCACTTCCTCGAGGGCCGCTGCACCTATACGCATGAATCCGGCGAGGTCATCGAGATCAAGCCCGACACCGCCGCCTTCTTTCCGAAGGACTGGAAGGGCACCTGCCGCGTGCACGAAACCGTGCGCAAGGTCTACATGATCCGATGAGGCACGGGGCGCCAACCGGCAAGCCCGCCCGGGCCGCCCCGGGGCCCCGGATCAAGTCCGGGGCACACCGTCCGTTGTCTAGTTGCGGCTGTGCATCATACCCGGCCTCGTGTCCCGGACTTGATCCGGGACCCAGACTGCGGTGGCGGCACGCGACGCCCCTCCGCCCTCATCCTGAGGAGGCCGCGCAAGCGGACGTCTCGAAGGATGGGCCACGCTCACACAGGGTAGCGCCATGACCGCATTCGATCCCCACGCCGCGCGGATCTTCCGCGGGAACGCCTACGTAAGCGCGCAAGGCATGCCGACGCGCGAGATCGTCAACCCATCGACGCTCGCCGTCGAGGGACGGATCGCGGATGTCGATGCGGGGCTCGCTGAGGCGGTCGCCACCGAAGCGCTGGCAGCGCAGAAAGAGTGGGCACGGACCGACTTCAAGACGCGGGCGGCACTGCTGCATGCGATCGCCAATTCGATCGAGACGGGCGACCTTGGCGACTGCGCAAAGCAGATGACGCTGGAGATGGGCAAGCCCTACCCGGAAGCGATCGGCGAGCTTGCCAATGTCGCGCCGGCCTTCCGCTACTTCGCCGAGATGGCCCGCGACGAGGCCGGCAAGATCGCCGGCACGACGCAGACCGGCTCTTTCCAGTTCGCCCGCTACGAGCCGTACGGCGTGTCGGTCCACATCATGCCGTTCAATTTCCCGATCCTGCTGATGGTCTGGACGGTCGCCGCGTCGCTGGCCGCCGGCAACGCCTGCATCGTCAAGCCGGCCGAGGCGACCAGCCTGTCGACGCTCCGGTTCATGGAACATTTCGCCAGGGTGCTGCCGGCCGGTCTGGTCTCCTGCCTGACGGGCGGTGCGGAAACCGCCCAGGCGCTGATCGCCTCGAAGAACACCCATGTCGTCGCCTTCACCGGCAGCGTGGCGGCCGGGCGCGCGGTCGGGGTTGCCTGCGCGGAGCGTTTCAAGCCGGCGATCATCGAGGCCGGCGGCAACGACCCGATGATCATCTCGGAACATGCGCCGCTCGACGTCGCGGTCGCGGGATCGGTCACCGCCGCCTTCCACCTGTCAGGGCAGATCTGCACCTCATCGGAGCGTTTCTTCGTGCACGAAACGGTGCACGACGTCTTCGTCGAGAGGTTCGCCACATTTGCGCGAAAGTTACGGATGGGAGACGGATTGGCGACATCGGAGATCGGCCCGCTCGTCTCCGAAGCCGCGCGGGACAAAGTGATGCGGCTGGTCGACGGGGCGGTCGATCAGGGCGCGACCATCGTCTGCGGCGGACGCGTGCCGCCGGACCACAACACCGGCTGGTTCTACGAGCCGACGATCCTGACCGGCGTCACCCCCGACATGGACATCATGCGCGGCGAGGTGTTCGGTCCGGTCGCGTCGATCTGCAAGGTGAAGTCCTTTGAGGAAGCTCTTGAATTCGCCAACGATTCAGAGTTCGGCCTCGGCGCATCCGTGTTCACGACCGACCTGAAGGAAGCCATGCAGGCCGCCGAAACGCTGCAGGCGGGCATGGTCTGGGTCAACAATCCGCTGATCGACAACGACGCTCTGCCCTTCGGCGGCTGGAAGAATTCCGGCCTCGGCCGCGAACTCGGCCGCCAGGGCCTCGACGCGTTCCGCCAGTCGAAGATGGTCATCATCGACCACGATCCGGTGATCTCCGAGTGGTGGTATCCGTATTCCGACGATGTTTTCTACAAGCAGCGCGGCAAACCTGCCGGCGGCTAACTCAGAGCTGCCGGGATCCGGGCAGACATTCGCACCACCGGAAACACGCGGCATTGATGCGTCCAACCACTTCAGGGCACGGCCCTAAGTGCTATTCCATCGGCCCCCGAAATTCTTCGAGCGCACGCTGGGCCGCCGTTTTCATGAAGCCGTGATCTGACGAGACCAGGTAGGCGGACGCGCCAAGCCAGGTCATTTTGGCGGCGTCCTCGCGATCGGGACAAAGCATGATGACCGGCATGTCGGCCTTGCGCGCCGCCTCCATGATCGGCGCCACGACCTCATGCGTCTCGGGCGATGTCATCGACGGCGCGCCGAGCGCTGCGGTGAGGTCGCCCCGGCCGATGAAGATCGCATCGATGCCGGGGACCCGGACGATCGCATCGATCTCATCGACCGCGTGGACATCCTCGATCATGGCGATGCAGGCGACTTCGCTGTCCTGCGCGTCCATGTGCTCTGCAAATCCGACCGTGCCGAACCCCCCGGCGCGTGTGGTGTTGGCGAAGCCGCGATGGCCGGTCCGATAGCGGCAGGAGGCCACGATCTGCTCGGCTTTCTCGCGGGTCGCCACATGGGGCACGAGGATGCCCGCCGCGCCATTGTCGAGCACCGAAAGGATGTTCGCCTCCCCGGGATCGCCCACCCGGACGATACCCGCCACATTCGCCGCGCGCGCCCCCAGGATCATGACATCGAGGACGGTGGAGGACAGGGGGGCGTGCTCCTGGTCGAACACCACGAAATCGAAGCCCAGGAGGCCCAGGATTTCCGTTGCGTGGGTCGTCGGCGTCTTGATGAAGGTTCCCAAGAGATGGTCGCGCGCAAGCAACCGCCGGCGGAAATCACGCCAGTGGGGTCTCCTATCGGCCATGAGGTTATCCTCTTTGTTTGGTTCTGATCGAAACCAGAGTAGCGGCGCGACCGAGCCGGAGGAGGCCGGAGGCGGATGTGCGTAAACTAATCTGTGCGCATCGCCCGCTTCACGGCGCGCGCCGGTTACGTTTCGACGGTCGGGTACTCCTTGCCGCGCCAGTGCTGGAGCTTGGCGGCCATTTCGCGCTGGAACGACAGCGGTCCGCTCTTCTCCATATAGGCATCGTCGTAGATCCCGATAAAGATCGTCAGGTTGAGGAAGAAGTGCGCGCCCATCTCGAAGAGAGCCACATAGTCGTGGGTGGCCAGCGCCTCGCGCTCTTCCGGCGTGAAGGCGTGGACGCTGGAGGCCTCCACGTCGTTGCCGATCAGCTTCGGGCCGATGGACTGTTCCCAGGTCGCGACGAAATTGCGCGGCTCCTCCGCGTAGCGCTTCAAGAGCTCCGGGTCGCGGTCCACCATGAACAGGAACTTGTCGACGTAGTACTTGCTCATGCCGCCTGCTCCTTCGGATACCAGGTGAAATAGGCTTCCATGGTGTGGAAGAGGTCGAGATTGTCGACGTAGTCGGCGCCTTCCGGTCCCGCCACGCCGAGCATCAGGATGAAGTTCAGGAAGCCTTGAGTCGCGTTGCCGCTCCTGACCATGCTCTCGTGGGTGACGTTTTCAAGGATCGCGTCGACGTCTCCCACCTTCAGCCATTCGATCGCCTGACGGTCGAACTCGGGATCGGGGCCGGTCTCCATGAACTGCCTGGGACCGCCCAGCTCCAGGGACAGGTGGCCGGTGCCGATGGCCGCGACCCGCTTGTCGGAGGGATAGTCATCGATCGCCTTGCGGATCGCCCGGCCCAGGTCATAGAAGCGCTTCGGCGAGTGCAGCGGCGGCGCGAAGATATTGGTGTAGATCGGCACCACCGGAAGATCGTTCTCCGGCCGCACCGTGATGATCGGGCAGATGATCGAGTGGTCGATCTTCAGTTCGTTTGAGAACGCGAAGTCGAAGCTCTGATCCATCAGCGACTGGTGCATGAAGCGCGACATGTCCTCGTCGCCTTCGAGCACATATTTCGGAATGCCGAATTCCCGCTCTTCATTGTAGAACGTCGCGTCGTAGCGCGGCGCTTTGCCGATCAGGAACTGCGGGCAATTGTCCAGGAAGATCTGATGGAAATGGTCGGAGCCGACCATCACCAAAATATCCGGCTTGGTGCGGGCCAGCGTCTCGCGATAGGCCTCGACCTTGCGTTTCCACTCCGGCGCCTCGGGCATCTGCTGCTCGGGCGGCATCGTGGTGGCCTTCAGGTAAAACGGATGATGCGTGGATGCCAGCGTGGCGACCAGTTCTGCCAAGGGTCTTCTCCTTTCCGATGCGGGCGCCCCTAAAGGTGTGTCGAAGGCGCGTTCGATAGAAGGAAAGCAGGCCTGTCGGCCTGCTTTCAACTGTGCTTCAGCTTGCGAACAGATCCCGTTCGATGCCGGCGGCCTCGAAGATGTGGTCGCGGCTGGTTTCCAGTTCGGCGCTCAGCCGCGGAACGTCGAAGCCGACCAGCTCGCCCTTCCACTTCTTAACCCCGCCGGCCACCAGCACCGTGTCGACGTTGGTGCGCTCCATCAGCGTCACGACGGCGCCAGGCACGTTGTTCAGCGGCGTGACGTTGATCGCCTCGGCGTCCAGCAGGATGATGTCGGCTTCCTTGCTAGGCGTCAGCGAGCCGATCTTGTGGTCGAGCTTCAACCCCCTGGCGCCGCCCATTGTGGCCGCCTTGATGGCGTCGAGCGTCGTCAGCAGTTCCGGATAGTCCTCGCCGGCCAAAGCCTTCTCGTTTGCCAGCATGCGCTGCAACGTGAGGTAGCCGCGCATCTGGGTGAAGAAATCGGCCGACATGGTGCACTCGACATCGGTCGACAGCGAGGTATCCATGCCAAGGTCGATCGCCTTCTGGATCGGCGGGGTGCCGTGACGCATGTGCATCTCGATCGGCACGGCGAGCGAGACATGGGCGCCGGCATCTGCGGCGTACTTCCAGCCCTCGTCCGACATGCCGGTCATGTGAATGAAGATGTTGTCCGGGCCGAACTGTCCTGCTGCGCCCAGTTCGTCGAACGTCGGCTGCATGCCGAACGTGCCGACCACATGGAGCGCGATGGGGAGATCGAGCTCGCGGCCGACCTTCCACGCCTCCTCGTAGCCGGGCAGGTAGATCTCGCCACCCATGACCATGCTCAGCAACTGGTCGTCGGAGGAGAAATACTGCTCCTTCAGCCGCTTCGCGTCGCCCGGGTACTTCGCCTTGTCGCCCCAGCCTTCGAAATAGCCGAAGACGGCCCGGCGGCCCGCGTCCCCGAGCGCCTCGATCACCGCGTCGGAATGCTCCGGCGAATGGTGTATCTGGCTGACGTCCATGACGGTTGTGACACCGGCGTCGAGCTGCGAGACCGAGCCGAACAGCTCGTTGATGTAGACATCCTCGGGCCGATAGACCATCGAGAACTTCTGCAGGATCGTCTCGTAATAGTTCTGGGCGCTCGACGGCCGGCCGTCGTTGATCAGGATGCCGTTGGACAGCTGGCTGCGCAGTGCCGTCTCGAACTGGTGGTGATGGGTGTCGACGAAGCCGGGCATCACGATCTTGCCCGCCGCGTCGATCACGACCGCGTCGCCGGAATCGATATTGGCGCCGACCTCGACGATCTTCGAACCCTCGATCAGGACGTCACCAACCGGAAAGTTGCCAACCGCGTCGTCCATCGAGAGGACCGCGCCGCCCTTTATCAGGACGCGCCGGCCCGGCGTTCCGAGCCCCTCCGGCATTGTTCCTGAGGCTGCATCCTGCGCCGCAGCGCTGCCCGGCATGGCCAGGCCGCCGGCTGCAATCGCGGCGCCGGCGACGGCGCTGACGGTCATGAAATCCCGCCGGGTGGGGCATGGAAGCTGGGGCTTACCCGGATCGCATAGTCTGCACATGGCTAGTCCTCCCTTGGGCGCTTTTCATTCAGGTTCTTATGATTGATTGCAGAATGGGGTAGCGGGTGATCTCGTGGGCGATGTACGAGGCCGTCTCGCGAAGAACTGGCAGCCGTTCGGCGACAAGCGTATCGGGCGTCACCTTGCCGGTGTAGCCGGAGGTATTGAGCGCCGCGATCGTCTGCCCGTTCAGGTCGCGGATCGGCACCGCGAGCGCGGTGATGCCGTAATCGAGCTGATCGACGGTGGTCGAATATCCGGCGTCCCGGACGCTGAGAATCTCGCGGCGCAGGGCTTCCGGATCGGTGATGGATTTCGACGTCATCGGCTCGGGACGCACGTTGGCGATGTATTCGTCCAGCTCTTCGTCGGGCAGCCCGGCCACCAGAACCCGTCCCAGGGATGTGGCGCAGGCGGGATAGCGCGCGCCGACGACGGCTGCGGCGCGCCGGGCGCGCTGGACCGAGAAATGAGCGATGTAGATGACGTCGTGTCCGTCGAGCGTGCCGATGGAGGAGGCGTCTCCGAACTGTTCGACCAGCTGACGCAGGTTGGGCTGGAGTACCTCGTCGATCCGGGCGGAAAAGTAGAAGGCAGACCCCAGAGTCATGATCTTCGGGCGAAGGTGGAAACGCTTGTTCTCCTGCCCGACGTAGCCCAGCGCCCTCAGCGTAATCAGGCTGCGACGCGCGGCGGCCGGCGACAGGCCGACGCGACGCGCCACTTCGCTCAAGGTCATTTCAGGGTGGCTGGCGTCAAAGCACTCCAGAATGGCGAGGCCCTTTGCCAGCCCCTCGACGAACTCGGCGGGTCTGTCAGACGGGGCTGCGATGGTCATTTCGTCGTACACGTCGGTCTTCCTTCGAAGGTGAAAACGCCGTCAGGCGCGGTATTCCAGGCATAACCGATCAGGCAGGCCATCGATACCAGCGAGCCGACGATCGGCACCCCTCACCGGGCCGGTTCCGGTGACCCTAGGGAATACCCGCATGGCTACCTCCGAATTCGCGTTCGATTGTTGCGTCCACACGTGCAGTGGCGACGTATTGTTGCTTGACGGCAGATTAGGGTCTCATTAACATTTCGGCAAGAGCAAATTATTTCGGATACCGAAAACGAGGGCGAGAATGCGCATTGGCAAACAGGATCAGGCCTACACCGCGATTGCGACGTCGGACGCCGACAGCATCACCGTGCGGGGGCTGGATCTTTGCGACGACCTGATCGGCAAGATCGACTTCACGGACTACTTCTGGTTCCTGGTCCTGGGCGAGCGGCCGAGCCGCGAACAGCGTGCGATGATGGACGCCTGCCTGGTTGCGATCGCCGAGCACGGTCTGGTCCCGAGTGTTCAGGCAGCCCGCATGACGCTGGCGGCCGGCCCCGACGCCTGGCAAGGCGCAATGTCCGCCGGACTTCTCGGCATGGGCAGCGTCGTTGCCGGCAGTTCCGAAACGGCCGGGCGCTTCCTGGCCGAGGTTCTCGCCAAGGCGGAGACGGACGGCACGGATGTCGAGACGGCCGCGATCGAAAGCCTGAAGGCACTAAAGGCTGCGCGGCAGAAGGTTCCCGGCCTCGGGCACCCGCAGCACAACGCCGGCGATCCGCGCGCGAACCGTCTGCTCGAGGTCGCCGAGGAACTCGGCATTGGCGGGAAATACATCGAGACCCTGCAAATTCTCGGCAAACATGCCCCGGGCATCATCGAGCGCCCGCTGCCGATCAACGTGTCCGGTGCTATCCCGGCGACGATCCTGGATGCCGGCTGGCCTGTCGACGCCCTGAAGGCGGTACCGCTGCTGGCGCGCACGGCCGGCCTGGCGGCGCACCTGTTCGAGGAATCCCAGCGTTCGATCGGTTTCATCATGTCGCACAAGGCCGATCAGGCGATCGCCTACGACGGACCCGGTGCCGGCGGGCCGGGCGCGTCGGATTCGCGCGACCAGAAATCGGCTTGAGGCACGACGATGGTCAAGATCCTCAAGGACATCCGCGTCGTCGAACTCGGCACCTACATCACCGGCCCGGCCGCAGGCATGCATCTGGCGGATCTCGGCGCGGACGTGATCAAGGTCGAGCGGCCGGGGACCGGCGACCCGTTCCGGGCGTTCAAGGGCGGGCTCTACTCGCCGCACTACCAGACCTATAACCGGAACAAGCGATCCATCGCGCTCGATACGAAATCGACGGAAGACCTCGCCGTCCTGCACGACCTCATCGCGGGCGCCGACGTGTTCATCCAGAACTTCCGGCCCGGGGTCGCCGAGAAACTCGGCGTCGGCGAGGACACGCTGAAAAAACTAAATCCGAAGCTGATCTATTGCGCGATCTCGGGTTTCGGACAGACGGGCCCGTCGCGCGACCGGCCCGCCTACGACACGGTGGCACAGGCCGCCTCCGGCTATCTGCGGCTGCTGACACCGCCGACAAACCCTCGCGTCATCGGACCCGCGATCGCCGATGCGGTGACGGGCCAGTATGCGGCAATGGCGGTTCTCGCCGCCCTGCTGGAACGCGGCCAGACCGGCAAGGGCCGGCGCGTCGACATCTCGATGCTCGAGGCGATGGCGCATTTCAACCTCGACAGCTTCACCCACTACTACGCGGTCGGCGAGATCATGGGACCGCTGTCGCGCCCCGTCGTGTCGCAGAGCTATACCTTCGAATGCAGCGACGGAAAATGGATCGCGCTGCACATGTCGTCGCCGACGAAATTCTGGGAAGGCCTGCTGGAAGCGACCGGACAGCAGGCGCTGGCCAAGGATCCGCGCTTCTCGGAGCGGCTGGAGCGGATCAACCATCAGGACGACCTGATCGAGATCTTCACGCCGGTCTTCAAGTCCGACACGCGTGAGGCCTGGTGCGAAAAGCTGCTGGCGCTCGAGGTTCCACATTCGCCGGCCTACGATTCCAACGAGGCGCTGGAGGATCCGCAGGCCAAGCACCTGAGGCTGGCCGTGAAGACGCACCATCCCGAGATGGGCGATTCGACAACGGTACGCGCGCCCTACAGCTTCGACGGGGAACCGGAGCTCGACGTTTCGCCGCCGCCGACACTCGACCAGCACGGCGCTGAAATCCGGGCGGAACTTGAACGAAAGAAGGCCGGATAACACACGCCGCGGCGGTTCACGGGAGGGGATCAATGAGCGACGACGAAAATCCGAAGTCAGTGCCGGCCGCCGCTGTCCTGGAAGCCAGCCAGGCCATGCTGCAGAAGCAGCTCTATGCGATTTTCACCAAGCCGGTCGATGGCCTGAGACCGGTGTTCGCCAACATCGAGGATCACCTGAAGTTCCAGGTCGAGTTGGAACGCGAAGGCGTGATGTTCGCCGCCGGACCGATGTGGACCGACGACGAGCGAAGCTGGGAAGGAGACGGGCTCGTCGTCGTGCGCGCCGAGTCCCGCAAGGCGGCGATTGCCATCGCCGAACGGGATCCGATGCACACAAGAGGCGCCCGCAGTTTCCACGTCCGGCCCTGGCTCATCAATGAGGGCACGATCACGGTGCGCCTCGACTACTCGACCCAGAAGCTAACGATAATCTGAAAACATCCAAGGGAGGACTACAATGAGAAAGCTGTTCGGACTTCTGATCGCCGGGGCGGTGGCGATGCCCACCGGACTGGCCGCGCAAGAGACGATCAACCTGACCGTCGCGTCCAGCCATCCGACCGTCGTGCCGTGGGTCGGCATGATCAAGACCCACTTCATGGCGAAGACGGATGAAATCCTGGCGCAGAGCGGCAAGTACAAGATCGAATGGAACGAAGCCTTCGGAGGCCAGCTCTACAAGGCCAACGCGACCCTGACCTCGGTCGAGGAAGGGATCACCGATATCGGCTGGGTCTTCTCATTCCTGGAAGCGGCGAAGCTGCCGCTGAGCCAGGCGTCGAGCTACGCGCCGTTCTCGACCGCCAATCCGCCGGTCCAGCTCGAGGTCATGCAGGAGCTGTTCGAAACCAACGACGCCTTCCGCGACGAGTGGGAGAGCCACAACCTCAAGGTCCTCGGCTTCACCGGGACCGACATGTACGACATCTACACCAAGGAACCGATCAACGGCATCGACGACATCGACGGCATGAAGCTGTCGGCGCCGGGCGTGCTCGGCAACTGGCTGCGCGGCACGGGCGCCAATGCGGTCGATGGTGCGCTGACGACGTTCTACACCGATATCCAGACCGGCGTGTCGGACGGCGTGGTGAGTCTGGCACTCGGCGTCCTGCCGACCAAGATCTACGAGGTTGCGCCCTATATTCATCGGTTCGACGCCGGCGTGGCCTACTCCGGCGCCGTCGCCATCAACCGCGATACCTGGGACGGTCTGCCCGAGGAAGTGCAGAACGCCATGATCGAGGCCGGCAAGTACTATACCGACGCCCACGGCAAGGACCTGCTGGAACGCCACGAGTTCGCCCTGAACAAGATGGTGGAACTCGGCGCCAACCAGGATCCGCCGGTGACCATCAAGGTCATGCCGCCGGAAGAGCGTGCGGCCTGGGTGAACAAGCTGCCCGACATCGCCGGCGAATGGGCTTCCGGACTCGAGGCACAGGGCGTCCCGGCCGAGGCCTTCCTGGCCGCCTACATGGACGGCTTGCGCAAACGCGGCGAAAAGCCCGTCCGCGACTGGGACAAGTGATCCGCGCCGTCGGAGATGTCACCGGATAACAATCATACGAGTGCCCCCGGCGATCGGGGGCACTTCCTTCTCCAGGCTACCCGTGCCTGGCAGTGGCTCATTGAAGGGCTGGCTGCCGTCGGGACCGGGCTCATTCTCGTCCTCATGATCATCATCTGCGCCGACGTCGTTGCACGCAATGCACTCGGCGCTTCGCTGCCCCTCGTCTCCGAACTCGGCGCGTTGCTGCTCGTCATGATCGTCAGCCTGCAGCTTGCGACAACGGTTCACAGGGACCGGCTGGCGCGGACCGAAATCTTCTATCTCGGCTTCCGCCGTTCCTACCCACGGGCCGGCGCTCTCCTCTCGGCTCTCTTCAACATCGTTGGCGCCGGTGTCATCGCCGGCATCGCCTGGTCGAGCGTCCGTATCTTCGAGAAAGACTGGGACGCCAGTGAGTATATCGGCGTCACCGGCATCGCGACGCTACAGACCTGGCCGTTCCGCGCGCTGATCCTTCTCGGGATGACGGTGGCGGCGATCGAATTCGGCGTCCGGGCGCTGTCGGACCTGCGGACCGCAACACGGAGCAAGGACCGGATATGAGCCCGATCGAGATTGGCTCCGTCGCGATCGTGGGGCTGCTTGTCCTGATCTACATCGGCATGCCGATCGGCATCGGCATGCTCTTCGTTTCCTTTTTGGGCGTAGCCGCGATCCGCGGCGACGTGGTGTCCCTGCGAATGCTCGGCGCGGTCGCAAACGACTCGCTGCGCGAGTATCTTTTCGCCGTCGTGCCACTATTCGTCCTGATGGGCCTGCTCGTCACGGTCTCGAAGGTGGGCAAGGACACCTTCGATGTCTTCCAGCAGTTGCTCCGGAGACTGACCGCGGGCCTCGGTATCGCGACCGTGTTCGCCAATGCGATCTTCGCATCGATAACCGGGATTTCGATCGCGTCCGCATCGGTGTTCAGCCGCGTCGCCGTTCCGGAAATGACCCGCCACGGCTACACCAAGAAGTTCGCCACCGGCGTTGTCGCGGGATCCTCTGTTCTGGGCATGCTGATCCCGCCGTCGCTGCTGATGATCGTCTATGCCGTCCTTGCCGAGGAATCCGTCGGCCGGATGTTCCTGGCGGGCATCGGCCCCGGCATTCTGCTGGCCTTTGCCTTCTCGCTGACCATCCTGCTTCTGGCCAGGGTGCGAAAACGGTTCGTTTTCGAATCCGCGCACGACGATGCATCATACGAAGACTTTTCCGGCATCGCCATGCTTCGCAAGTCGGTGCCTATCGCGGTTTTGATGCTGGTCGTGCTGGGCGGCCTCTATGGCGGCTTTCTCAATCCGACCGAAGCCGGCGCGGCGGGCGCCATGGGTGCGCTCGTCATCGCGCTCGTTCGCCGCTCGATGGACGCCCGGACGTTCTGGAAGCTCCTGGTCGAGTCCGGGCAGATCACCGTGTCAGTGCTGTTCCTGATTCTGGCGGCGACCTTCTTCAGCCGGATGCTGGCGTTGTCCGGCGTTCCCCGGGAACTGGCCGAGATCTTCCTGACCGGACCGATCGGACCGTACGGCTTCCTTTTGATCTATCTGCTTTTGATCATTGCACTCGGCTGCCTGATCGACTCGATCTCGATCATGCTGATCCTGCTGCCGATCGCGTTGCCGGTGGCGGAGGCGGCGGGATTCGATCTGATCTGGTTCGGCGTGCTGACCGTGGTTTCGGTCGAGGTCGGCCTTCTGACTCCGCCGTTCGGCCTGTCCGTCTACATCATCAAATCGGCAATGGACGATCCCGATCTGCGGGTCGGAGAGATCTTTCGCGGAGCCCTTCCCTTCGTCATCGCCATGATCCTGTCGCTTGGCCTGATCGTCGCTTTCCCGCCAATCGCAACCTGGCTTGCCCGTCTTTAGAAACGGACTTTTCTCAATGACAGATCTCCTCTTCGTTCCCGGCAGCCTGCGGGCGGCCTCCTCTTCCCGCGCGACGCTCCGGGCACTGGTCAAACGGCTTGAAGCGGACGTGACGTGCCACGTCGCCGACCCCGGCCTACTGCCGCACTACAATGCCGACGTGACGGACAATGCCGAAGTGAAAGCGTTCATCGGTCAGGTGTCGGATGCAGACGGCCTCGTCTTCGTCACGCCGGAGTACAACTACAGCATACCCGGCCTCCTGAAGAACGCGATCGACTGGGCATCCCGGCCGGCCTACGCGTCCGTGTTCAAGGACAAGCGCTGTTTCGTTGTCACCACCTCCGGCGGCGCACTTGGCGGCGTGCGCGCACAGGCGCACCTGAAGTACGTCCTCAATGCCATGCTCGCATCGGTTTTCGTGGGCAAGGAAATCGTCATCCCGATGGCCAACGACAAGATATCCGACGGACTGCTCGTCGATGCCACCATCCTGGACTTCGCCGAAGAGCAGTTGCGGGATTTTGTTGCCACACTTTGATAAACGGCCCGACCGTTCCTCGGTCAGGTTTCGTCGGCGGGATGGCCGGGCGCGGCGAGTGGGCGGCGCCCGTCAGCAGCAGCGTTTCATGAAAAACACTCCGGCCGCTCGTCGCGCAGGCCGGGCAGGCGCTCGATGGTTCCCGACAGATGCCGGCACATGCCCTCTGCCGCTGCGGTCGCGTCCCCGGCGGCGATCGCATCGACGATTGCCTTGTGGCCTTCCAGGACGGCGCGCATCTTGCCTTTCTTCGGGAGATCCAGCGTCCTGACCCGGGCGAGATGGCCCGAGCGCGCGACGATATGCCGGTGCAGGTTGACCTGGTCGACGCCCTCGAACAGCGCCTCATGGAAGGCCTCGTCGAGTTGCTTGAACAGGTCGGCCTGTTCGACGTCGCCGACGAGCGCTTCCTGCAGGCGCAGAAGCCCTTTCAGCTTGGTGACGATGACAGGGTCCGCACTCTCGGCGAGCTGGCGAACGACCTCGGTTTCCACCGCAACGCGCAGGAAGTGCTCCTCGCGGATGCGCGACACGTCGATCCGGGTGATCACCGTGCGCGACTGCGGAAAGGACTTGATCAGCCCGTCCTGCTCGAGGCGCAGCATCGCCTCACGCACCGGCGACTGGCTCACGTCATACTGTACGGCCAGCTCCGAGCGATCGAGCGTCGTATCGGGCGGCAGCTCAAGACGCACGATCCGGTCGCGCAGATCCGTATAGATCCGCGCCGAAGCGCCGCCTGAGGCGCGCGAGGTCCGCGATGATCCCGATCTGCCAAACAGCTGGTCGTTCAACGTCGATGTCCTATCGGTTCGTACATGGTTTCGTGCGGCCTGATCATTCGTGGTTCACATGAGTGTGCCCGGCAGGAACAGCACAAGCGAGGGGAACGCGACAAGGATTATGAAGAAAATCGTCACCGCCAGGAAAAACGGCAGCGACGCCATCGTGAAGGCCCCCGTCTTGCAGTCCAGGATACCGCACACCGTGAACATGATCACGCCGACGGGCGGTGTCAGCCCGCCGAAGTTGATCAGGGTGACCATCAGTATCCCCAGATGCACCGGATCGTAACCCGCGTCGATCAGGACCGGCATGACGATCGGCGTGATCAGGAGAATGTTGGCCGCGCCTTCCAGGAACATCCCGCTGACCACGAGCAGGACGACGACCAGACAGAGGATCATCGTGGGGTCGGCGGTCAACGTCGTGACGTATTCGGTGATCTCCTGCGGCGCGCGCTCGATCGTCACCGCATAGCCGAGGACAGCCGCCATCATGATCAGCAGCATGACCATGCCGAGATCGGTCACCGAGGCCTTGATGGCATCGTACATCTTGGCAAACGTCAGTTCGCGGTAGACGGCGGTGCCGATGAACAGGGCGTAGAAGACGAGGAAGACGCCGGCTTCGGTCGCGGTGAACAGGCCGAAGCGAAAGCCCACGATCAGAATAACCGGGAAGGCGAGCGCCCAGATGCTCTCCATAAAGCTGCGGCCAAGCTCGCGCGCCTGGGGCATGCGCGGCAGATCGGCGCCATACCCGCGGCGCTTGGCGACGACCCAGGTCGTGGCCATCAGGGTCAGCGTCAAAAGGGCGCCCGGTATCACGCCCGCCAGGAACAGCCGGCCGATCGAGACCTCGTTGATGAACCCGAACAGGATAAGGCCGATGGAGGGCGGGATCGTCGCGGTGATGATCGAACCGAAGGCGAGGATCGCGGCCGTCGAGCCTTTCGAATAGCCGTGCTCCAGCATGCTGGGGCCCAGGAGCCGGGCCTCCATCGACGCGTCGGCGACAGCGGAGCCGGAGATCCCACCCATCATGAAGCTGAGCGCGATTGACACCTGAGCGAGACCGCCGGCCATCCAGCCGGTCAGCAGGCGCGCAAATTTCACGAGACGCCCGGTGATTCCCGTCGCGTTCATCAGATTGCCGGCGAGGATGAAGAACGGCACGGCGAGCAGCGGGAAGTTCTGCGTCGCCGTGACCATTTTCTGCAAGGCGACCGTCGGCGGCATGGTGCCGGTCAGGACGAAGACGGGAATCGCGGCCAGCGCCAGGGCGAAGGCGACAGGCAGCCCGATGAGAAGGAAGATCGCGAATAGCGCGGCGATCAGAAGCAGCATCAGAGGGCGCCTCGTGGCGTGAGGCTCCTGTAGAGCCGGACGAGAAGTGTGCGCAGCATCAAGGCCAGCCCGAACGGCATCGCAGCATGGACGAGCGAGGCGTTCATCTGGGTCGCGCCGATCAGCCTGGGATGCATCAGGATAGTGTTGCGCACCGCATAGACCAGCAGGAAGGCGAGCAGGATCACGAGAATCATGGTGTTGATGATCTCGGCAATCCGCCTTCCCCGAGGGGTCAGGCTGTCGAGCACGATCGACAGGCCGAAATGCCGGTTCTGCTGGAGCGCGAGATCGGCCGCCAGCATGCAGATCCACACGAAGCAGAGCTGAGCGATCTCGACGGACCAGATGATCGGAGACCCGAGGAAGCGGGTGATCGAGGCGACGCCGACAAGCAGGACGATCGCGACGAGCAGGAGGGCGGCGAGCCCGAATTCCATGCGCTGGTACATGTCGAACCGCCGCGCGCCGCCCTCTTTTTTTCCGAGCCTTAGCTTATCGGCCCAGAATCTTGTTGACCAGTTCCGCCTCTTTCTGGAGGTCGAGCTGCTCGTAGACCGGCGCGACGGCCTTCTTGAAGGGAGCCAGATCCACCTCGCTGATCGTCACGCCGCTGTCGGCGACTTTCTTCATGGCTTCCTCGCCGAGCTCGATAGTGAGGCCGGAGGCGTAGCGCCCGTTCTCGACGGCCAGATCGCGCACGATCTTCTGGTTTTCCGGCGAAATCTGGTCCCAGGTGTCGGCACCGACCACGAGGGCGGTGACGAGCTGGATGTGGCCCGTCTTGGTGACGTTCTTGATGACCTCGTAGAGCTTGGCGCCCCAGATTGCCGTCGGCTGCGCTTCGGCTGCGTCGAGCGTGCCGAGCTGGAGGGCGGAGTAGACCTCGCCCCAGGGCATCGGGGTCGGCTCGGCGCCCATAGCGCGGATCGTCTCGATCCAGACCGGCGCGCCGATGGTGCGCATCTTCACGCCCTTCAGATCCTCCGGGCCGGAGATCGGCATCTGCGTCAGCGCGTGGCGGGCGCCCTGGTACCAGTTGGAGGCCAGCATCACCAGGCCGGATTTTTCCTTCAGTTCGTCGCCCCACGCCAGATACTCGTCCGACAATGCGAAGGTGTCGGCCTGCTCGTAGGTGTCGAACAGGAACGGGGCAGACATGATCGCAAGAGATGGCACGAAGCTCGATAGGCGGGCAACATCGGTGATCGTGCCGACATTGGCACCCGCCCGGGCCTGGTCGATCATTTCCGTGGTGTCGCCCAGCTGCGAGCTGTGAAACACCTCGATCACCACTTCGCCCGACGTGGCGGCCTCGACATCGGTCTTGAACTTTTCGAGCCCCTGGCCCATCGGGTCGGCGGGGGCCAGAACGGTCCCGATCTTGAGTGTTGTTGCAGCATGGGACGGCAGTGACAGGCCGAGCGATAGCGCCGCGAC
>CAJQNW010000368.1 GCA_905479765.1 uncultured Tepidamorphus sp. | reverse complement strand
CGATGTCTTCAAGCGCAATGTCGACGCAAGCGGCGTCGTCCCCCAGATCTCCGTCATCATGGGGCCGTGCGCCGGCGGCGCCGTCTACTCCCCGGCGATGACAGACTTCATCTTTATGGTCCGCGACTCGTCCTACATGTTTGTCACGGGTCCGGACGTCGTGAAGACTGTCACCAACGAGGTCGTGACCGCGGAGCAACTTGGTGGCGCCCATACGCATACGTCGAAATCATCTGTCGCCGATGGCGCCTTTGACAATGACATTGAAGCGCTGGAGGAGATCCGTCGGCTGTTCGATTTCCTGCCGCTCAACAATCGGGAGAAGGCACCGGAACGACCATTCCACGATGATCCATCGCGGCTGGAAATGCGGCTCGACACGCTGATCCCCGACAGTGCGGCCAAACCCTACGACATGAAGGAGCTTGTCCTCGCGATCGCCGACGAGGGCGACTTCTTCGAAATCCAGCAGGCTTTCGCCAGGAACATCATTACTGGCTTCCTGCGCATCGAGGGCCAGACGGTCGGCGTCGTGGCCAACCAGCCCATGGTCCTCGCAGGCTGCCTCGACATTGATTCCTCACGCAAAGCGGCACGTTTCGTGCGCTTTTGCGACGCGTTTTCGATGCCTATCCTGACGCTGGTCGACGTACCGGGGTTTATGCCGGGCGTGGCGCAGGAATATGGCGGCGTCATAAAGCACGGGGCCAAGTTGCTCTTCGCATATTCGCAGGCAACCGTGCCGATGGTGACGTTGATCACCCGCAAGGCCTATGGCGGCGCTTACGATGTGATGGCCTCGAAGCACATCGGCGCCGACGTCAACTATGCTTGGCCAACGGCTGAGATCGCGGTGATGGGCGCAAAAGGTGCGACGGAAATCCTCTATCGGTCTGAACTCAGCGACACCGAGAAGATCGCCCAGCGCACCAAGGACTACGAGGCCCGCTTCGCCAATCCATTCGTCGCTGCCGAGCGCGGCTTCATCGACGAGGTAATCATGCCGCATTCGTCGCGAAAGCGCATCGCGCGGGCCTTTGCCGCGCTCCGCGCCAAGAGCGTCGATACGCGCTGGAAGAAGCACGACACGATACCGCTTTAGAGGTCCGACAATGTGCAATCACGTGCTTTGCGGCAAACGCTCATATGCAACGCCGAGAGAACTTTCCGATCTCGTCGGAGGGCCACAAGGTCTGGTCTGGCTGGAGCACTCGGGTGAAATGGATTGGTGCCTTTGCGCCGGCGATTTACCGAAAACCCTGAACCGCGCGGGACTAAAATGGAAGCAGGCTCGCGACCCCGCGCTATTTGTTGTTGAACGGTAGGCCCACAGATGTTCAAGAAAATCCTCATCGCAAATCGTGGCGAGATTGCCTGCCGCGTCATCAAGACGGCGAAGAGACTTGGCATTGCCACTGTGGCTGTCTATTCGGACGCCGACCGCGATGCGCTGCATGTGAAGATGGCCGACGAAGCTGTTCACATCGGCCCACCACCGTCTAGCCAGTCCTATATCGTCACCGGCAAGCTCCTGGATGCCGTGAAAGCCACCGGCGCGGATGCCGTCCATCCAGGCTACGGGTTCCTGTCCGAGAACGCGAATTTCGCCGAAGGGCTCAAAGCTGGGGGCGTCGCCTTCATCGGTCCGCCGCCGGTTGCTATCGAGGCGATGGGTGACAAGATCACCTCAAAGAAGATCGCGGCTTCCGCCGGTGTATCGACGGTTCCAGGCCATATGGATCTGATCGTGGATGCTGATGAGGCGGTGAAGATTGCCAGTGATATTGGCTATCCCGTTATGATCAAGGCGTCGGCGGGTGGCGGGGGCAAGGGCATGCGCGTCGCCTGGAACGACGTCGAGGCGCGTGAAGGCTTTCAGTCGTCGAAGAACGAGGCAAAATCCTCCTTCGGCGACGACCGCATCTTCATCGAGAAATTTGTCACCCAGCCGCGCCACATCGAAATCCAGCTGCTTGGCGACCAGCACGGCAATCTCATTTATCTCGGCGAGCGCGAATGTTCGATCCAGCGCCGTAACCAGAAGGTCATCGAGGAAGCGCCGTCGCCTTTCCTTGACGCGGCAGCGCGCAAGGCGATGGGCGAACAGGCTGTCGCGCTCGGCAAAGCCGTCGGCTATTTTTCCGCCGGCACGGTAGAGTTCATTGTTGATGGAGCCCGCCAATTCTACTTCCTCGAGATGAACACCCGCCTCCAGGTCGAACATCCGGTGACTGAACTCGTTACCGGCATCGACCTCGTGGAAGAAATGATCCGGGTCGCGGCCGGCCAGAGGCTGCGGATGACCCAGGAAGATATCAAGCTCGATGGCTGGGCGATCGAAAGCCGGCTCTACGCCGAGGATCCCTACCGCAACTTCCTGCCGTCGATCGGACGGCTTACTCGGTATCGGCCTCCAGCCGAGGGCAGGAAACCGGACGGCTCCATCGTTCGCAACGACACCGGTGTGTTCGAGGGCGGCGAGATATCGATGTATTACGACCCGATGATCGCCAAGCTCTGCACCTGGGCGCCCGACCGGCAAGCGGCCATCGAAGCGATGGGCAAGGCGCTCGACAATTTCGAGGTCGAGGGCATCGGCCACAATCTGCCGTTCCTCTCGGCCGTCATGAAGCAGGAGCGATTCCGCGAGGGTCGGCTGACCACGGCCTATATCGCCGAGGAATTCCCGGATGGCTTTCACGGTGTCTCCCCAGACGAGACCACTGCTCATACACTGGCCGCGGTCGCTGCCTACATCAATCTGCGCCTGCAGAAACGCGCGACGCTTATCTCCGGCGCCCTCGCCAACCACCCGCGCGCCGTCGGCGGCGACTGGATCGTGCGGCTGGCCGGCAGCGACATCGCTCTGTCGACCCTCGAGGAGGGCGGTCGCACCGTCGCGTCTTTCGAAGGCGGCGCAACGGTCAGCATTCGCAGCAACTGGCTTCCGGGCGCCAGCCACGCAGCCTTCGACATTGACGGCGAGCCCATCGGCGTAAAGGTTGATCTCATGGGCGCGCGGATGCGGCTGCGCTGGCAAGGGATCGACGCGGTGATCAATGTGCGCTCGCCGCGTGTCGCCACACTTGCATCCCTGATGCTGGAAAAGCTGCCGCCAGATACGTCGAAGATGCTGCTTTGCCCAATGCCCGGCGTAGTGACGTCGATCGCGGTCGTAGAGGGCGACAAGGTCGAAGCTGGCCAGACGCTGGCCATCGTCGAGGCGATGAAGATGGAGAATGTGCTGCGTGCCGAGCGCAAGGGTACGGTCAAGCACGTCGCGGCGACTGCCGGCGTTAGCCTCGCGGTCGACGAACTGATCATCGAGTTTGAATAGCCCATGACGGACAAGACGAAACTGGAATCCTGGACCAAGCTTGCCGAGCGCGAGCTGAAGCGGTCGCCCGACACGATCACCTGGTACACGCCAGAAGGAATAGCTGTCAAACCGCTCTACACCGAGGCAGACCTTTTTGCATCGACCCATATCGGCTCGATGCCCGGGACGAAGCCCTTTGTGCGCGGCCCTCGTGCTACCATGTATGCTGGCCGACCTTGGACTATCCGGCAATATGCCGGCTTCTCGACGGCCGAAGCGTCAAACGCCTTCTATCGTAAGGCGCTTGCCGCCGGACAGCAGGGCGTTTCGGTTGCTTTCGATCTCGCCACCCATCGCGGCTATGACAGCGACCATCCGCGCGTAGAAGGCGACGTCGGTAAGGCTGGCGTAGCTATCGATTCGGTCGAGGACATGAAGATCCTATTTGACGGGATTCCACTCGAAAAAGTCTCGGTATCGATGACCATGAACGGCGCGGTGATCCCGATCCTGGCAAACTTCATCGTCGCGGGCGAGGAACAGGGGGTGCCGCGCGCGCAACTTTCGGGGACCATCCAGAACGACATCCTGAAAGAATTCATCGTCCGCAACACCTACATCTACCCGCCAGAACCTTCGATGCGGATCATCGCGGATATCATCGAGTACACGGCAGCCGAGATGCCGAAGTTCAATTCGATCTCGATTTCCGGATACCACATGCAGGAAGCGGG
>CAJQNW010000367.1 GCA_905479765.1 uncultured Tepidamorphus sp. | reverse complement strand
CATGTGTTGCTCAGGGTCGACAAGAAACCGGCGGACCCGGGCAAGCCGATGCTGGAGATCGAGGGCCTGTCGCTCAAGGACCTGCGTGGTGTGACCCTGCTCGACGATGTGTCGTTTGCGATCCGCGCCGGCGAGATCGTCGGCATCGCGGGCGTGGCCGGCAACGGCCAGTCGGAACTGCTCGAGGTCATCTCGGGCATCCGGCGCGCGACGTCGGGCACGATGCGGATCGACGGCGAGCCGGTCGATGTGACCGGCAAGGCGGATTCTGCGCTCCAGCGCGTCATCGGGGTCGCCCATGTGCCGGAGGACCGGCATCGCATGGGGCTCGTCATTGCGTTTGAGGAAAACGAGAATTCGATCCTCGGCTATCACGGCGATCCGGCCTATCTGAACGGGCCTTTCCTCAATCGCAACGCGGTCCGAGGCTACGCGCGCGAACGCATCGAGCAGTACGATATCCGCCCGCCGGACTGCCGGCTGAAGACCGAGAATTTTTCCGGCGGAAACCAGCAGAAGATCGTGCTGGCGCGGGAAATGGAGCGGGCACCGAAGGTGCTGCTGGTCGGCCAGCCGACGCGCGGCGTCGATATCGGCGCGATCGAGTTCATCCACCGCCAACTCGTCGCCATGCGCGACGCCGGGGCTGCGATCCTGCTCGTCTCCGTCGAACTCGACGAAATCCGCTCGCTGTCCGATCGCATTTTGGTCATGTGCGGCGGCCGTGTCATCGGCGAGCGCGGCCCGGAGGCCAGCGAGCAGGAGCTCGGCCTGATGATGATGGGCATGACCGGCGAGGCCGCCGAATGAGCGCCGAAGCCCCCGCTGCCGCCGAAACTGCACGCCCGCGCCGCATCGGCCTGCCCGGCTGGATCGAATACGGCCTGATCCCTCTCGCCAATCTGGCCGCCGCCTTCCTCGTGGCCGGACTCGTGGTGCTGTTCGTCGGTGAGAACCCGCTCGAAGCGGTTCAGATCCTGGTCTGGGGCGCGGTCGGCTACGGCGAGGGGATCGGCTTCACGCTGTTCTATGCCACCAACTTCATGATGACGGGGCTCGCCGTCGCCGTCGCCTTCCACGCCGGCCTGTTCAACATCGGCGGCGAGGGCCAGGCCTACATCGGGGGGCTGGGTGTCGCACTGGCGGCGCTGGCATTGGACCGGTTCGTGCCGTGGTGGGTGACGTTCCCGGTGGCGCTTCTGGCAGCGCCTGTCTTCGGCGCGGCCTGGGCGCTGATCCCGGCATGGCTGCAGGCAAAACGCGGCAGCCACATCGTCATCACCACCATCATGTTCAATTTCATCGCCGCAGCGCTGATGGTCTGGCTGCTGGTCGACCACCTGTCTCCGGCCGGCTCGATGCAGCCCGAATCGCGGACCTTCGAGGCGGGAGGAACCCTGCCGAAACTCGGCAGCCTGTTCTCGGCTATCGGGCTCGATATCGGCGGCGCGCCGGTCAACGTCACGCTGTTCGTGGCGCTCGCGGCCTGCGTCGTCGTCTATTACCTGATCTGGCGCACAAGGCTTGGTTATGAAATCCGCACCGTCGGGTTCAATCCGACCGCTGCCGCCTATGCCGGCATCTCGCCGGTCAAGATCACCATCGTCGCCATGCTGATCTCCGGGGCGCTGGCCGGCATCATGGCGCTCAATCCGGTGATGGGCGATCAGCACCGCCTGCAGATCGACTTCGTGTCGGGCGCCGGTTTCGTCGGCATCGCGGTGGCGCTGATGGGCCGCACGCACCCGATAGGCGTCGTGCTCGCCTCGATCCTGTTCGGAATGCTCTACCAGGGCGGGGCGGAACTTGCCTTCGAGATCCCGTCGATCTCGCGCGACATGATCGTGGTGATCCAGGGCCTGGTAATTCTGTTTGCCGGAGCATTGGAAAACATGTTCCGGCCGGGCCTGACGCGAGGCTACGCGGTTTGGTCGGCGCTGCGCGAACCGCCTGCCGCCGGCACGAAAGGGGGCGGGTGATGGACCTCCATGCGATCGTCCTCGTTCTCGATTCTGCCGTTCGCCTGTCGGTGCCGCTGATCCTGGCGGCACTGGCCGGGCTGTATTCGGAGCGCTCCGGCGTGTTCGACATCGGGCTCGAAGGCAAGATGCTGGTCGGGGCCTTCGCCGCCGGCGCCGCTTCGGCAGTGGCCGGATCGGCCTATGTCGGCCTGCTGGCTGCTGTCGGCGCGTCTGTCTCGTTCGCGCTGATCCACGGCTATGCGTCGATCTCCCAGCGCGGCAACCAGATCGTCTCGGGCGTCGCCATCAACTTCCTCGCTGCCGGCCTCACCGCGCTGCTCGGCTATGCCTGGTTCTCGCAGGGCGGGCAGACACCGCCGCTGACGCCGGAGGGCCGGTTCCGCAACATCACGCTGCCCGGAGCAGAGACCCTGCGGGACGTGCCTGTCCTGGGCGAGATCTACGTCGAGCTGATCTCCGGCCACAACATGTTCGTCTACCTCGCTTTCCTGGCCGTGCCGTTCACCTGGTGGGTCGTCTACCGCACGCGGTTCGGCCTGAGGCTTCGCGCGGTCGGCGAGAACCCGGCTGCCGTCGACACCGCCGGCATTTCGGTCACCTGGCTCAGATACCGGGCGGTGATCATCTGCGGCGTGTTCTGCGGATTCGCCGGCGCCTATCTGTCCATCGCGCAGTCGGCGGGCTTCGTGCGCGACATGACGGCGGGCAAGGGGTTCATCGCCCTGGCCGCGCTTATCTTCGCCAAGTGGCGGCCCTGGCCGGTGCTCGGCGCCTGCCTGCTGTTTGGACTGCTCGACGCCGCGGCGATCCGCCTGCAGGGGGCGAAACTGCCGGGTATCGGCGAAGTTCCCGTCCAGTTCATGCAGGCGCTGCCTTACGTGTTGACGGTCGTCCTGCTGGCGGGCTTCATCGGCAGGGCCGTACCGCCACGCGCGGGCGGCACGGCGTATGTAAAGGAGCGGTGATGAGTGATCCGAAAGAGCTGTTCGACGCGGCGATGACCGCCATGGCGAAGGCCTACGCGCCACATTCCGACTTTCCCGTCGGCGCGGCGGTAAGAGCAGCGAGCGGGGCAGTCTACTCGGGCTGCAATGTCGAGAACGCCTCCTATCCGGAAGGCTGGTGCGCGGAGACCTCGGCGATCGCCCAGATGATCCTCGCCGGCGACCGGGAGATCGTGGAGGTAGCGGTGATCGCAGAGCGGATGGACCTCGTCCCGCCCTGCGGCGGATGCCGGCAGCGTATCAAGGAATTCGGCACCGAGGCCACCTTGATCCACCTGTGCGACGACACCGGCGTCGTCGAGACGGTGACGCTCGGCGAACTGCTGCCGCGCGGATTCGGGATCGACGGGCGATGAGCAAAAACACGGCGGCACTGATCACGGACCGCGCGGGGCACACACCGAAGATCGGCCTGGTTCTCGGTTCGGGCCTCGGCAGCCTCGTCGAAGCGATCGAAGACCCCGTATCGATCCCCTACTCCGACCTGCCGGGCTTTCCACAGCCGACGGTCTCCGGCCACTCCGGCGCGCTGGTGATCGGCACCCTGTCCGGCATCGCCGTCGCCGTGCTGTCGGGGCGCGCCCACTACTACGAAGAGGGCCGCGCCGACGCGATGCGGTTCGCGCTGGAGGTTCTGAAAGGGGTCGGCGTCGAGACGCTGGTCCTCACCAACTCTGCCGGCAGCCTCAATCCGGAAGCGCCGCCCGGTTCGGTGATGATGATTTCAGACCACCTTAACCTTGCCGGCGCCAACCCGCTGATCGGCGAGCCGAGCGACGATCGCTTCGTCGGCATGACAACAGCCTATGATGCGGAGCTCAGGGCAGCCGCCGAGCGCGCGGCCAAGAGCGAAGACATCGCGCTGTCGTCCGGCGTCTACGCGTGGTTCTCCGGGCCCTCCTTCGAGACGCCGGCGGAAATCCGCATGGCGCGCATACTCGGGGCCGACGCGGTCGGCATGTCGACGGTGCCGGAGGTTATCCTCGCTCGGTTCCTGGGCCTGCGCGTGCTCGCGTTTTCGGTGATCACCAACATGGCCGCGGGCATCACCGGGGCAGAACTTTCACACAACGAAACAAAAGAGATGGCGCCGAAAGGCGGAGCCAAGCTCGTTCAACTTCTCAGGCACCTGATCGGAGGACTTCCATGACGACGACCGACCGGGTGGAAACGGCGCGGCGGGCGCTTGCCTGCCTCGACCTGACCAATCTCGACGACGACTGCACCGCCGCCGACATCGAGGCCCTGTGCGTGCGGGCGCAAACAAAGCACGGCCTGGTGGCGGCCGTCTGCATCTGGCCGCGTTTCGTCGTGCTGGCCAAGGCGCTGCTTGCCGGGACGCCGATACGGATCGCGACGGTGGTGAATTTCCCCGGTGGGGACAAGACGATCGAGGACATCATCGCGGAGACCGACCAGGCGATGGTCGACGGGGCCGACGAGATCGACATGGTGATCCCCTACCGGTGGATCGCCGATCGGCACAACGACGCGGCGGCGCAACTCATCCAGGTTCGCGAGGCGACCCACGGCGCGACGCTGAAGGCGATCCTCGAAACGGGCGAACTCAAATCCGAGGACCTGATC
Source organism: uncultured Tepidamorphus sp. (assembly GCA_905479765.1). Classification (GTDB taxonomy): domain Bacteria; phylum Pseudomonadota; class Alphaproteobacteria; order Rhizobiales; family Tepidamorphaceae; genus Microbaculum. The sequence continues at coordinate 1,710 of CAJQNW010000367.1, read as the reverse complement.
CGCGAAGCCTCCACCATGGCGATCATCGTCGGCGCGGATTTCCTCAAGACCTCGACGGGCAAGGTTCCCGTCAACGCGACACCGGCGGCGGCGAAGATCATGCTGTCGGTCATCGCAGACAGGGAAGGCAAGACCGGGTTCAAGGCAGCCGGCGGCATTCGCACGCTTGACGACGCGGCGATATATCTCGCCCTCGCCGACGAGATCGTCGGGCCGGATTGGGTGAGCCCGAAGACGTTCCGCTTCGGCGCCTCGGGATTGCTCGATGCCCTGCTGGCGGAGTTGGAGGGGCGTGTGGCGGAACCGGCAAAGGGGTACTCAGCCGCGATGCACCTGCCCCAGGAAATCATCCGCAGGAAACGCGACGGCCAGGCGTTGTCGGCCGACGAGATCGCTTTCTTCATCGAAGGCCTGACCGACGGATCGGTGAGCGAAGGCCAGGTCGCCGCGCTCGCCATGGCGATCTTCTTCCGCGATCTCGATACCGCCGAACGCGTGGCGCTGACGACGACGATGCGCGATTCCGGCGACGTGCTCGACTGGCCGGATAATGGCGGCCCGGTTGTCGACAAGCATTCGACCGGCGGTGTCGGCGACAACGTCTCGCTGATGCTAGCGCCGATCGTTGCGGCCTGCGGCTCGCGGGTGCCGATGATCTCGGGCCGGGGGCTCGGCCACACCGGCGGCACGCTCGACAAGCTCGATTCGATCCCCGGTTATCGCAGCCAGCCGAGCCTGGAAGAGTTCCGCCGCGTGGTCGCCGAGGTCGGCTGTGCGATCATCGGCCAGACGGCGGACCTGGCGCCCGCCGACAAGCGGCTCTACGCGATCCGCGACGTGACCGCGACGGTGGAATCGATCGCGCTGATAACCGCTTCCATCCTGTCGAAGAAACTCGCCGCGGGCCTGGGCGCACTGGTGCTCGACGTGAAGCTCGGCTCCGGCGCTTTCATGGAAGACTACGAGGCGACGCGCGACCTGGCGGTAAGCCTCGTGTCGGTTGCCAACGGCGCCGGCCTGAAGACCACCGCGCTCCTGACCGACATGCACGAGCCGCTGGCGAAAGCTGCCGGCAACGCGGTGGAGGTGGCAAACGCTGTACACTTCCTGACCGGTGAACACCGCGACGAACGGCTCGAAACGGTGACGCTCGCGCTTTCCGCCGAGATGCTGCATCTGGGCGGTCTGGCGGAGACGGCCGAGGCGGGCCTGAGCCAAGCCCGCGCTGCGCTTGAGGACGGCCGCGCGGCGGAGGTTTTCGGACGCATGGTGTCGGCGCTCGGAGGACCTGCGGATTTCGTCGAGCGCCCGTGGCATCATTTGCCAGAAGCGGCGATCCGGCGCGAGGTGGTCGCGCAGGATGCCGGGACAATCGCGGCGGTGGATACGCGCGCGGTCGGCGTCGCGGTGGTGGCGCTTGGCGGCGGCCGGACGCGCGCCGATGACGCGATCGATCATTCGGTCGGCTTCACCGGACTTGCCGGCATCGGCGAGACGGTCGGGCCGGCGCAGCCGCTGGGAACAGTCCATGCGCGCGACGAGGCAAGCGCCGAGAGGGCGGCTTCGGACTTGCGGAACGCCTATCGGGTCGGCGAGGTGCCGGCGCCACGACCCGTCATCCGCGAACGCATCGGCGAGACCGTGCCATGACGCGCGCCCTTTTGCTGGTGATGGATTCCGTCGGGATCGGCGGCGCGCCGGATGCCGCCG
>CAJQNW010000366.1 GCA_905479765.1 uncultured Tepidamorphus sp. | reverse complement strand
CTGAAAAACCCGGACGCCTCCGCAGAAGCCTTTGCCGGTGGCTGGTTTCACTCAGGCGATCTGGGCGTGATGCATCCAGATGGTTATATCCAGCTCAAGGATCGCTCAAAAGACATCATCATTTCCGGCGGCGAGAATATTTCCTCCATCGAGGTCGAGGACGTCATCTACAAGCACCCCGCCGTCCAGGCCGTCGCCGTCGTCGCCAAATCCGACGACAAGTGGGGCGAGACGCCCTGCGCCTTCATCGAGGTGAAGCCCGGCAAGGAGGTAACGGCCGACGACATCATCGAATGGTGCCGCGAGCACATGGCCCGCTTCAAATGCCCGCGCACCGTGATCTTCGCGGACCTGCCGAAGACGTCCACGGGCAAGATCCAGAAGTTCGTGCTGAGGGAAATGGCGAAGCAGGCCGGTTGAAGGCGGTATGACCCGGCTTGACGGTCTCCGATCGTTTCTTTCAACCGCATCCGTCTCCAGGGCCTGCCGGCGTCACGGCAATTCAGGAACAGGGCTATCCAGGTGAAGAACGACTTTCAAGCAATCGCGACGATATTATCACTCGTCAACCCGGCGGTGTGCGCGGCCATATTCGCACAGATCGAAAAAGGACGCCCACGCCGGGACCGGATAATCGACGCGACGAAATCCATGCTAATCGTCCTGACGATCTTGGTCGTCGCGGCATTGCTGGGCGCACGGGTACTGCACGTCTTCGGTATCTCGCTGGATGCCTTCTCGGTTGCGGGTGGAGGCGTTCTGGTCTGGATAGGCGCGGCGATGCTCACCGGGGGTGGCGCCGGGCCCAAGCCGGACGGCGATGCCGGCACCGCGGACGGCTCTGCGCCGTCTCTCGTTCCCCTGGTCCTGTTCGCCGCGAGCCCCGGCACGATTACCGGCGTCATCACCGTCTCCGCCAGCCATTCGAAACTGGACATTCCGTTTACCGCCCTCGTCGCGATCTGTGCCGTGCTTGCCGTCACATGGATCGTACTGGTCCTCACCACGCGAATGGGTGGCTCCGACAAGGGCGGCGGGCTCGTCCGGGACATGATGACCCGCTACATGGGGCTGATCGTCATCGCGATGGGCATTCAGTTCATGCTGACCGGCTTCAAGGCGTTCATGGGCTTTGGCTGACCGGTTGGGATGCCGATGGCAGACACGGCCGGCAATGTCCCGTAGTCTTCCCCCGACATAACGAATGGGGACAACGAACACATGCGCTTTACGGACAAATCGGTTCTGGTCACCGGCGCCACGCGTGGCATAGGCGCGGCCTGCGCGCGGGCGTTTCTGGCCGAGGGCGCGCGGGTCGCCATCAACGGGCGCACGGATACCTCCGTCGCCGTGGCGATGGCCGAGTATGAAGGCAACGCCAACGCCGTCGCGGCACCAGGCGACGTCTCGACGCTCGAGGGCTGCAACGCCGCGGTGGCCGCCGCACTCGCCGCATTCGGCGGGCTCGACATCCTGATCAACAACGCCGGCGTCTTCTTTCGCGGCACAGTCGAGGAGACCGACGAGACTGCCTGGGACGCGGTGATGAACGCCAACGTGAAAAGCGTCCAGTTCTGCACGCGCGCGGCCCTGCCGGCCCTGCGGGCGGCGAAAGGCAACATCGTCAACATCGCCTCGGAATCCGGCATCAACGGCTATCCCGAAACCACCGCCTATTGCGCCTCGAAGGGTGCCGTGCTGAGCCTGACCCGCGCGATGGCGATGGAGTTCGCCCCCGATATCCGCGTCAACGCGCTGTGTCCCGGCGTGGTCGAGACCGACATGGCCCGGGCGGGATTTGCCGCCGGCGGCGACGAGGAGGAAGGCATGCGCCTGCAGCGCGAGTCCTATCCGCTGAAGCGGATCGGCACTGTCGAGCAGACCGCCGCGGCGACCCTGTTCCTCGCCTCGGCGGACGCCGACTTCATCAACGGCGTGGGGCTGCCGATGGAAGGCGGGGCGACGGTCGGGAACTGGCGGTCCCTGAGCTGACCGGCAATCCGTAAGCTGGCGTGTGCCCGGAACGCCGACCGGTAAAGCTAACTCGGCCCCAGTCCGGTGTTTGCCGCGTCGACATAGATCTTCGCGGCCCTGAGCACGTTGTCGGCGGCCACCGCCGCCAGCAGCAGCCCCATGATCCGGGCCAGCACGCTGGCACCCGACGCACCGATCACCCGGCTGATCGGATTGGCCAGCATCAGCACCAGCCACAGGATGAACAGGATCACCACCAGCATGCCGACGGTGTCGATCTGCTGGCCGAGCGAATAGCGGTCCTTGTCGGTGAGCAGCACCACCGCCAGCATGGCGCCCGGTCCGGCGATCGCCGGGATCGCCAGCGGATGCACCGCGATCGAGTTATCGCTCTCCGGCGGCCCCGCCGGTGCGGTCGAATGCGGTTTGGATTGGCCAAAGATCAGGTTGAGCGCGAAGACGAACAGGATGATCCCGCCGGCGATCTGGAACGAGTAGAGCGGAATTTCCAGCGCTTCGAGCAGAAACTGTCCGGCGACGATGAAGAACAGCAGCACCGCCAATGAGACGAGCACGGCCTTGGTGGCCACCATGCGCCGCCGGGCCGGCTCCATCCCCGGCGTCAGCGCCAGGAAGATCGGCACGGCACTGATCGGATCGAGCACCACCCACAGCGTCACGAAGTTGGTGATGAAGTCCGTCCTATCGAGATAGTCCACGACATCCCCCCAATCGACCGGCCCCTACGTCGACCGCCCCGTCATCGTCCGGCAAGAATCACGCTGCGCAGCATGCAGCAGACAAGCGGAAGTTGAAACAGTGGCCTAAAAGAAACCGCGCCGGTGCCGCGCGGAAACGCCTTGTAGAAAAGACAGCGGAAAAGACAGCGGAAAAGACAAAAGCGCCCACCTTGCGGCGAGCGCTTCAATGTTTAGACGATGTCATCCCTGCCTGCCATTAGCCGGCAGGGAGTGGTCCGGCGGACGATTAGTGTATGGCGACGCTGTCCATACGAATCCGCTCGATTGTCTCCTTCAGCCTCAGTTTCTTCTTTTTCAGGTCCGAAACGCGGGCGGCGTCGGCATAGGGCCTCGCCATTTCCTGCTCGATCGAGCGTTCGAGCGCCTGATGTTTTTGAACAAGCTCGGCCAGATGGGACATGACCGTCATAAATGCCTCCTTATTGCCGCGTCAGTGCATATCATCACTATGACATAGAAGCCGATTCTTGTCGATTTTTTGACGTTTGTCTTGCCTTCTTTTGACCTTCCCTTACGGACGCGGTGGATAAACCTGTTTCGCTGCTTGACGGGTGGTTAAACGAAGCATGCGACATGTATCGAGCCCGCATAAATCCGGATCCGGTGCGAATCCGGGCCGGTCATGAAGCCAGGCCCACCGCGTCCCGGATTTCATCTGATATAATGGGTCAGCATTGACGATCCCGGAGGCCGGCATTTCATGAGCGACGAAGACGAGGAATCACTGCGCGATCTATTGGTCGCCCTGCAACAGGAACACCGGGACCTGGACAGCGCCATTGCCGCGCTGGAGACCGCCGGCCCCAGCGACAGCCTTCAGATCAAGCGATTGAAGAAGAAAAAGCTGTATTTGAAGGACAGGATTTCAAACGTCGAAGACCGGATGACACCCGATATCATCGCCTGAATTCACCGCGGCCCGCCCCTTAGGCCGGGTCCTGCCCGACGCGAGCCATCACGGACCCGGCCCGTTTCAAGGCCGTTTCCGATGAATCGTCCCGCAACAGTTCGGCAGTCCCAACCGAAACGGAAACCGCGATTCGAAGCCCGCCGACGGAAAACGGCTCGGACGCTATTGCCTCGGCCATCACCGCAGCCTTGCGCGCGGCATCGGCGTGCGATGCCGCCCACAGGATGACGCCGATCGTGCCGCCGCCCAGACGTCCGACGATATCGGAGGCACGCACATCGCCCTTCACGCGAGTGGCGACATCGCGCAGGATCTCGTCACCGGCCATGTGGCCGTAGGCCTCCTTGAGCGCTCCCAGGTCGTCGACGTCCACGCAGACGAGCGCCGCCGGCGTCTCATACCGCTCGAGAAAGGCGATTGCC
>CAJQNW010000365.1 GCA_905479765.1 uncultured Tepidamorphus sp. | reverse complement strand
CGGTGTCGATCACGTGAATGGTTCCGTTGTCGGCGGCGATATCGGCTGACACGACGTTGGCCTCGTCCACGGTCACGCCAGCGCCGGACTTCGTCACAGCCAGCATGTCAGCAGAGTTGAGCGTCTTCACGTGGATCGTCCGGCCGGGAAGCATGTCGGAGGTGAGTGTGCGACCGACGACATGGTAGGTCAGGATCGCGACGAGCTTGTCCTTGTTCTCGGGCTTGAGCAGGTCTTCGACGGTTCCGGCGGGAAGCTTGGCGAAGGCTTCGTCGGTGGGCGCGAAAACGGTCAGATTGTCGCCGGTCGCAAGTGCATCGGCGAGGCCCGCGGCGGTTGCCGCTGCAAGGAGCGTATTGAACGAGCCGGCGGATTTCGCCGTTTCAACGATGTTTGCCGCGTTGGCGGTCGCGGCGGCGCCCGACATCAGCATCGAGGCGGCAATGGCAATAGACGTCATTCTCATCGGCATGGGGTCGTCTCCCGGGTTTGCGCGTCGAGCGCGGGACAGTCAGGATCGGGCAGGTTCGGTTGGCTGCCCGTCGATGGAGGTTTACGGCCTGTCGTTCGGGCCGGTTCACAAAATTTATTTCCGGTCGAGCGCTGATCCGCGCGGACCGATTTCACGTAATCGAATGCGCGTCAGCAGAGAGGTTTTGATGTGACGGCCAAATTTCTTGTCGGCTACCTAGCTGCCGCCGCTGTGTTTCTGGCGCTTGATTTCGTTTGGCTTTCTCAGGTCGCAAGCGGGTTTTACCGCCGCAGGCTGGGAGATCTTCTGCTCGATACGCCGAACATCGGGGCCGCGGCAGGATTCTACGCGGTCTATGTCGTCGGTATCGTCATCTTCGCGCTCGCCCCGGCGTTGCGCGCGGACTCAGCTGCGAGAGCTCTAATACTCGGCTCGCTGTTCGGGTTCTTTTGCTACGCGACCTATGACCTGACCAATTACGCCGTGCTGAAGGGCTGGTCGGTCACCGTGGCGATGGTCGATATCGCCTGGGGCACTTGCCTGACTGGTGTCGCGGCGCTGGCCGGCTATCTGGCGGTGCGGATCACGATCCAATAGGGCGTGGCCCGATGATACCCGGCTTCTGGCGTATCGGGGCGGTCAACGCCCGTCGCATCTGGACGAAACTTCCGTTGTGCCGAGAAAGAAGGTTCGCACATGAAAAACCACTTCGTTTCGACGCTTGTCGTGCTGATCGCCATATCCAGTGTATCGAACACGGCGATGGCGTGCAGGGAAGGTGAAACAAAGTTCGTGAAGGACATCCAGTACACATGCATTTGCAGCACGCTTAGCACCGGCAACAAGGCCTGTTCCTGGAGGGCTGACTGATGTCTGGCCGGGGCCCCGTCCGCCGGTGTCGCTTTACGACACGGTGTATGCCGACATTCTCCGGGACCCGGGTCGCGATGGACCGGGGCTAACGGGTTGAACTGGGGCTAACGGGTTGAAACCGTGCGGGCCGCGTCGGTGGCGCCACCAGCGCCGGGGCTTTTTTCCCCGTAGTCGGCGATTTGCCGATTAAACCCGTCGGGCTTGTTCTCGCACAGCCAGGCCAGGAAGGCACCGGCGTCGAGGGGGCGGGAGAAATAGTACCCCTGCACCAGGTCGACGTAGCCGGTCTGCCGCAACTCCTCCAGCCGAGACTCCGTCTCGACGCCCTCGACGATGATCTGATGATTTGCCGCTGCGACAAGACCAAGCACGTTGGGGAGCATTCGCGCTTGAAGGCTGTCGGACGAGGCCAGACCGAAGCTCTTGTCCAGCTTGACCCCGGTCACGGGCAGCGTTGCCAGAGCGGCGAGGTTGGAATAACCGCTGCCAAAATCATCGATGTAGGTCTTCAGGCCGTGCTTGCTGAGCAGCCGGGATTCCCGCGCGAGGGTCGCGACGTCGAGTTGCTCGACTTCTATGACCTCGACACCGAAAGATGCTCCCCGGGGGATGTCATCGCGTTCGACGAGCAGGCCTTTCAACCGCTCGAGAGAGAAGTCGCGCGGGAAAATATTGTAGTTGATCTGAAGCGCACCGGTCACCGACAGGATTTGTCGAAGTTCCGAAAACGACTTGTCGACCACCGCCCTGGTGAACGGCCATGTTTGATCGCGGCTTTCGACGATCTTGAGAAAAGCGTCCGGCGCAACCAGACGGCCGTCGACGTCGCGCCAGCGCGCCAGCACTTCGCAAGACACCAGATCGCCGGTCCCGATATCGAGGATCGGCTGATAGGCGCACTCAATGCGCTTTGTCATGTTGCGCAGGAAACGGCGCTCGAACGACCAGTGGCGGCGGATGACACGCTCAAGCTGGTAGGTAATCAGCAGCGCGCCCAGTGTGACCCAAAGCGCGATCAGACCGATCGTCGGCCACCACCATTTCAGGATGGCGCCGGTTTCCGCGGTGGATACGGCGCAGATCAGGTTGCGCTTGTCGCAGTCGGTTCGGGTAAACAGGTCGCTCGACCAAAAATCACGGCCGAGAGCGCTCTCGTCGACAACGCCGTCGATCCTGCGCTCGCCGGTGGGGCTGACAAAAACGGATGCACCATGACGGAAAACCACTTCCTGTTCGAACCAGCTGCTCTGCGGCGCGGCGAGTGAGACACCGCGATAGGCGACTGCGTAGTCGCCTTTGCTCAGGATCGCGGCCTGTTCGCCGATGAAGCCCAGGTCATCGAGCGGCTGCTGGAGCCAGATCCGGGTATCGACCGGTGCGCCGGCGACGACATCGGGGCGTCCGAGAGCAATTGGCGCGGGAAGCCGTCCGATATTGGACGCGCATGTAATGCTGTCGCCGTCCATATGGAGGACTATGTGGATGCCGTCCGGCAGCAGGGCGATGCCGCGCATGGTCTCGATGCGGGCAGGCGTGCAGCCGCCGGCGCCGACGTCAGCGAGAAGACGCAGCGTGTCGAGCGCCTTGTCGGTTTGCGAGGTCAGCGGATAGAGGACTGCCTGGTTCTTTTGCCGCAGATCGTCCTGAACCAGGTAGACCAGGATCCAGTATCCCGCCAGTAGCGCGGACAGTCCAACGCCAAGGCGCACCGCCCAGCGGAGGGCTCCTGGACCATGCCTGGCGAGCGCCAGATGCAGTGTCGCCGGCATCAGCCACTTCGTTCCGAATTGGCGCCATCGTTCCGTCCGCCATACTCGCGACGGTCGCACCTGGCTGTCCTGGCGTGCAAGGTTCGCATTCGGTTGGGTGCCCTTCGGGTATTCAGGCTCGGATGCGGTAAGATAAGGACGCAGATTTAATAAGCTGTAAAATAAAATCTTGCTACGGAATGTCGCGATATAGGCGATATAGATGCTTGTTCGGCCGCGAATACTTGGTGGTCGTAAAACGGATCAGGAATCGCGGGTTGCGGCCCTGGAAAGGGTTTCCAGCAGTTCCGAGGGAAAGAACGGCTTTTGCAGCAGGCCCGCACACCCCAGCTTCCAAACCTGGTCGTGGAGGTCCACATCATGGGCGCCGGTCATGAATACGATCGGGACCGTATGGCCGGTCGCCGACAAACGGCGCGCCAGTTCCAGGCCGGTCATGTCGGGCAAATGGAGGTCGACGAGCAGGCACGCCGCCTGCGTGGTGTCCGCGGTGCGAACGAGTTCATTTGCTGACGAGAACAGTTCGGTCCGATAGCCGATCGACGAAAGCAATTCGCCAAGTGTTTCGCGGAAATCCTTGTCGTCGTCGACGATACCGATGGTGGTTTTTTGCTGATACACTTTGCCGCCTGTGTTTGAATTCGGCTCGAACTGTCAAAGCGATGACAAGCGCTGCTGGAATACGGAGACAGCGGCGGCCGGTCTTGTCGCGAATGGCCAATATTTTGTTAGTTCATGCCGCCCCCGGGCATGCCGATGGGTCGGGGGAATCATCGACCATCGAAGTCCGAGGTCTTTATGCAGATCCACACGACGCCGATCCGACCCGGTTTAAGCCGCTTGCCGACGGCGACAGGCGGGATATCGCGGCTTGCCTGCGCACAGGCGCAAGCCGCAGGCATCGATGTCGCACCAATACTGGCCCGCAGCGGCATTTCGCCCAGGCAAATCGACGACGCGGGCGCCCCGATCAGCGTACGCAGCCAGATCGATTTCCTGAACGCGATCGCGGACGCCGTGGACGATGACCTGCTGGGTTTTCACCTGGCGCGGTCCTGCGACTTCCGGAGCATGGGCCTGTACTTCTATGTCCTTGCGTCCTCTGACACCCTGATCGACGCGCTGAACCGGCTGGCGCGATACACCGCTATCGCGAACGAGGGCGTTTCACAGTCGTGCGTCGACGGCGACCGGGTTGGCGTGTCGTGCAGGTATGTCGGTGTCAGCCGTCATCCGGACCGCCAGCAGATCGAGTTCTGGCTTACGGCGCTGGTTCGTGTGTCCCGTCAGCTCACAGGCCGTCAACTGGTTCCCGAGGCCGTGCGTTTCATCCATCGTCGCTCCAAAAACCCGGAGTTGGTCGAGTACTTCGGTGATGATATCGTCTTCGGAGCCGAAACCGACGAAGTCCTGTTCGCGCGCAGCGCTCGTGACCTGCCTGTCGTCACCGCCGATCCCTACCTCAACAAACTGCTGATTTCCTATTGCGAGGAGGCGATTGCCAAACGGGACGGACGGCGCGGGTCGTTCCGCCCGGCCGTCGAAAACGTCGTCGCGCCGCTGCTGCCGCATGGAAAGGCGCAGGCTGGCGAAGTCGCCCGTCAAATTGGCGTCAGCCAGCGGACGCTGGCGCGCCGGTTGTCGGAAGAAGGTACGACGTTTTCCGACTTGCTTGACGATCTCCGGTCGAATCTCGCCGACCGGTATCTCGGTGATGACCACCTTGCGATCTCGCAGATCGCCTGGCTGCTCGGCTATCAGGAGGTTGCGTCTTTCTCGCACGCCTACAAGCGCTGGACCGGCAAGACGCCACGCGCGAGGCGATCTGCTTCGGCCACGCATCCGTAGAGGCGAATTGGCCCTTAGGCGCGACAGTCTGGCGCCGAACAACAAATCCTTGGCACACGCTAACAAGACGGCAAAGCGACCCGCCTCTATTCACGGCGGCTCTGCGCCCGGTATCTGCAGCGCGGATCCGCCCCTCGTGCAGCAGATCAGCACCACGGGCGCATGGGCATCGGCATTTTGGGAATGCCGCTGTCCAGGCTCGCCGAGGACAAAATCAACAATGATATCTCCTTGGCGAGCCACCGCTTCGGGACGCGATTGACGCCCGACTCGTCTTACGGCCCCCCCGGATTCGCCTCGCGTCGCCCGCGAAACCAGTCCAGAACAAACACACGGATCGCCGCTGACAGGCCGCATTCGCCGCGGGTTTCATCTATTCCAGCGATCAAATTGGAGACGGAGGTCCGGCGATCCGCCGCGATCTCGCTCAGCGCGTCCCAGAACTCGTTTTCCAGCGAAACACTGGTGCGGTGGCCGGCGATGGTGACGGAGCGCTTGCGCCCGTCCGGTTCCGGCTGATCAGTCATTCTTGTTCGTCGCCGGGCAGGCGTTCCGCCTCGGTCAGACGGTGTCCGGCGTGGTCGCGGGCGGATTTCCCGGCCCGCGCGTCCTCGGCCAGCCGTTCAATCTTGGTCCGGCCGAAGCGGGCGCGGTTTTGTTTGGCCCGCGTCTTTTTATCGGCGCTGGTCTTGTCCTTGCGGGCCTTGTTGAGATTGACGATTCCGGCCATGCAAATCCCCGGCTAAGGCTGTGCGATCAGTCCGGCCTGACCATCTTTTCGGGCCGGACGATCGCGTCGAATTCCTTCTCCGTCACGAAGCCGAGCTTGACGGCTTCTTCGCGCAGCGTGGTGCCGTTCTTGTGCGCGGTCTTGGCGACCTTGGTGGCGTTGTCGTAGCCGATCTTCGGCGCGAGCGCCGTGACCAGCATCAGCGAGCGCTCCATCAGCTCGTGGATGCGCTTTTCGTCCGCCTTGATGCCCGTGACGCAGTGGTCGGTGAAGGAAATCGAGGCGTCCGCGATCAGCCGGATCGACTGCATCATGGCGTGGCCCATCACCGGCTTGTAGACGTTCAATTCGAAATGGCCCTGGCTGCCGGCGACCGTGATGGTGGTCTGGTTGCCGAACACCTGGCAGCAGGCCATCGTCATCGCCTCGCACTGGGTCGGGTTCACCTTGCCGGGCATGATCGAGGAGCCCGGCTCGTTTTCCGGCAGGATCAGTTCGCCCAGCCCTGAGCGCGGACCGGAGCCGAGCAGGCGGATGTCATTGGCGATCTTGAACAGCGAGGCCGCCACCGTGTTCAGCGCGCCGTGGGCGAAGACATAGGCGTCGTGGGCGGCCAGCGCCTCGAACTTGTTGGGCGCGGTCTTGAAGGGCAGGCCGGTGATCTTGGCGACCTTCGAGGCGAACAGTTTGTCGAAGCCCTTCTTGGTGTTGAGGCCGGTGCCGACGGCGGTGCCGCCCTGGGCCAGTTCGTAGAGGCCGTCGAGGGTCTGCTTGACCCGTTTGATGCCGGACTTCACCTGGGCGGCGTAGCCCGAGAACTCCTGGCCGAGCGTCAGCGGCGTCGCATCCTGGGTGTGGGTGCGGCCGATCTTGATGATGTTCCTGAAGTCCTTCGCCTTCTTGTCGAGGGCAGCGTGCAGATGCTCGAGCGCCGGGATCAGCGTCTTGGCGATCTCCTCGGCGGCGGCGATGTGCATGGCGGTCGGGAAGGTGTCGTTGGAAGACTGACCGCGATTGACGTGGTCGTTGGGGTGCACCGGATCCTTCGACGCCATGACGCCGCCGAGCAGTTCGATCGCCCGGTTCGAGATCACCTCGTTGGCGTTCATATTCGACTGGGTGCCGGAACCCG
>CAJQNW010000364.1 GCA_905479765.1 uncultured Tepidamorphus sp. | reverse complement strand
CTGCGACAGCCGCAAGGCGCCGAAGGCGGCGAGGCCGCCGAGCACGGCAAGCCCCAGCACCGGCATGGCAATACGCGCCCTCCGCCCGCCATCGCCCGACAGGGCCGCCGGGCCGGCGAAGATGAACGCCGCGAACGCGGTCAGACCATAGACGCCGAAGATCGCCGCCGACTGCATCATCACCGGCGTCACGGTCAGTGCGTAGCCGTAGGTGTTCCAGGGAAACCCGGTCAGTACATGGCCGCGCGCGAGTTCGCTGAGCACGATTCCGAGCGCGAAGGCGAAGATGCGCCGCGGCCCGGAACTCCAGAACAGGCGCGCGAGGAACGCGCCAAGCGCGGTGAACAGCGCCAGACCGCCCGGCAGGGCGGCCACGGCGAAGGGCAGCATCCAGCCGAAGACCTCGGCATCGACCAGAAACGCCTGGCCAATCCACCACAGGCCGGCGAGGAAATAGCCGAATCCGAAACACCAGCCGATCAGCGCGGCGGACAGGGCCGCCCGTATCCGGTTGCGGCTGAGCGTCCCGTCGATGAGCCAGACGAAGACCGGGAACGTGACGAACAGGACCGGAAAGACATCGTAGGGCGGCATGGCCAGCGCCGATGCCGCGCCGGCGACAAACGCCAGAACCAGGCGGCGCCAGCCCCACAGCACGACGACGCGGCTGGCGATTGCATCGAGCATGTCGGGGGCGCCGCTCCGCTTCACTCAGGCCGCGTCGGAGCGGCCGGAACCCGGCTTGCCCGGCTCGGATTGTCCGGCCTCTGATTTTTCCGGCTGGGTTCGCTCGGGATCGGGACGCTCCCGCCGGACGGGACGGGTCGTGCCGGGCTCGCGCCGATGGATCCGGACGCGCTTGATGCGGCGCGGATCGGCATCGAGGATCTCGAATTCATAGCCGCCGGGGAAGGCGACGAGCTCGCCACGCACCGGCACATGGCCGGCGCGGTTGAAGACCAGCCCGCCCAGCGTGTCGATTTCCTCGACCAGATCGCCGACCTCCAGCCCCTGCCCGAGCATGTCGCTGACCTCTTCCAGAGGCGCGCGCGCATCGGCGATGAAGCCGCCGTCATCGGTCGGGACGATCATCGGCGCTGATTCCTCGTCGTGTTCGTCCTCGATCTCGCCGACGATTTCCTCGACGAGATCCTCGATGGACGCGAGGCCGTCGGTACCGCCGTATTCGTCGACGACGATGGCGAGATGGATTCGGGTCGCCTGCATTTTCACCAGCAGGTCGACGGCCGGCATCGATGGCGGGACGTAGAGCACCTCGCGGATCAGCTCGGCTTCGACCAGCGACACCTTCAGCGGAATGCGGCGCATTTCGAGACCGCCGGGCGGCTTCGCGCGGCGGCGCCCCAGCTCCTCTTCGGACAGCAGGGCGCGTGACGTCATCCAGCCGAGCAGGTCCTTGATGTGGACCATGCCGACCGGCTCATCGAGGGTTTCCCTGTAAATCGGCAGCCGTGAATGACCGGCCACGCGGAACTCCTTGATCAGGTCGGCGATCGACACGCCGATTTCGACGGCATCGATATCGGCACGCGGCACCATGACGTCATCGACGCGCAGATCGCGCAGGCCGAGAACGTTGCGCAGCATCGACCGCTCCTTGGCGGAAAACGGATCGGCGATGCCGGCGGCCTCGTCGAGGGCGCCCTCGAGGCTCTCGCGCAGTGAGGAACTCGACGGGCGCTGGCCGAACAGGCCTTTCAATTTCTGCAGGAATGGGCCGCCGTTCCCCGATCGGCCGGCGCCGTTGCGGCCGCCCGAACTCTTGGGGCCGGTACTGGGGGGGTCGTCGGATCTGGGTTGCTGGTCGTCAGGCATCTCGGGTTTCAATCGGCTTGGCTGTCGGCAATTGCCGGTTCTGCATATGGGTTATCAATATCAAGGTCGGCCAGGATCGCGGTTTCGAGGCGCTCCATACGCTCGGCGTCCACAACCGATTCGTGATCATACCCCAAGAGGTGCAGTATTCCGTGAATCACGAGATGGGTGAAGTGATCGGCAGCCGGCTTTGCTTCAGCGGCCGCCTCGCGCCTCAGCGTCTCGGCCGCCAGGATCACATCGCCCAGCTGCGTATCGGGGCCCAGCTGCGTATCGGGGCCCAGCTGCGCCTCAGGGCCCGATTCCTCGCCGGAGGGAAAGGACAGAACGTTCGTCGGCTTGTCCTGATTGCGGAACCGGGCGTTCAGATCGCGCACCATCGCATCGTCGGCGAGCGCCAGGGCGACAACGCCGGCCACATCCGGCAAGCGCTTCGACAACGCGTCGGCGATCGGTCCGATCCGGCCGCCGGCATCGAAGCCGCTCCAGTCGCCGGCCTCCTCGGCGATCTCGATCACCAGCCCGTTGCGAGGCCCGGGGCGGGTGTCCGTCACCGGCTGCGGGTCAGGATCCATTGCCCCCAACCCCAGCGCCCGTCTGCCCGGCGCGTGCCGGCGTGTCCTTGTTCCCGACGTTCCCGGTGCTTTCGGCCGCCTCGTAGGCGCGGACGATCCGCTGGACCAGCGGATGGCGCACCACATCGGCCTCCCCGAAAGCGACCTGCCCGATGCCGTCGACCTCGCGCAGCAACGCGGTCGCCTCGATCAGGCCGGAGCGCTGGCCGGTGGGCAGGTCGACCTGGCTGGGATCGCCGGTGACGATCATCTTCGAGCCCTCGCCGAGCCGGGTCAGGATCATCTTCATCTGCATCGGCGTGCAGTTCTGCGCCTCGTCGAGGATGACGGCGGCGTTCGCCAGGGTGCGGCCGCGCATGAAGGCCAGCGGGGCGATCTCGATGACGCCGGTCTGCAGGCCCTTCTCGACACGGTCGGGCGGCATGACGTCGTAGAGCGCGTCGTAGAGCGGGCGAAGATAGGGATCGACCTTCTCGCGCATGTCGCCGGGCAGGAAGCCGAGCCGTTCGCCGGCTTCCACCGCCGGGCGCGACAGGATCAGCCGGTCGACCTGGCCGCGTTCCAGCATGGAAGCGGCGAAGGCGACGGCGAGATAGGTCTTGCCGGTGCCGGCCGGTCCGATGGAAAAGACCAGATCGTTTTCAGCCAGCGCGCGCAGGTAGAGATCCTGGCGCGGCGTGCGCGCGGTGACGGTGCGCTTTCGGGTCGAGACCTGGGCGAGTGCGCTCAAGCCCGGCAGATTGTCCTGCTGGTCGGGCAAGGCGGTTGCGACGCGGATCGCGCCGTCGACATCGCCGAGCGAGATCTGCTGGCCGCGCACGAGACGCTGATAGAGGCTGTCGAGCACCTCGGCGGCATCGGCGCAGGCGTCGGGCGCGCCGCGCAGGGTGACATGGTTGCCGCGCGCGCTGGTCTCGACGCCGAGGCGCTGCTCGATGAGCGCGAGGTTCTGATCGTACTGGCCGTAGAGATCGCTGGCGAGCCGGTTGTCCTCGAACGACATGACGCGCTCCGTGACGGCGGCGTCGACGGCCGCCGAGCGGCGCAGCGGCGCGCTCCCGGTAACGGGCGTGTCGGTCAAGAGACAGCCTCCATCGTCGGGCCGGCGGCGCCGGGGCCATCGGAGTCGAGGCGGCCGGTCGTCGCCGCGTCGCCGGTCAGTTCGGCAAACAGGCTGTTGCGGCCGGCCGAGGTGATCCGGACATCGACGATCTCGCCGCGCAGGGCGTCGGGCGCATCGATGTTGACCGGCTGCAGGTAGGGCGAGCGGCCAACCAGCTGGCCGGGCTTGCGGCCGGGCTTTTCCAGCAGGACCGACAGCGTCCGCCCGATCAGGGCGGCGTTGAAGGCGCGCTGGCCCTCCTCGATCAGGGCCTGGAGGGCGGCAAGCCGCTCCTTCATGACCGGCTCGGGAACCTGATCGTCCATCGCCGCCGCCGGCGTGCCGGGCCGCGGGCTGTACTTGAACGAATAGGCCTGCGCATAGCCGACGCGGCGCACCAGATCCATCGTGTCCTCGAAATCCGCATCGGTCTCGCCGGGGAAGCCGACAATGAAATCGCCCGACATGGCGATATCGGGGCGGGCGGCGCGGATCCGGTCGATGAGTTCGAAATACTCCTCGCGGCCGTGCTTGCGGTTCATCGCCGCCAGGATCCGGTCCGAGCCGGACTGCACCGGCAGATGCAGATAGGGCATCAGCTCGGGGATATCGCGGTGGGTGGCGATCAGGTCGTCGTCCATGTCGCGCGGATGGCTGGTGGTGTAGCGGATGCGCTCGATGCCATCGACTGCCGCCAGGGCCTCGACCAGGCCGGCCAGCCCGCGCCCTTTGTCGCCCTCGCCGTGATAGGCATTGACGTTCTGGCCGAGCAGCGTGATCTCGCGGACGCCGGCGTCCGCCTGGCGGCGCGCTTCGGCAAGGATCGCCGACAGCGGCCGGGAGACCTCCGAGCCGCGCGTATAGGGCACCACGCAGAAGGTGCAGAACTTGTCGCAGCCCTCCTGGATGGTGAGAAAGGCGGTCGGCCCGGCCTTGCGCAGGCGGGTCGGCGTGGCGGCCGGCAGATGATCGAACTTGTCCTCGAGCGGAAACTCGGTCTCCACGACGGCGCCATTGCGGGCATTACGCAGGATCTCCGGCAGGCGGTGATAGGTCTGCGGCCCGATCACCATGTCGACGACCGGGGCCCGGCGGACGATCTCCTGGCCCTCGGCCTGGGCGACGCAGCCGGCAACGCCGATTATCATGTCCTTGCCGGCCTTCCGGCGCTCCTCCTTCACCGCACGGATGCGGCCGATCTCGGAATAGACCTTCTCGGCCGCCTTCTCGCGGATATGGCAGGTGTTGAGGATGACGAGGTCGGCCTCGTCCATCGTATCGGTGGAATCGAACCCTTCGCCGGCCAGCGCATCGATCATGCGGCCGGAATCATAGACGTTCATCTGACATCCGAACGTCTTGACGAAGAGCTTCTTGCGGGAAGCCGTCATGAGAATGCTTGGAGCCTGTCGGTTCTGTCCGCCAATACGGTCCGCTCAACGACGTTTGGTGCGCCGGTCACAAATTCGGGTCCTGGCACGCTCGTCCGCGGGGTTTTCGTCTCACGAGAAAGCGATATTCGCTGCTTTCCTTAGCCTGTTTCAGCGGCGGCGGGAAGTGGGGCCGTCATCACGGCCTTTCCGGTGTGCCCGGCGAGCATGGCCGCGGCCATGGCGCGCACGGCGTTCTCCGCGCGGGTGGCGACCGCCTTTCGCTCGGCGGCGCGGGTCAGCGGGATCGGCTCGCCGAAGGCGACGGTGACGTCGATGGAGCCGGATTTCAGCAGCCGCCAGAGATGCGGGGCAAGCTCGGTATCGCCGTGCCAGGCGACCACCGGGCGATGCTGGTGGCCCATCGGCAGGCCGTTGAGATGGGTGTAGACCAGCGCCACGGGCTGCACGTAGATCGCCGGCGTCACATCGTCTTCGAGGTCGTCGTCGGCGAGGTCGTGGGCGGCGCCGAGCAGGGCGCTGCGGAACGGCAGCACGCAGTTGCCGTCGCTCGAGGTGCCTTCGGCGAACAGAACCATGACGTCGCCGTCGGCGAGACGGCCGCCGATCACGTTGTTGACGTGGCCGGTATGGGCGCGCCGGTTACGGTCGACGAAGACGGTGCGCTGCAATTTCGCGAGCCAGCCGAAGACCGGCCAGCCGGCGACCTCGCTCTTGGCGACGAAGGACAGCGGCGCGATCGAGCCGAACACGGAAATATCCAGCCAGGACACATGGTTGGCCGCGATCAGCAGCGGGCGCTTGCCCGACAGCACGCCTTCCCGCTTCACGCGCACGCCCAAAAGCAGGCAGATGAACCGGTGGTAGGCGACGGGCAGCTTGCGCGCGCCGCCCGATTTCAGCGCAAGCAGAATCCACTGCAGCAGCATCATCGGCGGCGTCACCAGCGCGAGCACGACCAGGATGAAAATGGCGCGGACCGGTCCCATGATGCCTTCAGCGATCCTCGTCGGTGAGCGGCACACCGTAGAGCTCGAGCTTGTGATCGACGAGGCGGAAGCCGTACTTGCGGGCGATCGCCTCCTGCAGGCGCTCGATTTCCTCGTCGCGGAACTCGATCACCTTGCCGGTCTTCACATCGATCAGGTGATCGTGGTGCTCGTCGGGCACCTGCTCGTAGCGCGACCGGCCATCGCCGAAATCGTGGCGGGCCAGGATGCCGGCGTCCTCGAACAATTTCACCGTGCGATAGACCGTCGACAGCGAGATCTTCGAATCGATGGCGGCGGCACGGCGGTAGAGTTCCTCGACATCGGGATGGTCGGCGGAGTCCGACAGGACGCGCGCGATGACCCGCCGCTGCTCGGTCATTCGCATGCCGCGCGCCTGGCATTGATCCTCGATGTACCGTGCGTCGTCCGCCATTCGCGTCGCAATCCCCGAGACCGCCCCCCAAAGCCACCGATATCCTAGATAGCGGCCATCTTACCGTCCAGCATCGGGCGGCGTCCTGTCCTGGCCGCCCTCCCGGCGCATCAACAGCGCGTCCACGGCGCCGCCTGAGCGCCGGTAATAGCCGCGTCGGCGGCCAATCTCAACGAAGCCGAGACTCCGATACAGGGAAATCGCGGCGAAATTGTCGGTGGCGACCTCCAAAAAGGCCGTTTTCGCACCGCTTCTCGCCGTCTCTTCCAGCGCCGCGGCCAACAGCTCCCGTCCGACGCCGCCCCGGCGCCTGTCCGGCGCGACGACGATCGTCAGGACCTCGCTTTCGCCGGCAACGCTGCGCAAAAGCGCCGCTGCGATCAGGACATCGTCCGCGAAGGCACCGAGGCCCAGGACGATCGGCTCACGCAGGAAACCGGTCCAGTCCACATCGCTCCAGGGCTCCGGCATCACCGCATGCAGACGGGCCGCGGCCGGCGCGTCCCCGCGTCCGAGCCGGCGAACCGACATATCCGGGCTCATTTGCGCGCGAGTGCCGCGCCGGCCTGCGGCTTGGCATCGGGGGCACGCAGATACAGCGGTTTCGGCATGGAATCCGGCGTCCTGTCGAGGCCGAGCCGGGCAAGCGCCACAGGATCGGGCGCGGACTCGGTGCCCAGGACCTTGAGGTCGCGACCGCTTGATCCGGAGGCTGCGGAGACCGCTTCGGCGGCCGACCCGAAAACGAGCCCGATATCGCCCGGTATCCGGCCGAGCAGAGCGTCGATTGCAATTACCATCGGCTCGGTGAGCGGCGCACCATCTGCATTGAAGCCTTGCGCGTAAACCTCGTCGCGGCGGGCATCCATGGCGACGAGAACCGGCCGGCCCGCGCCTTCAGGACGCAACCGGGCGGTCGCGGCAAGCGCCTCGAGGGTGGTGACGCCGACAGCCGGGCGGCCGGTGGTCAGGGCGAACCCGCGCACGGCGGCGACGCCGACGCGGACGCCGGTAAAGGTGCCCGGCCCTGTCGTGACGACGAAACGGTCGATATCGCCATAGCCAAGGCCGGATTCAGCCAGTGCCCCGGCCAGCATCGGCATCAGCGCCTCGGCGTGGCCGCGCGGCATCGCGACGCTGCGCACGATGGCGCGATCGCCTGCAAGGATGGCGACGGAACAGGCCGACAAGGCCGTATCGACGGCGAGAATATTCATGGATGAAGACCGCTGCGCGTCACGTTCGTTGCTCCGACGCACTGCGGTCTAGTCGTGTTTCGCCGGAAGGGAAAGGCCGGCGGACAACAGGAAGGGCAGCGAAGGCCGCTCAGATCGGGCGGACTTCCTGCACGTCGGGAACGAAATGGCGCAGCAGGTTCTCGATGCCGTGCTTGAGCGTCGCCGTCGAACTCGGGCAGCCGGCGCAGGCGCCGCGCATGTGCAGGAACACCACGCCGTCGCGGAAGCCCTGGAAGATGATGTCGCCGCCGTCGGAGGCGACCGCCGGGCGCACGCGCGTCTCGATCAGTTCCTTGATGGTGGCAACCGTCGGCGCGTCCGCCTCGTCGAAGAATTCCTCGTCGCCCGCGGCACCCGGCCCGGCGGCGCCGTCACCGGCGACCAGCGGCGCGCCGGACATGAAATGCTCCATGATGGCGCCGAGAATCGCAGGTTTCAGATGCTGCCACTCGCCATCGGCCTTGGTGACGGCGATGAAATCAGAGCCGTAGAAAACGCCGCTGACGCCGTCGATCTCGAACAGGTGCCGGGCAAGCGGCGACTGCGACGCCTCGTCCACAGTGCGCATGTCCAGCGGTTCGCCTGGTAGGACCGGCCGGCCGGGAATGAACTTCAGCGTCGCGGGATTGGGCGTGGATTCGGTCTGTATGAACATCGGGAAACCTTTTCAGCGCACGGCTGTCGGGAGTTGTGTGTTGAAAGCCAATATAGGGCGCTCTCCCGAACGTCACAGGGCTTAGATTAGAAATATTCTATCATATGTTGCCGCCGATACAACGCTTCGAACCGGCATTGCGTCACGAGACGGATTGTATTTCCTCATCCGACAGGGAACCCGGAACGATCGTGATGGGTATCGGGAAGGTCGCCGCGGCCTTGGTGACGATGGAGGAAATCAGCGGACCCGGGCCTTCCTTGCCGATGGCGGCTGCCAGCACCAGGATCGAAATGTCCTCGTCCTCGTCGATCAGCTTCACCACTTCGTCGGAGCGGGTGCCTTCGCGAATCACCATTTCCGGCTCGACGTCCGCCCATTTGCGGGCCTTCTCGGCGAATTCGCCGAGCACGCGGCGCGCGTCGTCCTGGGCTTCGGCGCGCATGATGTTCTCCACGCCGAGCCAGTGCTGGAAGTCGCCCGGCGCCAGGACAAACAGCATCAGGAGCTTGCCGCCGGTGTTCTGGGCGCGGCGGCTGGCATAGTAGACGGCCCGATCGCACTCGGGTGATTCGTCGATGAT
>CAJQNW010000363.1 GCA_905479765.1 uncultured Tepidamorphus sp. | reverse complement strand
GCCAGCGCCACGATCATCGCCAGCGTTCCAGCCGACAGGTTCGGCGCGGCGACGAACGCCACGTCCTGGGCTGCCTGGAACGTCGTGAAGATCATCGCAACGTAGTGCATCGCCGAAATCGCCAGCCCCAGCGCCACCGCGCCGAGCGCCGTCATCGCCAGCGTCCGCTTGCGATAGGCGAGTTCCAGCGCCAGGATCGAAGAGCCCACCCCGATGATCGTCGACAGGATCAGCCCGGCCGGCTTGTAGGCGATAATGCAATTGCCGGTGATCGCCGTCATGCCGATGTAGTGCATGGTGACGATGCCAAGCCCCGTCAGCGTTCCAGCCAGCAGGATGCGTTTTTGCGTGCGCGCGCCGAAATGCAGCGCAATCAGTCCGATTCCGACGACCAGGATCGCAACGAGCGCGGAAACGAGCGTCGGAAGCGCGCTGTAGGTGATTGTCAGCGGAATGTTGACCGCCAGCATGCCGATGAAATGCATCGACCAGATGCTGCCGCCCAGCGCCACCGCTGCTTCGGCGATCCGCGGCCGCCGCGATGCTGGGTCGAGATATCGCAGCCCGTTTGCGAGGCGCAAACCGGTAAACGCGCCCATGATCGCAACGAGCACGGACGCGACGACTAGCATCGGATCGTATGTGACGCTGACCATTGTTTGATCTTTAAGGCATCACGGTCGGGGGCATTTCCACACCGCAATACCTACCAAGTCACACGGCGCGCCTGCAAGGTGAACCGGCGCAGGTGTCGCGATCGACCGGGAGTATCACTGTGCGGTTCGTTATGCGGCCAGTTGCTTTTCGAGGCCGGCCAGCATCTGCAGGCAGGCGCTGAGCTGCTCGCGCGAAACGTATTCGTCGGGCTTGTGGGCCTGATCGATCGAACCGGGCCCGCAGACGACACAGGTCATCCCGAGCGCCTGGAAAAGCCCGGCCTCGGTGCCGAACGGCACCACGTCGACGGTGTTTGCGCCGGTCAGCTCCGAAACGATCCGGATCGCCTCGTTGTCGCCGACCGGCTCGAGTCCTGCCACCTCGGCGATCGTCTGCCGCCAGATGCCGGCGGCCGGATGGACCGTGCGCATTTCCGGTTCCAGCACGTCGCGGGCGTATCCGTCGATCGTGTCGCGCACCAGGTTGGCGTCGCTTGATTGCACCGGCCGCATTTCCCACTCCAGCCGGCAATGCCCGGCGATGATGTTGCGCGCCTCGCCGCCGGCGATCTGGCCGAGATTGACCGTTGTCCACGGTGGGTCGTAACGGCTCGCCGCCGGCGCCCGCGTTTTCAGTTCGTCGGCGAGTTCCATCAGCCGCGCCGCGTATCGCACCGCGTAGCCGACCGCGTTGACGCCGCGATCCGGCGCCGAGCCGTGGCCCTCAAGCCCGCTGAACTCGGTCACATACTCGTAGCAGCCCTTGTGTCCCTCGATCATCCGCATCGAGGTCGGCTCGCCGATGATCGCTATCGCCGGCCGGATACCCTCGCGCTCAAGCTCCTTCACCAGCGCCTGCGCGCCGAGGCAGCCAGTTTCCTCGTCGTAGGTCAGCGCGATGTGCACCGGCCGCCTGAGATTGAGCGCGGCGTAGCGCGGTGCCATGCACAGCACCGCGGCGATGAAGCCCTTCATGTCGCAGGTGCCGCGCCCGTAGAGCAGCCCGTCGTGCTCGGCCATCGCGAAGGCGTCGGTGGTCCAGTCCTGGCCCTCCGCCGGCACCACGTCGGTGTGGCCGGACAACACGATGCCGCCGTCTCCCTCCGGCCCGAAGGTCGCGAACAGGTTCGCCTTCTGGCCCGTCTCGTCGGTCGAGATCCGTACCTGGGCGCCGAGCGCGCCGAGCCGGTCCGATGCCCAGGCGATCAGCGCCAGATTGCTGTCGGTCGACACGGTCGGAAAGGCGATCAGCTCACCCAGCAGACCGACGGTTTCGTCAAGCATATCCATCGTTCAATCCTTGACGAAGAGCTGGCGTGGCCGGTCGCACAGGCATTCGGCCGGGCCGGTCTCGCGGATCAATATGCTCTCGGTGATCTCAAGGCCCCAGTCGTCCATCCATAGTCCTGGCATGAAATGAAAGGTCATGCCGGCCTTCAGCTCGGTTTCGTCGGAGGGCCGGAAGGAAATGGTCCGTTCGCCCCAGTCGGGCGGATAGGAGATGCCGATTGGATAGCCGCAACGGCCGTCCTTCTTGATCCCGGCTTTTTCGAGCGACCCGAACAGCGCCCGCGCCACATCGCCGGCCCGCGCCCCGGCCCGGGCAACCTCCAGGCCGGCTTCCAGCCCCTCGACCAGCGCTTTTTCGGCGTCGAGCAAGTGCTGCGGCGGCTTGCCGAGGAACACGGTCCGGCAAAACGGCGCGTGGTAGCGGCGATAGCAGCCTGAAAGCTCGAAGAAGGTCGCTTCGCCGCTCTCGAAGGGGCGATCGTCCCAGGTCAGGTGCGGGGCGCTCGCGTCGCTGCCGCTCGGCAGCATCGGCACAATCGCCGGATAGTCGCCCCAGGCGTCGTCTACGCCGCGGATCGCATCGGCGTAGATTTCGGCGACCAGCTCGTTCTTTGCCAGACCGGGTTCGACCCTTTCGAGGACACCGTCGACCAGTTTCTCGGAGATTCTCGCGGCGCGCCGGATGAAGGCGATTTCCTCTGCCGATTTCACCCCGCGCTGCCAGTTGACCAGAGCCGTCGCATCGATGAGTGTTGCGTCGGGCAATTCTTCACGAAGTGTCAGATAGGCTTTGGCCGAAAAATAGTAGTTGTCGAGTTCCAGCCCGATCCGCCCGGACCCGACGGACGTCTCGCGCAGCAGGGCGGCGAGATCCTGCATGGGGTGGCGTTCGCTCGATTGGATATAGTCGTCCGAGTAGCCGCGGATATTGTCGTCTTCCATCCAGACGGTCTTCAGCGCGCCCTTCCTGTCGATCCCGCGTCCCCACCAGACTGGCGATGCTCCCGGCAGAATGAGCACGCCCTGATGAACATAAAAAGACCACCCGTCGTAGCCGGTGATCCAGGCCATGTTCGAGGGATCTTGGACGAACAGGGCATCGAGCCCGCGCGTCTCCATTTCGGCGCGGACCAGCGCCAGGCGGCGGTCGTATTCGGCTTTGCTGAAAGGCAGGTTGGCGGCTGGCACGGTTTCCCCCGGGTTCTTTGCTCTGGACAGGTCGGTCCGTGATCTTGCGCATCGGAACGCCGCTTGTGCAATCGGCGCGGCCCGTGTTTCCTATTTCGACGCGGGTAGCCTGATTTCGAACGTCGCGCCGGGTCCGCTGTCGGCGACCAGCACGACGTCGCCCTCGAACTTGCGAAGGATCTCTCGGCTGATTGCCAGCCCCAGTCCGCTGCCACCGACGTCCTGCCGGCCACCGCCGCGGCCAAATTTAGAGAAGATCGTTTCGCTGTCGCTTGCCGGTATGCCGGGACCGTTGTCGGTGATCGACACGACATAGTTTCCTTCTTGCAGGCGGCTGCGTACCTCTATGCGCGGCGTGTCGACGGTGTTGTACTTCACCGAATTGTTTAAGATGTTGAGGAAAACCTGCGTCAGCCGCCCGAAGTCGGCCATGACGAACACGTTGCCGGCACGTTCGACGATATCGATCCGGACGCCGTTTTTCTCTGCGAGCACGGAAATCGAGTCCAGCGCCCGGTCGAGCGCGGCCTCCGGATCGACCGGCACCAGCGTCCACGACACCTTGCCGCTCTCCAGGAAACTCAGGTCGAGGATCTCGTTCAGCAGGCCGGTCAGGCGCAGGCATTCCTCGTTGATGATCGAGAGAAAGCGCTGCGCCCTTTCGCTATGCACGTCCGGGGTTTCCAGCAGGATTTCGGAAAACGACCGGATGGACGTCATCGGCGTCCGCAATTCGTGACTGACCTGGCTGAGGAAATCGTCTTTCTGCGCCGACAGCTTCTGCAGTTTCGTATTGGCGTCGCGTAATTGCCGGGCGGTGCTTTCCAGCTCTGCGGACTTTTCCGTAAGCTGCTGGCTGTATTCGAGGATCTGGGCGGTTTCGTCGGCGATTTCCATCAGTTCGGTCAGGCTGATCGTGCCGCCGCCGGCAACCTGCGAGACCATGGCATGCGCCGACGCCGCGCCGACGGAGCCGGCAAGCTCGCGCTCCAGCCGTGACACGAAGGCGTCGTCCGCATTCGGCAGGCCGTCATGGATACCCTGTGACCGGGCGATGTCCCTGAAGAGAAGACGGGCCGGTTCTGCGCCGAGAATACGCTGGGCCAGCACGAACAGGTCTTCGACCGGCGCCGTGCGGTGGATGACACGGGGCGGCTCTCCCGGCCGCATCCGGAACACGTCGACGAACAACGCGCCTTGCAGTCGTTCCAGCGGGGTCGGATTCGTCACGAGCGACACGATCACGAACAAAAGCGTATTCGCCGACAGGCTCCAGAACAGGGCATGGACGAGCGGATCGAGTATCGACACCCCGAGGAACGCTTCCGGCCGCAGCATGTCGATGCCCCAGGGGCCGAGCGCGACGAAGGCGTCGATCACGGCGTATTCGGCCCTGAAGCTCGGGATCAGCAGCATGTAGGCCCAGGCAGCGAACCCGGCCGCAAGTCCGGCCAGGGCGCCATAACGCGTCGCACCACGCCACATGACGCCGCCGACGGCGCCGGGCAGCACCTGCGCGGTGCCGGCGAAGGCGATCAGGCCGATCGACGCCAGCCCTTCCGAACCGCCGGTAAGACGGAAATAAATGAAGCCGAGCATCAGGATCGCCGCGATGCTGATCCGCCGGCTGGTCAGAAGCAGGCGGCGGACATCGCCGCTGGTGTAGTAGTCCGATTGGGAGACCTTCAGCGCGACCGGCATGACGATGTGGTTCGACACCATGGTCGACAGCGCGATCGCCGCGACGATCACCATCGAAGTCGCCGAGGAGAATCCGCCAATGAAGGCGAAGGCGGCCAGCCCTTCCTGACCGGTCGACAGCGGCAGGGTCAGGACGAACATGTCGGGGTTGGATCCCACCGGCATCTGGATTAGTCCTGCCACCGCGATCGGCAGGACGAAGACCGAGAGCATCACCAGATAGAGCGGAAACAGCCAGGACGCCGTCGCCAGATGCTTTTCGTCGACGTTCTCCACGACCGTCACCTGAAACTGGCGAGGTAGGCAGATGATGGCGGTTGCCGACAGGAATGTTAGCGCAATCCAGCGGCTGCCGAACACCTCGTCGGCATGCAGCATCTCTGGCGTTACCCTTGAAAAGACCTCGCTCAAGCCCCCGGCAACGCCGTAGATGGCGAACAGCCCGACGGCGATTAGTGCGAACAGCTTGACCAGCGCCTCCAGGGCGATCGCGGCGACGACACCATGATGGCGCTCGTTCGCGGTGACGTTGCGAGTGCCGAACAGGATCGTAAACAGCGCCATGCCGGCGGCGACCCAGAAGGCGGTGACACCGTCATTCAGGCCGGCGGCCTCGGTGTTCCCGGAAATGACGCGGTAGCTCAGCGTCACCGACTGGAGCTGCAGCGCGATGTACGGCGTGGTGGCGATGACCGCGATCAGCGTCACGAAGACGGCAAGCGTCGGGCTCTTGCCGAACCGCGAGGAAATCAGGTCGGCGATCGAGGTGATCCGGTGTAGGCGGCCGATGCGCACGAGCTTGCGCAGGATCCACCACCAGCCGACGAACACCAGCGTCGGCCCGAGATAGATTGTGGCGAATTCCAATCCG
The DNA here is from genome assembly GCA_905479765.1 of uncultured Tepidamorphus sp. Taxonomy (GTDB): domain Bacteria; phylum Pseudomonadota; class Alphaproteobacteria; order Rhizobiales; family Tepidamorphaceae; genus Microbaculum. The sequence continues at coordinate 3,147 of CAJQNW010000363.1, read as the reverse complement.
CTACGCGCGGCTGAACCGACCGCCCCGTAGAACGTCCAGGACGTGCAGTAGATCGAGATCGACAGCGTGTAGACGAGCGGCGACTGGAGCCAGCCGATACGGTCCCTCTGGGCGCGCCGGTCGACGACAAAGGCGACCAGGAACAGGAGCGCAACGTAGGAGAGGCATATAAAGAGGAGCAGATTGGCCGAAAGCATCACGCCGCCGGCGGTTCGGTGTCGCTCGTGTCCGTCGGGTCGCTCTGCATTGCCTCACGCAGGGGGCCGGCAAGCCACCAGGCCACCAGGATCAGGGCGAACCACACCGAGAACAGGTAGACGATGATCACCGGAATGCCGAAGATGAAGCTATCCGTGACGAACACGCGGATGAATGGCGGCATCAGCAGGAAAGTGCCGGCGATCGGCAGCACCAGGCCGGCATCGTTGAACTTGCGCCGGGCAAGATCGGGATCCCGGGGCGCATTCATGGCGATAGCCGCTTGACGATCGAGACGACTTCGGCGTTCGAGAACGGCTTGGTGACGAAAGCGTTGGCGCCGATGTCTTCTGCGGTGCGCCGGTCCTGCTGCTGCATCTTCGCGGTCAGCATAACCACCGGCAGGTCCTTGATCGCGGCATTGGACCGGATCGCCCGCAGGATTTCGAATCCGTCGAGGCCGGGCAGCATGACATCGAGAATCAGGAGGTCGGGCCGGCTGGACTCGATGCAAGGGACCGCTTGCGCACCATCAAGCACGGAGGTCACCCTGTAACCCTCCCGCTCGAGCAGGAACGAGAGGGATTCCACGATGTTTTCTTCGTCTTCGACGATTAAGACGTGCCTGCTCACAGGCGCGTTTCCCCCTCCGTGGACTCTATCGTCGCCTGGACCTTGTTTGTCCCGGACATCGGATTGTCCGCGGCGCTCATTTTCATAGCCAGTTGTGAGTCTACGACGCGGGCCTTGCCGATTGCGAGTAGATATTTCGTATGGGGCCGGCGGCGCCTTAATTGACAAACCGGCCGACCAGAGGATCGTCGGTGCGGTGGCGGCAGCCTTCTCGCGGGCAGATGCGGCAATTCGGGCCTACCGGCTCGGCATTGCCCCGGCTGCCGAAATCGATGCCGTCGCCGTAGACGAGTTGGCCCGCGTTCATGGCGGGAACCGCGATCATGTCGGCGACATAGTCGGCGGGAAGATCGAAACCGACAGGACCGATGCGTCGCGCGCGCGCGACGAAAAGCATTTTCTCGCCATCGGGGAAATGGGCGACCTGCCGGATAACCGTCTCGGGCGAGGCGAACGAGCGGTAGATCGACCACAGCGGACAGGCCGCGCCGTGCCGGGGAAACGGCAGATCCGGCAGCGGCCTGCGATCGATCGTGTGCCCCGCCGCATTGCAGGCGAAATAGGCGAAGCGCGGCCCGCCATCGCCTTGCCCGCCGCCATCGTTTTGCGCTCGAACAGCGGTCAGCCGCCGGCATACCCCATCGAATTCCACCGCCCAGGACCGGCTCAAGGCGTCCAGGTCGTAACGCAGCCGCTCCGCCGATTCGAGAAACGGCCGGGCGGGCATAAGCAGCGCATCGGCCGCGTAGGTCTTCAGAAGGGCAGTGATGTGCTGGCGCGCGACCGCGCTGACGGGCTCTGGTTGCGCGCCCAGCAGAGCGGCGATCGGTTCATCCATGTATGCGTCGACCACCGCCCTGGCTAATGTGTCCAGGCTGGCGCCCCGCGGCACGCCAACGGACATCGACAGCGGCCGATCCATCCCTGCGGACCGGTTGGCGAGAGCGTCTTCGGGAACCTCTTGTTCGGCTGCGATCGCGTAGTTTCGGGCATCCAGCGCGGCGATCAACGCGCCTTCGCGAGACGTATCTGCGACGGTTCGCGAGACGCCGATCTCCTCCACTGCGATTTCGATCGCGGGGAAATGGTTCCCGTTGGACAACAGGAACGATTCGATTTCTTCGACCGGCGTTACGGTGCGCGCTGTGGTGTGGGCCTTGTCGAAATACCCGGCCAGGGCCTGTGCGACATCCGTCAGCCGGTGGCTTTCCGCCACCAGAACGTCATGAAACCGCTCGCGGCGAGCCGGATCGATGTCCTGGATATCGTCGAGAATCTCCGAGGTCGATCGGATCGCCGAGATGTGGGTCAGCATCTGGTGGACGATGTCACCCAGGTACGGATCGTGGTTGAGTCGATCCGACAGGGCTGTTGCCAGTTCCCGGTTAGCGCCGTCGCTGCGGTGAACCTGTGCCAGCGCAGCGGCCCACTCGGGAAACCGGCCGACGAACGCCTCGATACTGTCCGCCCCGACGCCGGTTGACTGCAGTCCGGGATCGACGGCGATCTCGCGAAGCTCGTTAACCAGCCGCAGTTCCGCCGCGCCGTCCAGATCGGACGGTTGCAGGTCGAGGCAATCCGCCGCTGTCTTGAGAAGCCGGCCGCCGATGCGCCGCTTGCTGAACTCGATCAGGTTCAGATAGGCCGGCGATATCCCCATCCGCCGCGCTAGTTCGGATTGCGATATCCCAAGCGCCCGCCGCGTCTCTCGGATCTTCAACCCAACAATGGTCGTCGCCATAGCTGTCTGTCTCGACTGAACGCGGCTGCGCGAATTGGCCCGAACGATTGAAATCGCTGGGGAATTTCGCGTTTGTGTTGCACCGCGATGTAAATATTTTACTTTTTTGCACAAGCGAAGTCTCAATATTTTACAGGATATTGGTGTTAGATCAAAGGCTTATTGTGTTCTTTTCAAAAATGGGTCAGCGTCTGTGGCGAGTGAAACCACTCACCGTACTCGCGGATCCAAAAAACCGTCTGTCCTAGGGAGGACCCCATATGAGCGGTCTTAAGAACATCAATCGGCGTACGCTTCTCAAAAGCACCGCCGCTGTCGGCGCCGGCTTGGCGATGCCGACGATCTTTACCAGCGCGGCGCGTGCCGCCTATTTGAACGAGCCGACCGGCTCGACCGTGACGCTCGGCTTCAACGTGCCCCAGACCGGCGCCTATGCCGACGAGGGCGCCGACGAGCTGCGCGCCTACCAGCTCGCCGTCAAGCACCTCAATGGCGAGGGCGATGGTGGCCTGATGAACACCATGAAGCCGCTCAGCCTGAAGGGTGACGGCGTGCTCGGCAAGAAGGTTGCCTTC
>CAJQNW010000362.1 GCA_905479765.1 uncultured Tepidamorphus sp. | reverse complement strand
CGGCGCGAGGTGTGGATGTGTCGCCCCCCGGCATAACGGGCCGGCGTAATCCTGCCCTTGCAAAGCGGATGGCCTCTCCGCACGACACCGACGAAGCGATCGCGGAACAGCGCCTGCGCGCGCACCTCCGGACCCATGGTGTTCCCGACGACGCCCGTCTCCAGGTCCACGCTGCCGTCGCGCAGCGGCGTGCTGTCCTTGTCCGGCTTCGGCACGAAACACAGCCGCACTCCAGGTGCCTGATCGGCCACCCGCGAGATCAGGTCCAGCCCGAAATTCTCGACAAAGCCATCCCTGTTCCTGAGCGTGAACGTCCTGACGAGCCGTTTCAGGTCGAGCGTCTCGACGGGACGCAGAACCGCTTCGGCGTCCCGCACGAGCGAGCCAACCCTGTCGCGGAGCTCGAGCGCACGGGGCGTAGGAACAAGACCGCGTCCCGCCCTGACCAGCAGCGGGTCTCCGGTTGCCGCGCGCAGGCGCGCCAGCGCGCGGCTCATTGCCGATGGACTGAGACGCAACCGCTTGGCGGCGCGCGCGACGCTGCCTTCCGTAAGCAGCACGTCGAGAGTGACGAGAAGGTTGAGATCGGGTCGCGTCATTCCGAAAGGATAGCACGGAAGCACTAGCGGAACATAGCGTTAGACGCACGAATACAATGCAATCGGTGCGTCTGGCGACATATATCGGTTGGAGCTACGGTCCTGGCGCGGTCATCGGATGCCGCGATGAAACGGAGACCGAAATGACAGCGCACGCCACCGGACCCGACGCCGTTGCGTCGACGGAGTCTTCAAGCCCCCGACAAGCCTCGCGCCTGGCGGTCGTCACCCTTGCGATGTCGATGCTGCTGTCGACGCTCGGCATCAGCGCCGCCAATGTCGCGCTGCCGACGCTGGCCGAAGTCTTCGATGGCTCTTTTCCGGCAGTTCAGTGGGTTGTCGTCTCCTATCTCCTCGCCATGACCATTGCCGTTGTCAGTGCCGGAAAGCTCGGCGACGGTCTGGGCAGGCGGACGGTCCTGCTCGCCGGGATCGCCCTGTTCACGGCCGGGTCCGGCCTGTCCGCGGCGGCGCCGTCGCTCTGGGTGCTGATCGCCGCGCGCGCCGTGCAGGGCCTCGGCGCGGCCGCCCTGATGGCGCTGTCAGTCGCGCTGGTCCGCGACACGGTGCCGAAGGCGCGCACCGGCAGCGCCATGGGGCTTCTCGGCACCACGTCGGCGGTCGGCACCGCGCTCGGTCCCTCCCTCGGCGGCGTCCTCATCGACACCGTCGGCTGGCGGGCGATCTTCCTGGTTCTGGCCGTACTCGGGCTCCTGACCGCCGCGCTCGCCACTCGCGGATTGCCGCCCGATCCCCGCATGCCCCGGCCGGACCGTCAAGGCTTCGATATACCCGGAACGCTTCTGCTGGGCGGTACCCTTGCCGCCTATGCCCTCGCCGTCACCGCTGGCCCGGACCGGTCCACAGGGTTGACCGGCGCCCTTCTGGCCGCGACGGCGCTGGGGCTCGCGCTGTTTGTCTTCACACAGGCCAGGTCACGCGCACCGCTGATCCGGCCCGCCGCTTTCCGCGACCCGGTCCTGAGCGGCGCTCTGGCAATGAACGTCCTCGTCGCCACCGTGATGATGGCGACCCTCGTCGTCGGGCCGTTCTATCTCGCCCGGGCGCTCGGCCTGCCGGGCGCCATCGTCGGCGCGGCCATGTCGGTCGGCCCCGCCGTTGCCGCGCTGAGCGGTGTCCCGGCGGGACGCCTCGTCGACCGTTTCGGCGCGCCGGCCACGCTCATCCTCGGGCTTTCGGTGATGGTGGCGGGCACGCTCGGCATCGCTGTTCTGCCGGGATTGGCCGGCGTCGCCGGATATATCGGCGCCATCGCCATCCTGACGCCGGGCTATCAGCTCTTCCTGGCGGCCAACAACACGGTCGTGATGCTGGACGTGGCCGAGACGCAGCGCGGCGTCGTCTCCGGCCTGCTCAACCTGTCCCGAAATCTCGGGCTGATCACCGGTGCGTCGGCAATGGGCGCGGTGTTCGCCATCGCCACCGCAACGGACATAACGACCGCCCCTCCGGATGCGATCGCCTTTGGAATGCAATCGACATTCCTCGTCGCGGCGGGACTGGTCGTCGTCGCGCTGGCGATCGCGGTTGGCGGCAGGGTCGTGGCCGCACGCCGCGACTAGGTACGTTGGCGCAACCGCCACATGGATCCCGGTTCAAGTCCGGGACACTGCTTCGGATTGTGGCACGGTCGCGCCACCCGAACAAACGCGTGCCCTGGACTTGATCCAGGGTCCAGGGGCAATACGGAAATCGGCAGATATGCTCCGCTTACATCGCGTTCATCGTCAGCAGGTCGTATCCGGCGACCTGCTCGTCGTCCTGATTGTACAGGGCAACGTCCCAACGCACCTCGCCGTATTCGGGATTGCGCCGCATCTTCTGCTTCACCGTCAGCCGCACGCGGATCGAGTCGCCCGGACTGACCGGCTTCTGGAACCGCAGACTATCCAGGCCATAGTTGGCGAGCACCGGCCCCGGATCGGGATCGACGAACAGCCCGGCCGCAAAGCTCAGCAGCAGGTAGCCGTGCGCCACGCGGCCCGGAAAGAACGGATTGGCGGCAGCCGCCTCCTCGTCCATGTGGGCATAGAACGTGTCGCCGGTGAACTCGGCGAAGTGTTCGATATCCTCAAGCGAAATCTGGCGCGAACCGGTATTCAGCGTCTCGCCGATCTGTAGCTCGCCGAACTTGCGGCGGAACGGATGGACGTCCGTCGCAAGCTCTTTCGAACCCGGCACCCAGGCCTCGCCGATCGCGGTCAGGAGATCCGGAGAGCCCTGAATGGCGGTGCGCTGCATGTAGTGCAACACACCGCGCACACCGCCCATCTCCTCGCCACCGCCGGCGCGGCCGGGGCCGCCATGCACCATGTGCGGCAGCGGCGAGCCGTGGCCGGTCGCCTCCTTGCCGGTGTCCCGATTGGCGAAATAGAGCCGCCCGTGCCAGGCACCCGCACCCAGCACCACCTCACGTGCGACTACCGGATCGTGCGTGAACACCGAGGCGACGAGGCTGCCCTGCCCCCGATTGGCAAGATCGACCGCATGGCCGAGATCGCGGTAGCCCATGACGGTCGAGACTGGCCCGAATGCCTCGGTCGAATGCGTCTTGGTCGCGGCATCCGGATCGGCGCAGTGGAACAGCATCGGCGGCAGGAACGCTCCCTTGCCGGCATCCGCCCCCTCGACCGTGAAACTGTCGGGGTCGCCGAACACGCGCTCGCATTCCGAGCCGATGATCGCAGCGTTGGCCAGTACGTCGGCCTTTTGTTCGGCGCTCGCAAGCGCCCCCATGCGCGTCGTCTCCAATGCCGGATCGCCGATCACCGTCTTCGCGAGCTTGGCCGAAATCGCCTCGATCACCGCGCTCACCTGGGCGTCCGGCACGATGATGCGGCGGATGGCGGTGCACTTCTGCCCGGCCTTCACCGTCATCTCACGGACCACCTCGCGCACGAAGGCGTCGAACTCCGGCGTATCCGGCGCGGCATCCGGTCCGAGAATCGAGGCGTTCAGGGAATCCTGCTCGGCAACGAAGCGAACGGACTTCTCGATCAGATCCTTGTCGGAACGCAGCAACAGCGCCGTGGACGCCGAGCCGGTGAAGCTCACGATATCCTGGCAGCCGAGCCGCGACAGCAGGTCGCCCGTGCCGCCGACGATCAGCTGGAACGCGCCGTCGGGGAAGATGCCGCTGTCGATCATCAGCCGGAAGCAGGCTTCGGTCAGATAGGACGTCGCGGTCGCAGGCTTGACGATCGCCGGCACGCCGGCCAGCAGCGTCGGGGCGAGCTTTTCCAGCATCCCCCAGACCGGGAAGTTGAAGGCGTTGATGTGAACAGCCGCACCCAGCAACGGCGTGCAGACATGCTGGCCGAGGAAGGCGCCTGAGCGCGACAGCTGCTCGATGCCGCCGTCGACATAGACGTGCGCGTCCGGCATCTCGCGCCGGCCCTTCGAGGAGAACACGAACAGCGTCGCGATGCCGCCGTCGATATCGACCTGCGAGTCGCTCTTCGTCGCGCCCGTCTTGAAGGACAGCTCATAGAGATGGTCGCGCCGCTCGTTAAGATACTGGGCGAGCGCCTTCAGCTTCTCGGCGCGCTCGTGGAAGGTCATGGCGCGCAGCGCCGGCCCGCCGACGGTGCGCGCGTAGTCGAGCATGGCGGCGAAATCGAGCCCGTCCGACCCGGCTTCGGCGATCTTCTCGCCGGTCACCGCGCTGGCGATCGGCCGCGTCGAACCGCCCGGCGGAACCCAACGGCCTGCGGCAAAACTCTCCAGTCGCATGATGCTCACGTCATTCAACTCCTTGAAACTCAGGAAACTCTTGCCGGCAGCTCCGCGAAGCCGCGAAACCGCACGCGCCCGCCGCGCACCGGCTCGCCATCCAGCGCGTAGTCCGGGAACCGGGCGACAAACCGGCCGATCGCGGTGCGGCCTTCGAGCCGCGCCAGCGCGTGGCCGGCGCACAGGTGCGGCCCCCAGGCAAACGCCAGGTGCTTGTTGGGCTTGCGCGTGATGTCCATGCGGTCGGGATCGGGAAACTGCGCCGGGTCGCGGTTCGCAGCCCCGATGCACAGGGTGATCTGGGTGCCCGCCGGCAGTACCTCGCCCCCGACCTCCACCTCCTCGGTGGTGATCCGGTTGCCGAGCTGGTTGGAACTCTCGTAGCGCAGGAATTCCTCGACCGCCGAGGAGATCATCTCGGGGTCGTCGAGCAGCCGCCGCCGCTCGCCCGGCCACTCGGAAAGGATATGCAGGCCGTTGCCGATCAGGTTCGTGGTCGTCTCGTGGCCGGCGTTCAGGAGGAAGATGCAGTTCTGGACGAGCTCGACGTGGGTCAGTTCGGCGTCGCCATCGCCCTGCATCAGCCGCGTCAGCACATCCGTCGCCGGATCGCCGGGGTTTTTGCGCCGGTCGGCGATCAGATCATCCAGATAGTCCTGGAATTCCAGCACCGCGGCGTTGCCGCGCGCCTCCTGCTCGGGCGTCAGCCTGGGCTCAAGCGCACCCAGGATCGCCAGCGACCATTCGCGCAACGGCCCGCGTTCCTCATGCGGCACCTGCAGCAGGTTGCCGATCACCTCGATCGGAATGGCGGACGCGAAGTCCGAGATCAGATCGACCCGACACTTGTCGGCCATCCGGTCGATAAGGTCGTCTACCAGTCGGACAAGGTCGGGTTCCATCC
>CAJQNW010000361.1 GCA_905479765.1 uncultured Tepidamorphus sp. | reverse complement strand
AGCCTCGAGAACCCGCTCGGCGCCCGCGTCCTCTATCTCTACCAGGACGGCGCCTACACGCTGTGCACGATCTACTCGACGGTCTATCCGCATTCGATCGGGCAGGGCGTGTCGAGTGGGTGCATCGGCCTGCTCACCCAGGACATGATGCACCTTTACGCCCGCGCCCCCGTTGATACCAACGTCGTCATCCTGCCGGCGTAGACGGTGGCGGCCCGCGTGAATAGGGCTCGGCTCGGCTGGGCTGGATTCCGTTCGCGGAGAAGGGCCGATATGCGGACTTTTCGGACGTTGGGATAAGGGCAGTTCCGGCCCATCGAGGGCGTGGGTTCGACCTGCAGCGAAGGGCATGCACGAGCCCTTCCACGACATTCACTCTGGGCCTTCTGACTCTCTGGGCCTTCTGACAGCAGCCACTAAATGTATCTTGCATTTGATATTGACACCGAGACAGCTCGCCTAGACTCGGCTCATTAAGTCAATTTTATTGGATAACCAATGATCTTACTGCTACCGAAGAGGGTTGATTCAGTATGAATAGTATTGCTTCGACAACCTCCCGATTGCTCAACGTATAGCTTCGACCTGTCTTCTCATTCCACGTGGAGTCATTCGGCGAAACGTCTATGATGTCGCCGGGAAATACCGCAGTCACCCTTACGCGAGTTGCCGCAAGTTCGTCTGCCAAGCCATGGACAAATCCCGCTTGCGCGGATTTCGCGGCGGTAAAAACAACCGAACCGCCGTCAAGTGGCTGATTTTGCAAACCGCTGGTCGAGACCACCGTATGTATGTCCGCATCGTCTCTAGCCCTCAGGTTTGGAAGAAGATGGCGCGTGAGGATTAGCGACCCGATGGCGGCCGAACCGATACAAGCCTGAATGTCGAGATCCGAAATGCCGCTCATTGGCCCCGGCAACCACATTGCCCCATTGTGGATCAGCCCATCCAGGTCTGTGTGATCGCGAGCCAGTCGCTCGCCCGCGGCAGTACAGCTTGCTGCATCGGCAAGATCGCACGAGAGCGTGGAAACGTGCTGCCCAGTTCTTTTCTGGATTGAATTCGCCGTATCTGAAAGAGCGTCCTTTGTGCGTGCAAGCAGCACAAGTTCGGCTCCGGCGTCTGCCATTATAATGGCCAGCGCCGCGCCCAATCCACGACTGGCGCCCGTGATGGCATATTTTCGTTCTGAGATTCGCATTTCTATGCCGCCTTCACTCGATCGCTATTGGACCTGCATGTCTCAGCAGTTCGACGACGAAGTTTCTGAAAAACGGTCGTCAGTAGAGTGTCCGCATGGTCCCACGTAGCGGACTTTGGAGTGGACCGCGGCAAATGCCGCCTCTCCGCCCGAAGCAGCCATTTCAACAGGTTCAGCTTCCGGCCCATTGCTGCCGTTAGTGAAAGACGCCGGGAACGGCAGATCCAAGTCCTTTGCAGACGTAACACGTGATGTCGCGCGGAAAATGGATCACGAAACCCCATGTTGAACCGCAAACGGGTCTGATGAAGCATCTTCGGTCCAACTGTATTCCGCACACGTTGCAACATGTCTTGCGGACTCTAGACCAATCAGGCGGGATATGACCGCCAAGCTCATGTCCATGCCTGCGGAAACCCCGGAGGACGTGAAAAACTTCCCGTCCTCAACCCAACGAGCTTTGCCGATCCAATCCACTTTTGGCCCGAACGGAACGGCCCAATTGAATTCCATCTTGTTGGTCGTGGCTTTGCGGCCGTCGAGGACACCGGTGCTCGCTAGAAGTGCGCTCCCCGTGCAAACGCTCATGACAATGGTGGCCTTTTCGGCAGCAACTCTGATCCAATCACTAATTGCCTCGTTGGCCGGTTCGACAGGCGTACCCGGTCCACCAGGGACGAGAATCAAATCAAAGTCGTTGCGTTCGCCGAGAAGGCAGTCGACCGCGATACGCTGGCCACTCCTGCATGTGACATGGCCGGCATTTTCGCCGACGGTGGAAATGGTGAATTCGTTGGGCAACCAGCAGAAAAATTCCAGCGGCCCGAACAGATCCAACGTCTCGAAGCCATCAAAAACGAGCGCGCCAATCGATCTCATGCTCTTTCCCCGTTCAGGGCTGGAGGTGAGCGCATTGCGGGTGCGCTTTCAGGAAACGATCTGTAGACGCCGGATTTTTAGCGAGGAGCTCTGCGGGTCGGATCGGACGGCGCAACAGCTCCCCTCCACAGTTCGGGCAAACATTGTGAAAGCGATCTTCCGCGCAATTCTTGCAGAAGGTACATTCGAACGAACATGTACGCGCGTTCAGGCTATCGGGCGGTAAATCGGTGTCACAGCATTCACAGTTGGGCTTCAGTTTCAACATTGCCTGCTCCTTTGACGATGGCGAACGGCAATAGACTAGCCGTCCCTCTTCTGGCATAAATGACAATATGCCCTCGTATTCTGCCAAACCCGCATGAAGCCTTCCGCCCCCCACACAGTTCTGTTTGCGGTGTTCCCACATATAAAATTGCTTGATCTCGCCGGCCCGCTTCAAGTTTTTGCCGATGCGGTTGATGGCGATGGGGTTGCTGTCTACAGAACTGAAGTGGTCTCGATCGATGGCCAATGCGTCGAGACGGATACCCCGGTCACCATCGCCACGGATACGATGACGTCATGGGCCGACCGGCGAATAGGCACCCTCATCGTCGTCGGCGGCAACGGAGCCCGCGTGGCGGCCCTGAATCCCGATATTGTCGACGCGGTCACGACGCTTGCGAAGAGAGCGGATCGCATCGCATCAGTCTGCACCGGAGCTTTCGTGTTGGCAGCCTGTGGCTTGCTCGATGGTCGGCGTGCGGTGACGCACTGGCAATCATGCGAAGCCCTGTCGCAAAGGCACCCCGCGGTTCTGGTCGAAACCGATCCCATCTACGTCAAAGACGAACATATCTGGACATCAGCGGGTGTGACCGCAGGCATCGATATGGCGCTCGCGATGGTCGCGGAAAACATTGGCCGGACAGGGTCTTTGTCGTTGGCGCGCGAACTGGTGTCGTACCTGGTTCGCCCGGGAGGCCAATCCCAGTTCAGTAGAACGCTCGACAGACAAATCCTGGATGAAGCAGGCCGTTTTGATGGACTTCATGAATGGATCGCAGACAATATCAACAAAGACCTTCGGGTCGATGTTCTTGCTGAAAAAGCGAACATGAGCCCCCGAAACTTCGCGCGATTGTACACACACCATACGGGGCAAACTCCGGCCAAAGCCGTTGAAGACATGCGAATCGATGCAGCGCGCCGGTCGCTCGAACAAAGCGAACTATCGGTAAGCGAGATTGCCCAACAGTGCGGGTTCGGGGACGATGAACGGATGCGCCGCAGCTTTATACGGTCGCTCCATGTGTCGCCCAGAGACTATCGCCGGCGCTTCGCAATAGGCTCAACAGTTGCCTCCGGCGACAACTCCGGAATCGATTGACGCCGCCTGCGGACCATATCCCGATAGCATCGAGTTCGATTTGTCCACATTACTGCTGTTGCCGCAACCTGCAGCGAACGTCTGTTCCCTGCCCTCGCCGGTCATACAGAGTACTGCAGCAAACGGCCGCAACGGCCTCGAGGCGCCCGCCGACCTCGCCCAATTGATCGCGCCTAGGCGCCCCTAAGCCCCCACCAGTCCGCGCTTTTTGAGCAGCGCTTCCGGCGTCGCCGCGCGGCCGCGGAAGGCCTGGTAGGCGTCGTTGGGATCGGCGCGGTTGCCGGCCGAATAGACATGCTCGTGCAGCCGCGCGGCGGTCTCGGGGTGGAACGGGTCGCCGGCCTCCTCGAAGGCGCCGAAGCCGTCGGCGTCCAGCACCTCCGACCACAGGTAGCTGTAGTAGGCCGCCGAATAGCCGTCGCCTGAGAAGATGTGGGCGAAATGCGTCGGCCGGTGGCGCATGACGATGGCCGCGGGCATGCCGATCTCGGCAAGCGCTTGCGCCTCGAACGCGGTGGCGTCGACGTCGTCGGCCGCCTCCAGCATGTGCAGCTTCATGTCGACCAGCGCCGAGGACACGTATTCGACCGTGGCGAAGCCCTGGTTGAAGTTGCGCGCCGCCTTCAGGCGCGCCAGCAGGTCCTCGGGGATAGGCGCGCCGGTCTCGTGGTGGACGGCGAACTGTTTCAGGATTTCCGGCCGCTCCAGCCAGTGCTCGAAGAGCTGCGAGGGGAACTCGACGAAATCGCGCGGCACGGCGGTGCCGGAGATCATCGGGTAGGTGACGTCCGACAACAGCCCGTGCAGGGCGTGGCCGAACTCGTGGAACACGGTGCGCGCGTCGTCGAAGCTGAGCAGCGTCGGCGCGTCGCCCGAGGCGCGCGAGAAGTTCATCACGTTGACGATGATCGGGCGGATGTCGCCCCCCGGGCCGGCCGCCAGTTTCTGCTGGGCGCGGAACGAACTCATCCAGGCGCCCGAGCGCTTCGAGGGGCGGGCGAAATAATCGCCGAGGAACAGGCCGACGTGCTGGCCGTCCTTGGCGACGTCCCAGACGCGCACGTCCGGGTGATAGACCGGCACGCCGGTCTTCTCGGTGAAGGTGAGGCCGAACAGGCGGCCGGCGGTGTGGAAGGCGGCCTCGACGATCCGGTCGAGCTGCAGGTAGGGCTTCAGCTGGGCTTCGTCGAGGTCGAACTCGGCCGAGCGCTGCTTTTCGGCGTAGTAGCGCCAGTCCCAGGGCGCGATCTCGTGGTTTTCGCCTTCCGACGCGGCGAGGGCCTGCAGCGCCTCGGTTTCCTTCAGCGCGCGCTTACGCGCGTGGCCCCACACCGATGTCAGCAGCTCCAGCGCCGCCTCCGGGCTGCCGGCCATGGAATCCTCCAGCCGGAAGTGGGCGAATGAGTCGTGGCCCTGCAGCCGCGCGCGCTCGGCGCGAAGCCGCACCACCTCGGCGATGATCGCGCGGTTGTCGGTATGCCCGTCCATCTCGCCGCGCGCGGTCCAGGCCTTGAAGGCGGTCTCGCGCAAGTCGCGCCGGGCTGAAAACTGCAGGAATGGCTCGATCGAGGAGCGCGACAGCGTGATGACGTGCTTGCCCTCAAGCCCCCGGTCGGCGGCGGCGCGGGCGGCCGCGTTGCGCACGAAATCGGGCAGGCCGGCCAGGTCGTCCTCGCTGTCGAGGACAAGCTGGTAGGCCTTTTCGTCGGCCAGCATGTTCTGGCCGAACTGGATGCCGAGCGTAGACAGCCGTTCGGAAATCTCGGCGATCCGCGTCTTGGTCGCCTGGTCGAGTCCCGCGCCGCTTTTCACGAACGCCTTGTGATAGCGCTCCAGGACGCGGGCCTGCTCCGGCGTGAGTTTCAGCGTCTCCCGTGCGTCGAAAACCGCCTGGACGCGGGCGAACAGGTCCTCGTTCATGTAGATCGCGTTATAATGCCGGGTCAGCACCGGCGCCATGTCGCGCTCGATCGCCTGCAGCGCGTCGTTGGTGTCCGCACTGCATAAATTGAAGAATACGCTCGCCACCCTCCGCAGCGTCCGACCACTCTGCTCCAGCGCCTCGATGGTGTTGCGGAAGGACGGAGCGGCGGTATCCGCGAGGATCGCCTGGATTTCCGCGTCATGCGATTTCAGCGCGACCTC
>CAJQNW010000360.1 GCA_905479765.1 uncultured Tepidamorphus sp. | reverse complement strand
GCCTGATCGCGCTGCCGGTGCTCAGATTGTCGGGCATTTACATCATCCTGGTGACGATTGCCTTCTCGCAGCTCGTCTACCAGATCATCATCAGCCAGTCCGACATCACCGGCGGCACCTCGGGCATGGTGACGCTGCCGGCTCTGGAAGCGTTCGACTATCGCTTCGTGAAGAACCACCGGATCGGCTACTACTATACCGGCCTGATCCTGCTGATCGCCTCGACCGCCTTCCTCTACACGATCACCCGTTCGCGGCTCGGCCGGGCGATCGTCGCCATGCGCGACAACAAGTACTACGCCATGTCGCGCGGCATCTCGGAAGCGCGCACAAGGCTCCTGACACTGATGGCGAGCGCGCTGTTCACCGGCATCGCCGGCGGCTTCTACGGCTCCTACGTGCGCGTCGCCTCGGCCGATGCCTTCGGGCTCGGCTTTCTCACCCTGCTGCTGTCGATCCTGCTGCTCGGCGGCGCCGCGACGATCTGGGGGCCGGTGATCGCCGCAGTCGTCGTCACCGTCCTGTCGGAGGCGATCGGCGATCTCGGCGCATGGCGCAACATCATCATCGCGGTGATGATCGTGCTGGTCTTGGTGTTCTATCCTGGCGGCCTGTGGGCGGCGTTCCAGGAAATCCGCGAGGTCTTCGACACGGTGCGCACCGCGCTGATCGCCCGCTTCCGGCGCGGCCGCGAAAGGGCGGCGCGCGAAGCCCGGCTCGGGGCGAGCGAGACGATGGTCGAGACCCGGCATGGCCAGATCGCCGTCGCGGATACCGGCGGAGCCGGCACAACCGGGGCGCCGATCCTGATGATCCACGGCAACTCGTCGTGCAAGGAGGTGTTCACGCATCAGTTCGCCGCCTTCCGGAACGGCCACCGGATGATCGCCTTCGACCTGCCCGGCCACGGCGTCTCGTCCAACGCCGATCCGGAGAAGAGCTACAACGTGCAGGCCTATGCCGAGATCGCGGAAGACGTGCTCGATCATCTGGGCGTGGAAAATCCGGTCGTATTCGGCTGGTCGCTCGGCGGCTATGTGGCGCTGGAGCTGGCGGCGCGCGGGAGAGCGGTGCGCGGGGTGGCGATCGCCGGCACGCCGCCGCTTGCGGTCGCGCCCGACGACGTGGGCGCGGCCTATGACGCGACGAGCCACTTCATCCTGGCGGGCAAGCAGTACCTGTCGCCGATGGAAATGCGGAACTTCGCCACAGCGACGGCCGGGGCGAAGACGCGCGACAGCGCCTATCTGCACGAAGCCGTCAGCCGCACCGACGGGCGGGCGCGCTTCTACATGATCACCAAGCTGATGGTTCTCAACTGGCCTCGCCAGATGCGGATGCTGCGCGAGGGCACGGTGCCCTTCGCCATCCTGAACGGCTCCGACGATCCGTTCCTCAATCACGACTATATCGCCGGCCTCACCTATGGCGCGATCTGGACCGGCACGCCGCACGATATACCTGGCGGCGGCCACGCGCCGTTCTTCAAGGAGCCCGAGGCTTTCAACGCTGCGTTCGGCCGGTTCATCGACGAGGCGTGCGGCGACTAACCAAGCACGCTGTCGGGCGCCGCGATCCCGTGACCCGGCTCGACGGCAAGGCCACCGGGATCGAGCAGGCCGGCCACCGTGCCGAACGCCTCGACTACCTTCTGCTGATCGTCCGGCGACAGCTCCGCGAACCCTTCGCTGAAATCCTCGCTGAACAACGAGGGCGCCGTCGATACGGTACGCGCGCCCTCCTCCGTCAGCGTGGTGTGAACGATCCGCCGGTCTGTGGCGCTGCGCCGGCGCGTCACCAGCCCGCGGCCTTCGAGCTTGTCGAGAATCGTCACCGTCGTGGCGGGGCTGAGATCGGCGTGCCTGGAGACCGCCGCCGTCGTTACCTCTCCCAGATCCCGGACCGCCTGCAGGATGACGATCTGCGGAATGGTCAGTCCCGTCTCGCGGGCGACCTTCTTGGAGCGCATGTCGATGGCACGCACGATGCGCCGGATCGACTTCATGACCTTCGCCGCGCCATTTTTGTCGGCAACCATTTGCCCGTTCAAACCGTTGTCTCCGTCAGTATCGCTTAAGATCCGGGGTCTAGACTTCACCAAGGCGAAACCGTTACACAACGAATGATTTGATTTCAAATGAATTTGCGCTACATAGACGCCCGACGCCGGCGCGGGTAATTCCCGCGCTTTATTTTTTCGCCCGCCGGTGTCTACTGGGATCGGGAACGGCAAAAGCCAACTGCAATCACGGAGATCGATAGCCTGGAATGTGTGGAATCGCCGGAGAAATACGCTTCGATGGACGCTTTGCCGATGCCGATGCGGTGTCGCGGATGACGGAGGCGCTCAGCCCCCGCGGGCCGGACGGCAGCGGCATCTTCGCGCAGGGGCCCATCGCCTTCGGTCATCGCCGCCTGAAGATCATCGACCTGTCCAACAAGGCCTCCCAGCCGATGACCGATCCCGATCTCGGGCTCACGATCGTCTTCAACGGCTGCATCTATAACTATCCCGAGCTGCGCGAAGAGCTGCAGGCCAAGGGCTACCGGTTCTTCTCGCACGGCGACACCGAGGTGATCCTCAAGGCCTACCATGCCTGGGGAGACGTCTGCGTGGAACGGTTCCACGGCATGTTCGCCTTCGCCATCGTCGAGCGCGAAACCGGCATCGTGACGCTGGCGCGCGACCGGTTCGGCATCAAGCCGCTCTATTATTCGGAAATCGGAAAGACGCTGCGCTTCGCCTCTTCGCTGCCGGCGCTGCTCAAGGGCGGCGACGTCGACACGGCGATCGATTTGGAGGCGCTGCACAATTACATGACGTTCCACGCGGTGGTGCCGCCGCCGCGCACGATCCTGAATGGTGTGCGCAAGTTGCCGCCGGCAACCGTGCGCAGGATCACGCCGGACGGGGAGAAGACCGAACGCGTCTACTGGGCGCCGCCGCACGAGCGCGTGGCCGGAGAAGGCAACGTCAGCCGGGAGGAATGGCGCGACCGGGTGCTGGAATCGCTGCGTACCGCAGTCCGGCGGCGGATGGTCGCCGACGTGCCGGTCGGCGTGCTTTTGTCGGGCGGCGTCGATTCCAGCATCATCGTCGGCCTGCTCGCCCAGGAAGGCCAGACCGGGCTGTCGACCTTTTCCATCGGGTTCGAGGAAGCCAAGGGCGAGAAAGGCGATGAGTTCGTCTATTCCGACCTGATCGCCAATACCTTCGAGACCGACCACCACAAGATCTTCGTGCCCTCCGCCGACCTGATGGGGGCGCTGCCGGAGACGATCCACGCAATGTCGGAGCCGATGGTCTCCTACGACAACATCGGCTTCTATCTGCTCAGCCGCGAGGTCTCCAAGCACATCAAGGTCGTGCAGTCGGGCCAGGGCGCCGACGAGATCTTCGCGGGGTATCACTGGTATCCGCCGCTGACCAGTTCCAACGACGTCGTTTCCGACTACGCCAAGGTATTCTTCGACCGCAGCCACGAGACGCTGAAAAGCCAGCTTTCGGGCGACTGGATCGCGCCCTCCGACGTCAGCCGCGAGCTCGTCGCCGAGCACCTGATGCGCGCGGGCGCCGCGACGCCGGTCGACCGGGCGCTGCGCCTCGACAGCCAGGTGATGCTGGTCGACGATCCGGTCAAGCGGGTCGACAACATGACGATGGCCTGGGGCCTGGAAGCGCGCGTGCCGTTCCTCGATCACGAGCTGGCAGAACTGGCGGCGACGATCCCGCCGGAGTTCAAGCTCGCCGACAACGGCAAGGGTGTCTTAAAGGATGCGGCGCGGCTGGTGGTGCCCAGCGAAGTGATCGACCGCAAGAAGGGCTACTTCCCGGTGCCGCAGCTGAAATACATCGACGGGCCGTACCTCGATCTCGTGCGCGACGCGCTGACATCGCAGGCCGCCCGCGAACGCGGTATGTTCAGGCCGGAGTATCTCGACGGGCTGTTCGCCGATCCGACATCGCACATCACGCCGCTGCAGGGATCGGAACTGTGGCAAGTGGCGTTACTGGAAATGTGGCTCCAGTCCCACGCCATCTGAGGGTTCATCATGGCCGACGGCAAGCAGAACGAGCCGACACAGAACCGCGCCGGGCGCGAGCACGGTTCGCGCGACGCCTATACGCATCGTCTCAAGCGGATGCGCGACCATAGCCTGAAGCCACCGATTAGCCACGAGGGTGATGATCGGCCGGATGTCACGCCGGACGTCACGCTTGATTGTGGCTGGGGCCGGCTGATCTTCGGCCAGACCTTCGCCAACCCGGAAGACCTGATCGGCGCGCTCCAGGACGAGATGCCGGACCGCCGCGACATCGCGATCTACGTGCGCGATCCGCATGTGCTGCTTGCCAATGCGCCTCAGGATGTCTTTCTAGATCCGTCACACACCTACCGGCTCGACCTGTCCACCTACCGCGCGTCGCGGCGCTCGCTTGCCGGCTTCTTCGTGCGCCGGCTGACGTCGCAGTCCGATGCCGAGGCGATCAACCGCATCTACGCCGCCCGCGGCATGGTGGTGGTGCCGCCGGAGTATTTCTGGCAGCAGCGGGACGCCCGCTCGATTTCGTTTTTCGTCGCAGAGGACGAAGCCTCGGGCGAGATCCTCGGCACCGTCATGGGGGTCGACCACCATCGCGCGTTCAACGATCCCGAACGCGGCGCCTCGCTGTGGTGCCTGGCCGTCGATCCGCAAGCCCGCCAGCCCGGCGTCGGCGACGCGCTGGTGCGGCGGCTGGCGGAGCATTTCAGCGCGCGCGGGGCGGCGTTTCTCGACCTGTCCGTGATGCACGACAACGAGCAGGCCATCGCGCTCTACGACAAGCTCGGCTTTCGCCGCGTGCCGTTCTTCACCGTCAAGCGCAAGAACCCGATCAACGAGACGCTGTACTCCGGCCCGGAAGTCGACAGCGCACTCAACCCTTATGCCAAGATCATCATCCGCGAAGCGCGGCGGCGCGGTATCCACGTACAGGTCACCGATGTGGATGGCGGGTTCTTCCGGCTGTCCCACGGCGGCAGGACGGTGCATTGCCGCGAAAGCCTGTCCGAGCTGACGTCGGCCGTCGCCATGTCGATCTGCGACGACAAGACCGTGACGCGCCGCTTCGTCGAGGCAGCCGGCGTTCACGTTCCCGAGCAACTCTCGGCGGACGCGGAAGCCAATACGGTCTCTGAATTCCTGGAGCGGCTCGGCAAGGTTGTCGTGAAGCCGGCGCGCGGAGAGCAAGGCCGCGGCATCTCGGTCGGGCTGTCGACGGACGAAGAGGTCGAGGCGGCGGTCAAGGAGGCGCGATCGGTCTGCGATACGGTTTTGCTGGAAGAATATGTCGAGGGACAGGATCTGCGCCTCGTCGTCATCAATTTCCGGCTGGTGGCGGCCGCAGTGCGGCGGCCGGCCAGTGTCATCGGCGACGGGCATCGGCCCGTGCGCGATCTGATCAAATCGCAGAGCCGGCGCCGGTCGGCGGCGACCGGGGGCGAATCCAGCATTCCGATGGACGCAGAGACCGAACGCACAATCCGCCAGGCCGGCTACGATTTCGACGCCATCCTGCCGGAGGGCGATGAACTGCTCGTGCGCAAAACCGCCAACCTGCATACCGGCGGAACGATCCACGACGTCACCGATTCGGTCCATCCGGCACTTGTGGAAG
>CAJQNW010000359.1 GCA_905479765.1 uncultured Tepidamorphus sp. | reverse complement strand
CTATGTTTTCGATACGCCGCTGCTTTGGGGCGACGAACTGAACGGCTATCTGCTGGTGGCGATGATCATGCTGGGCGGCGCCGAGGCGTTGCGGCGCGGCGATCACATCGCCATCGATCTGCTGACCGGCAGGACGACGGGGACGCCCGCGCGTCTCCTGGCGATCTGGGGAAATCTGGCGGTGCTGGCGTTCTCCGCCGTGCTGGGCTGGAGCGCCTGGACGTCGATCATGTTTGCCTATGATTTCGGGTCCTATTCGCCCGGCTATCTGGAAGTCGCGATGTGGATCCCGCACCTGCCGATCCTGATCGGCGCGGTGCTGCTGGCGTTGACGGCGCTGACACGCATCATCGAGCCGCCCGCCCCCGAGACACCGGTCCTCACGAAACCCGCCGCGAAGGCAACTTCCGGTCCCGATACGACGTCTGCCGGAACGGGCCGGCCATGACGGTTGTCATCGTCTTCGCCGGACTGATTGTCCTGCTCCTGTCGGGCATGCCGATCTTCGCGGCCCTCGGGCTGACCGGCATGGCTATCCTGGTCGTTGCCGAAGGCAGCGTCTCCAGCGTCGCCGACACCGTCTTCTCGCATCTGGACAATTCGATCCTGACGACGATCCCGCTGTTCGTCTTCATGGCGCAGGTGATGATCCACGCCAGGGTGATCGACGATCTCTACGACATGGCGCATACGGTGATCGGTCATATCCGCGGCGGGCTCGGCGTGGCGACGGTTGCCTCCTGCACGATCTTCGCCGCGATCTCCGGATCCTCGGTCGCCACCGCGCTTTCGATCGGCTCTAGCGCGGTTCCGCAGATGAAGCGGTTCGGCTATCCCGAGCGCGATGCGCTTGGCGTCATCGCCGCCGGCGGCACGCTGGGCATTCTCATTCCGCCGTCCGGCCCGATGATCCTCTATGCCATCGTCTCGGAGGTCTCGATCGGCGCGCTGTTTCTCGCCGGCCTCGTTCCCGGCCTGCTGATGGCGGTGGTCTTCGCGCTCTACTGCGTCGTCAGCGCCGGGCGCCACAAGGGTATCCAGACGCCGCAATGGGCCGGCTGGCCGAAGGCGGCAGCCGCACTGCGGCGCTCGGTCTGGGCGGTGCTTGCCCCGCCGCTGGTGATGGGCGGCATCTACTTCGGCGTTTTCACCGCCTCGGAGGCCGCCGCCGCCGGCTCCCTCTACGCGCTGCTGGTCGCCCGTTTTGTCTATCGCCGGCTGTCGCCGCGCGATCTCGTGACCTGCGCCTACAAGACCATGCGCACCTCGATGATGGTGTTCATGATCATTGCCGGTGCAGCCGTGTTCGGCCACGCCATCACCATCATCCGCCTGCCCGTCGGCTTGACGGAGACGGTGACGGCGCTCGGTCTTGGTCCGCTCGGCTTCATCGCCGCCGTGATGGTGCTGGTCTTCGTGATGGGCATGTTCCTGGAGACGATCGCAATCATCCTGATCACCACGCCGATCCTGCTGCCCACCATCGCCCAGCTCGGCATCGATCCGGTCTGGTACGGCGTGCTCTTGATGATCAATCTGGAACTGGCGCTGATCACGCCGCCGGTCGGCATGAACCTGTTCGTCATCAAGGGCATAACGGACGCGCCGCTGTCCGAGGTCGTGCGCGGCGCAGCCCCCTACGTGGTGTTGCTGATTGCCGGCCTGGCCGTGCTCGTCGCGGTGCCGGGGCTGGCGACCTGGCTGCCCTACAGCGCCGGCTTCGGACGGTAGGGCCGCTAACCCGAGACGCTGCAGTCGCGGTCGATCTTCACGCCCAGATCCTGCAGGTGCGTCTCCGGCACGCGCACTTCCCTCAGCAGAAACGTCTCCTCGCCGACATAGGCCGAGATCGCGGTCAGGACATTGCGCGCCGAGTTGCACTGGCCGTTGTTGATCAGCTCGCGGATGAGGCGATCGGCCTTGACGATCGGTGCCGAGCGCGACTCCTCGAACCGGCTCACCAGCCGATCCCAGTAGCTGCGCTTGCCGAGCGACTCCTCGATTGTCTTGATGACGAAATCCGGGATGTCGTAAAGCGATTCCGAATTCTGCTCGTCGGCGGTCAGTTCGGTCGCCGCGTTCATCATGATGATGGCCGCGCGGCGGGTAACATCGCTCTTCGGGCCGAACAGATGCTCCAGATGATCGTAGAGGATCGCGGCGTGCATCAGCTTCTGGATCTGGTGCGGCTTCGACATGCGCTCCAGGTCGTCAAGGTAGGACGGTCCGAACTTTGTCGGCACCGACGCCGGGATCCAGATGTCGATGTGGTTGTCCGGTTCGCCGATCTTGTTCAGCGCCAGCAGCCGCATCGGCAGGGTAACGGTGGAATCGATCTCCGGCTTGCCTGGCGCCGGCTCGCCATCGGCCTCGGTCTGCTCGGTCTTGAAGCGGAACTCCAGAAGCGCCCGGTTGCCCGGCGTATCCAGCGAATTGGTGATCTCGAAGCGCCAGAATTGCCCGTCGCCGCCGCACGCCTCGAAGCCTTCGATGGCAAGGGGCTCGACCGGGACGGCCTGTCCCGGCCGCGACGACAGGTACAGCTTCACGTCCTTGATGCGGAAGTTGTCTTCATCGACGATGCAGAAGCGGAATTTCTGCGCTGCCGCTTCCGCTTGCGGGCTCGTATCCGTCTGCGCAAAGGCCGCGGACGGTGCCATTGCCAGAATGGCGGCGACGAGCCCGCCGCCGACAGCCGACTGCAGGACAGACCTTAGAGCACGTGAAAACCGTGCGTCGGTCGGGCGTACACTGAACATTTTCGCCTCCTCAATTCCTGGCGTCCTTGTTGACCGAAAGCCCCAGCATGGACGCGATCAAAACGAGCGACCCGTTGCGTATCGTCGCGAAGAACGCCTGAAGCACCTCCGTCTGCTTTTCGATCGGCGTGCCGATCATCGTGTTGGCGATCCAGCGCCCGTCGCCGGTCTGCCAGACCAGCAGCTGATAGGACGCCAGCACCAGGAACAGCAGCGCCATCGAAATCCAGAACACGTTGCGGGTCCGCCGCAAGGGCGCGCTCAACGCCAGCACGAAGACGCCGACATAGGGCATGATCTGGACCGCCATGCTGCTGTCGGAATGCCAGACATCGGCGATGCTCACGGCGAAGTCGACGATCTGGCGGGTCGCCACGACGGACTTGGCCGCCGTCATCAGCAGCAACGCGATCGCCAGCAGCAGGGCCAGCGCGCAGGCGAAGAAGAAGACGAAGATCAGCCGGGAATCGCGTTCCCCGCCATGCGCACCGGCGTGCAGCTCACCATACTCCGCGCCGGCCTCGGCGGCGGGCGCAGATGACGAGACTGCGCCGCGATCGGTCACGGCACTCTCCGGCACGGGGCACACGACTGACTCATCGATTGCGGCATCACCTCAGGACCTCGCTGTGATGCGACAAGTACCGCTACGAATACTGAAAACGACTATCACAATTTTGCCTCTATTACAAAGGCGGCTCAACGTGGATCGTACCGCAAAGCGCTCGTGATAGCGTAGGGGAAATTTGCAGAATGGGTAGTTAGAAACCGGAAAGAACAGGCGTATTGGAAAAAAAAGAATGTAATTCAAACGCTAAGGCGTTTTTATTGGCGAAACTGGATGAAGGAAGCGAGCTAGATGCGTTATCGGAATTGCAGATTATGCAAAACGCCGGCTAAATAGTGAATATTTGATGTAATTAGTATTTATTCACGACGGCACGAAAGTTCGATTTTCTTGATTCACCATTCGCTGGCCGCTAGCCTGTCCGCTGTGAAGCGGTGGGGAGGAGGCCGGCATGAGCGACTGGCGGCGGCGCTTTTATAGTGCCTTCTCGATACTATTGATTAGCGTTTTACTGGGCGGCTGCGCCAGGGGTATTGCCGAATTTCAACTCTATACGCAGGCGTTCGACGGTCAGTACGAGCAGGGCCAGATTGTTCTTGACCGCGTCGCGCGCGCCGAGCGCATTGTCGTGGGCCGTCGCCTCGGCAGCGTGTCGACGACCTCGCCCTTCGATCCAAACGACGCGGCCTACTATCTCGATACCGGCGACCCGCCGATCACCGCCTCGCTGCGCGCCTCGCTGAAATCGCTGAAGGACTACAACGACGCGCTCGGCGCGCT
>CAJQNW010000358.1 GCA_905479765.1 uncultured Tepidamorphus sp. | reverse complement strand
CCCTTCAGCGCGGGATGATTGAGCTGCACGCCCGTATCGAGCACCGCGACGACCCAGCCCTTGCCGCCCTTGACGCCCCGTTTTTTCCAGAGCTTGTTGGCCCGGATCAGAGGAACGCTCTTGTTGAGCGCCAGCGGAACCGGCACGTCCTGATAGATCGCTTCCACGGTCGGATCGTCGAGCAGCGTTTCGATGTCGCCCTCACCGACGGTCATCGCCACCATCGGAACGGAATTGTAGCGCCATACGTTGCGCGGCCCCGTCACCCGGGACAGGACTCGTTGCTGGACGTTGTCGATTGCGGTGCGCTGATTGGCCGCCTGAAATGAGGATAGGTCTCCCTCCGGCACGAAATCGGTGCGAAGTCGCACGATGAGCGGGACCGGGCCGCTCGTGCGCGCCAGCGCCGTCAGGCGTTCAGGGGCGGCCTGCACGGTCCCGCCGCGGCCGTTGGCGACATAGACGTCGATCCGGGGATCAGCCGCGTAAGCCTGGGCGGCACCGAGGATGCTCACGACACAGGCCAGCGCCGCAAGCGTCGGCCCGATCGACGCGGCCGGACCGCCAAATGAAAATGAAGTTCTTGATATCACGGAAAAATCCCCGAAGTTCGTTGCTAACGCCGGGCGCGCAGCGCCCGCACGGAAAGTCGGCCGTACGTCAGTCTCACCATGCGCTTTTACGCACGCCGGCCCCGGTGACGGCCTCGTCCTACGGACAGCCGTTCTTCAGCGCCAAATAGGCGCCGTAGACGTCGATGCGCTTCTTGGTCACGCCGGCGCGCATCACTGGAATGCCGGAACATTTCAGCGCCTTCTCGATCTTCTTCACCGACGTCTTGGGGAAGCGGTGCCGCAACAGTGCCCAGGCGCCCGCGACATGCGGCGCAGCCATGGAGGTTCCGCTGAACGCTTTAAACTTGTTCTTTGGAACCGACGAGACGATGGCGCTGCCCGGCGCGGCCAGGTCCACCAGCTTGGAAAAATTGGAGAACCCCGACACCTCATCGGTCTTCGTGGTGCTCGCCACCGTCACCGCCGGACCGATGCAGCCAGGCGAGGCAACCCGCCCGTCGACACCGTCATTGCCGGCCGCGATCGCCACCGCGATACGCTTGGAGCGCAGCGTCTTGACGATCTTCTTGAGTGGATTCTTGTTGCAGGCTTTGCGCTCCAGCCCGCCGCCCAGGCTCATGTTGACCGCGGCGATCTTGTGCCGGCTGGCCAGATCGTTGACCTCCTCGAGAGCGGCCAGCTGGTCGCTGGTATAACTCAGAGCGCATGTGCCTGGCCCACCGCAATAATCGATACTGGAGAATTTGCTGAACACCTGCATCGGGATCAGGTCGGCCTTCGGCGCGACACCCTTGTAGGCTTTGTACTTTCCCTTCGGACTGCCAACCGCGATACCGGCGACATGGGTGCCGTGATCGCATCCCTCGATGGACGTTTTGCAGTTGGCGCCAGACCCCTTGGCAGTCGAGCTGGCCGCGCCGCCAGGACAGACGGATTTGGAGGCGGCATTGCTGGTCGAAAAGCACCCTTCGGCGACGATCTTGCCTTTCAACGCCTTGTGATTGCGCTGCACGCCTGTATCCAGCACCGCGACGGCCCAGCCCTTGCCGCCCTTGATACGCTTCACGTCTGCGGCCACGTCGGCGCGGATCAGCGGCACGCTTTCGGCAAGCGCCGGCGGCACCGCGACGTCCTCATAGACTGCCGTGACGGAGCGGTCGTCCAGAAGCGCCGCCAGTTCGTTCGCGCCGACCATCATCGCCATCATCGGCACGGAGCGGAACGTCTTGACGTTTCGCGCGCCGCTGACGCGGTCCAGAACCTGATCCTGCGCACTGGCGATCGCGGCACGCTGGTTGGCGGCCGCAAACAGCGACAGCTCCCCTTCCGGCACGAACTCGGTGTCCATCTCGACGATCACGGGGATTTCGCTGCGAACACGCGCGACGTCCAGCATCCGGGAGGCGTCAGAGGCCACGGTGCCGCCGCGGCCGTCGCCCAGATAGACCTCGGCCGCGTTCGCCCCTCCGCAAACCGAAAGGGCCGCCACAAGCCCGAAGGCCAAGGCACCTGCCAACGGCAAACGCCGGGAAACCCGGCCGAACGGTCCAGACTGAGGCCCAGAAATTGACGCCATGTGCACGCGCTCCCGGTATGTTTTGGTCCTGGCAGCCAGGCCATCTTGGTGTTTTCGCCTGGCCTCGACGCACTGTTACCCGCGAATGCGGCCGAGGCGCGAATCCAGAGAACCGGACCCTACTTGACCGTGGGTTACCGGACAATCAATGGAATGGAACGCCGTTAAGCGCGTCCTACCACGCCTGACAGCGGGATCGCGCTATTGCACGTCTTCGGGAACCACGGGTGCCGGGCGCCATTGGGCGGAACGCTGCTGTGCGTCGTGCAGTTCGTTCGGGCTTAATTGGGTCTGTACGTAGCCGCGCCGGGTAATGACCAGTTCGCGCTCATCGCCGGGCGGCAGGCCGGCGGCGGCGAGATTCAGCCACTGATACGCCTCGATATAGTCCTGGTGAACACCGTGGGCGATGAAATAGAGATAGCCGAGCAGGCCCTGCGCATACGGATAGCCCTGTTCGGCGGCGCGCCGGTACCAGACCGCTGCTTCGCCCCAGTCCTGCGGAACGCCCTGGCCGTGGTAGTAGGCCAGCCCCAGCGCCGTCTGCGCCTTCGGATCGCCGCGCTCGGCCAGCGGCTGCCACTGCTGGACCGCTCGGAAATAGTCGCCGCTCTGGTAGGCCGCGACTCCATCCGACATGGAAGCCGCCGCTGCCGGCCCGGTCGCCACGGCCGACAGGCCAATCGTCACGATCAGTGCGGTTGTCCAGCTCCGGATCATTCCCGGTCCCTACCCTGCCAAATTCTGCCCTGGCCGATCATTCGTGCGGCTCCAGACCCCATTATCTCCTGGCCCTTCATCCTTCGGCAACGCCCTGCAGCACCAGCCACGTGCCCCATATTGCCGGCGCCAGGAACGCACCGAAAGCGATATGCTTCCCGGCCTTCCAACCCTCCGCACGACTGGCCTTGCCACGCAAGGCCTGTGTCCCGACAAAGGCAAACGCCCCGGCGGCCGCTACCAGCACCGCGACCGGAAAGGCCTCCCAGCCGAGCCAGGCACCACCGGCCGCCGCCAGCTTCACGTCGCCAAGGCCGAGCCCGTCGATGCCGCGCAGCCGGAAGAACAGTTCCCGCACGGCCAGAAACGCACCTCCGCAAACGGCAACCGCCACCAATGCCGCTCCGCCGGCGACCAGAATACCCTCACCGGAGCGAAGCCGGACGGCGACGGTCCACACCATCCCCGACAGCAGCGCTCCGTAAACCCACGGATCGGGCACCCGGAACCGCAACGAGTCCTCCAGTGTAATCGCCGCCATTGCCGCGCACAGCACGGCCGAGGCGATGATCAATCCCGGCTGGCCCGCCGCATGAGGCAAGGCAGCCGCGACGAGCGCGCCCGCGGACGCGCCGACGGACGCGGCGATCAGATGCCGCTTCGAAGACGGCGACAGACGCCGCGAGATCAATTTCGTCCCGTCGCATTGCGCTGCATGTTCCACATCCGCGCCCTGAGTTCCTCAGCCACGTGCTGCGCGTCCTGGCCCTGGCGGATCACCGTCGGGCGGATCAGCACGATCAACTCGTTGCGCTCGGCCACATTCGCGGTCGTGCCGAACAGATTGCCGACGCCTTTGAGCCGGTGCAGTCCGGGGATACCGGTCTTGTTCTGATCCGAAACCTCCCCGATCAGGCCGCCGAGCATCACCGTCTGACCGCTGGCGACCGACACGGAACTCGCGATTTTCCGTTTGGTGAACGTCGGGGTCAGCGTCGAGGCGCCCGAGGCGATGTCGGAGATCTCCTGCTGGATCTGCATGGAAATGATGCCGTTCTCGGCGATCCGCGGCGTCACCTTGAGAATGATGCCGGTGTCGCGGTACTCGATTTCGTTGACCGTCGGCGAATCCGGGTTGATCACGGATTGCGACTGACGGGTCGTCACCGCGACCTCCTCGCCGACCTGCAACGCCGCCGTCTCGTTTTCCAGCACCACCAGCGATGGAGACGACAGCACCGCAACGTCGGTGATCTTGTCGAAGGCGGAAATGATGACGTCGGGGCTTTCTTCCGAGCCGATGACGAAGTTGAAGCCGGGCAGCTCGCGGCTGATGTTGTTGGCAACAGTGTTGAACAGGCCGATCGATCCATCGTCGTCGGGCAGGCCGACACTGCCGCTCTTGACGAAATACTGGACGCCGTAACGCAATTCGTCGTTCAGCCGGATCTCGGCGATCACCACGTTGACGGCGACCTGCAGCGGCGGGACGTCGATCTGGCGCAGCGCCGCGATGATCTTCTGGTAGGTCTCGCCGTTGGCGGAGATCACGATCGAATTGTTCGCCGTATCGGTGCTGAAGCGTGGTCCGCCGTCGCTCCCGGCGGTCTGGGAGCCATAGAGGTCGGTCGCGCCGCCGGAGGTTGTCGACGAACGGGCGAAATCGAACGTCGTCCCCGAGGACCCGGCTGCGGCGTCTGCAGCATCGGGATCCTGTTCATCGTCGGTATTTACGTCGAGGCTGGCCTGGGAATCGGTCGTACTCGACCCGAACGCACTCAGGCCCGGCTCGATCTCGTCGGCGCCGGATTGACTATCGCCGCTACCGCCAACCGCGGAACCGCCGAAGATTCCGCTGAGGATTTCAACCAGAAGCTTTGCATCCCGGTATTTGACACGGTAAACGTGAACCGTGGTCTCGACTGCGGGGTTCGCC
>CAJQNW010000357.1 GCA_905479765.1 uncultured Tepidamorphus sp. | reverse complement strand
ACGTCGACCGGATCAAGCTTGCCGGCGCCTTCGGGGCGCACATCGACACCAAGTATGCGATGGTGATCGGGCTGATCCCGGACTGCGATCTCAAGAAGGTTTCGGCTGTCGGCAACGCGGCGGGAACCGGCGCGCGCATGTGCCTGCTCAACCAGGGCTACCGCCGCGAGGTCGAAGACCTCGTCACCCGCATCCACAAGATCGAGACGGCGCTGGAGCCGCGCTTCCAGGACCACTTCGTCGCCGCCATGGCGCTGCCCAACAAGATCGATCCGTTCCCCCATCTCGCTGCGGCCGTGACGCTTCCCGCACCCAAGGTGCTGGCCGAGGGCGAAGGGCGCGGGCGGCGCGGAGAACGGCGGCGGTCGCGACCGGATCCATCTTAGGGTCAGGACCTGTTAGCACTTTCGTGCCACTCTTGGTCAACGCCACTCCATGCCCATGGAAGCGCGCTGACAAAGTGATTCAAGCGACTTAAAGCAGAGAATCCCGAGTCAGCAGAGTCGGTTAGGCCGAGAAGCTAACATACCGATTCTGCACCTTGAGACGTTGATTCAACACCGGTTTTCTTCACAAACCGATTCAAGTCCTACTCCGCTGCAACTTCAGAAATCGATTCAACCTCCGCCTGGGCGTGGCCTCTTCGCGTCAG
This sequence comes from uncultured Tepidamorphus sp., assembly GCA_905479765.1. Classification (GTDB taxonomy): domain Bacteria; phylum Pseudomonadota; class Alphaproteobacteria; order Rhizobiales; family Tepidamorphaceae; genus Microbaculum. The sequence goes on along the minus strand of CAJQNW010000357.1, from coordinate 8,598 downwards.
ATCGCGGAAGCTTTCGACGACGTGGCGGGCCAGCGCCTCGGTGCACGGGCCGTGGTTCTGAGCCTTCGCCATGATGATGTGATATTCGCCCAACGGCGGCAGGCCGTGGCGCTCGTCGAGACGTTGCAGCGGCGCTTCGATCAGGCTCTCGGGCAGGGGCGCGACAGCGAGGTCGGCGTAGATCGCGGCAAGCTGGCCGGCGCAGTGCGGACTCGAATAGGCGATGCGGTGCGGGATGCCGGCGTGGTCGAGCGCGGTAAGCGCGGTGTTGCGCCAGGCGCACGCCTGCGGGGCGAGCGCCAGCGGCAGCGGGCGCTGCTCGTAGGCGCAGCCGCATTCCAGTCCCGCCCAGACCAGAGGCTCGGTGTAGACGATCCGGCCGCGGTTCAGCGCCTCCGGCCCAAAGGCGGATGTGACCAGCGTCAGGCCGAGTTCGCCCTCATCGAGCTTCTCGATCAGCTCGTTCGACATGGCCAGCGTCACGTCGACATCGACGGCCGGGTGGGTACGGGCGAAACGGGAAAGAATGTTGGGCAGGAACCGGGTTCCGAAATCGTCGGGCGTGCCGATGCAGACCGTGCCCTCGATCTCGGGCTTGCGGAACAGGCCGACGGCCTCGTCCGACAGGCGCAGGATGCGCCGCGCGTAGCCGAGCAGCGCCTCGCCTTCCGACGTCAGCCGGACGCTGCGGCCTTCGCGGACGAACACGGCGTGCTCGAGCGTCTCCTCGAGCTTGCGGATCTGCATGGACACAGCGGACGGTGTCCGGAATACCGATTTGGCGGCGTTGGCGAAACTGCCGGTCTCGGCGATCGCGACGAAGGTCCGGAGGATGTCGTTTTCGAGAAGCGGCAAGCCCGGCTTGTCCTGGGCAGTCATGGGATGCTCCTTCGTGAAACTGGATCGGTCAATTTCTCTGAACTCAATCATAAATTCAATTCGTTTGATTGAACAGTCCAGGCCCTCCATATTTCGATCCGACAACGAGGCGTCACGCCGCCCAGACCAGGCACGGAGCCTCGCAGCAGTGGAGAAAAGGAGAGGATCGATGCTGCATATCGGCACCACCGCGCCCGACTACGTGAATATTTTCACGTGGCTCCGTAAAGCCTTCACCCCGAGCGGGACCAATCCCTCTGGCCGCGCTCGTGCCCATCGGGAGACGACATCATGAGCACGTATCAGGACAGCCTTTCGAACTGCTGCGAAGCAGTCGCCCGCACCGAACAGCCGACCGGAATTCTGACGGGCCTTCGCGCACTCTTTGTGCGGGTCCGCAATGAACTTCGCACCCGTGCCGAGCAGCGACAGCGCCGCAGCCTGTTTCTCAATGTCGAACGCCTCGACGACCGGACGCTCGACGATATCGGGCTGACGCGGTCGGATGTGGCGGTGGCGGCGAACCTGCCGCTCGAGGTCAATGCCTCGCTCGCGGTGCGCGAGATCGCAGCCCAGCGGCGCGCCGGCGAACGCCGGATGCGGCGGCGCTAGTAAAAACCGTAACCGGCCGAGGTGCATCGGCCGGTTACGGATCAGCGACGGCGGCCGGCCCCTCCGGTCGCCGTCGTGCCATTCAGGCGAACGATATCAGCTGGGCGTAACACCCCGAAGCCGTTCGGAGCGGCGGCGCAGAAGCTCCACCGTCGTCAGAAGTCCTATCGAGATAATCACCAGAATAGTGGCGACCGCCAGGATCGTCGGGCTGATCTGCTCGCGGATGCCGGACCACATCTGGCGCGGAATCGTGCGCTGCTCGATGTCGGCGAGGAACAGAACCACGACGACCTCGTCGAAAGAGGTGACGAAAGCGAACAGCGCGCCGGAGATCATGCCCGGCAGGATCAGCGGCATGATGACCTTGAAGAACGTCGTGGTCTGGTCGGCGCCGAGATTGTTGGCGGCGCGGATCAGGCTCTGGTCGAAGCCGGTCAGCGTCGCCGTCACCGTGATGATGACGAAAGGAATGCCGAGCGCGGCGTGGGCCAATATGACGCCGAGATAGGTCGAGGCGAGCCCCACCGAGGCGTAGAAGAAGAACATGCCGGTCGCCGTGATGATCACCGGCACGATCATCGGCGAGATCAGGATCGAGGTGATCAGCGCCCGGTAGGGCATCTCGCGGCGGCTGAGGCCAAGGGCTGCGAGTGTCCCCAGGATCGTGGCGATAATCGTCGCGGAAATGCCGATGAAGAACGAGTTCCGCATGGCGCGGATCCACTGGGCGTTGTTCCACAGGTCGGTGAACCAGGCCCAGCTGTGCGGCGCATCGGGCGCCGCCATGCCGTTGCGCAGGATGTCTTCGTACCAGCGCAGCGAATAGGCCTCGGGATCGAACGACAGCATGCCCGGCGTGAAGGTGAAATAGGGCTCAGCGTTGAACGACAGCGGCACGACGATAATGATCGGCACGATCAGGAAGATCAGGATCAAGCCGCAGATCACCCGGAAGGCATAGTACCAGGTTTTCTCGAGCGGACCGGCGTAGCTTGGGAGCGACATGGCGGACTATCCGAGCTTCAGCCGGTCGATGCCGACAATCTTGTTGAACAGCCAGTAGAGCACCATGATCGTCGCCAGCAGGATGCCGCCCAGCGCCGCCGCCATGCTCCAGTTCAGTGTCTTTTGCATATGCAGCGCGATGAAATTGGATATCAGCTGGCCGTCTTGGCCGCCGACAAGCGCCGGGGTGATGTAGTAGCCGACGGCGAGAATGAAGACGAGCAGCACGCCCGCGGCGATGCCTGGGACCGTCTGTGGCACGTAGATCTTCCAGAACGCCGTCCACGGCGTGGCGCCCAGCGAGCGGGCGGCGCGCATGTAGGTCGGCGGGATCGTCTTCATCACCGAAAACAGCGGCAGGATCGAGAACGGCAGCAGGATATGCGTCATCGCGATGATCGTGCCGGTCTGGTTGTAGATCATCTGCAGGCGCGAATCGTCGTCGATGAGCCACATGGCGACCAGCACATCGTTGATGATGCCCTGGCTTTGCAGCAAGGCGATCCAGGCGGTGGTGCGCACCAGCAGCGATGTCCAGAACGGCAGCAGTACCAGGATCATCAGAAGATTCGAGGTGCGCGTCGGCAGGCTCGCCAACAGGAAGGCGACGGGATAGCCCAGCAACAGGCACAACCCGGTGATGACGCCGGCCAGATAGAGCGTGCGCAGCAGGATCTTCACGTATATCTGCCGGAAGTCGTCGACCATCACGATGTTGCCGTCGACATCGGTCGTCCGGTCGACGGCGGCGAGATAGAACTCCGGCGTATAGCTTTTTGAGGCGCGCTTCATCACCGCCCAGAGATCGCGCTCGCCCCACACATCATCGGCGGCGATCAGGGCCTCCTTGTAGGGCGCCTCGAAGCCTGTGGACTTGCGCGCCGCCGAGGTGAAAGCCGACCGGCTGCCGGCATAGGCATAGTTCACCCGGGTCGCCACCTGCCCGATGGTCCGGTTTTCCTTGGCGTCCTTCAGATCGTCGGCAAATGCCGCAAACACCGCCTCGTCCGGCAGATCGGCGCCGTCCCATTGCTTCAGCGCCTCGGTGGTGCGCGGCAGCACCTCGGAAAAGGTCGGCTCGTGAAACGAGCGCACCAGCATCTGGCCAATCGGAACGATGAAGGTAATCAGCACGAAGAGCAGCAACGGGGCGACCAGCAGAGTGGCGCGCAGCCGGGCGCGCCGGTTCGCCTGAGCGAGCTTTTTCCTGAGCGGCGTGCCGTCGGCCGCCGTCAGCGGCGCGTCCACGGCTACCTGCCCGATTCCGGGCGTCATATGATCACTGACCGTCGCCATCGCGCGCCGTCTATCCCCCGAACCCGATCACAGCGGAGACGCAGGGGGCGGGATCACCCCCTGCGAGCTCGTGTGGACCAGCCTAGCCGGCCAGCCAGGCGTTGAAGCGCTCGTTCAACTCGTCCTGATGGTCGGCCCAGAACTCGAAGTTGTTCTGAACGGCGTTCTTCATGTTGGCAGGCGCGGTTGGCATCTGCGGGCCCATTTCCGTCTTGCCGTCCTGGTACAGGCCGACGAGCGGGGCGGAGGATTTGCGGGCAGGACCGTAGGAGATCCACTTGGCCTGATCGGCGAGCGCCTGGGTGGAGGTCGAGAACTTCAGGAAGTCCATCGCCAGATCCTTGTTGGGCGCACCCTCGAGGATAACCCAGAGGTCGATGTCCCAGACCTGGCCGTCCCAGACGATCTCGAAGGGCTTGTCCTCACCGGCGGCGGCATTAAAGATGCGGCCGTTGTAGGCGGTGGTCATCAGCACTTCGCCGTCGGCGAGCAGCTGCGGCGGCTGGGCGCCGGCTTCCCACCACACGACCGAGTCCTTGATGGTGTCGAGCTTCTTGAAGGCCCGCTCGACGCCTTCCGGAGAGGCCAGGATTTCGTAGATGTCGCCGGCGGGCACGCCATCGGCCAGCAGCGCGAACTCGAGGTTGGCCTTCGGCGACTTGCGCATGCCGCGCTTGCCCGGGAACTTCTCGGTGTCGAAGAAGTCGCCGATGGTGGTCGGCTTGTCGCCTTCGATCTTGCTGGCGTCATAGGAATAGATCGTCGACCAGACGATCGTCGCCACGGCACATTCGGACAAGGTGCCCGGGATGAAGTCGTCGACAGCCGGCGTGCCATCGGGCGCCGCCGGCAGTTCGGCCGGATCGATCGGGATCACCAGGCCTTCGTCGCAGGCGCGAACGGCGTCCGACAGCTCGACGTCGACGATGTCCCAGGTGACATTGCCGGCCTCGACCTGCGCTTTGATCTCGGCGATGCCGCCGTTGTAGTCCTCGGAGCGGATATTGTGACCGGTCTTGGCCATCCACGGCTTCTGGTAGGCTTCGACCTGGCTCTTTGTATAGGCGCCACCCCAGGATACGACCGTCAGGTCATCGGCAGACGCGCTCGCGCCGGCAAACAAGCCGAAAGCGGCAGCGGCCATGACCGTCGATTTAAGGACTGTCTTCATACCATATTCCCCTGTTGCTCCCGCCATTCAACTCGGCGGGAAGGTTGGCCGGCCCGGCGGACGGACCGGCGGTTTCGCCGCGCATCACCCCCCAAAGGGGTCGAGCGCGCGGCAGTCTTCGGTGCGCCATCCCACCTTCACCGGCTGGCCATCATGCAGAGGCCGGCGCGACTGGGTGTTGGGCAGCTTCACCACGAAGTCGTCGTGCCCGGCGACTTCCAGGCGCGTGCGCACGTGGTCGCCGAGATAGATGAGCTCGGCGATCTTGCCGTCGAGCATGTTTGGCAATGTGCTTGCGGGATCGATTTCGATGCGCTCCGGCCGGATCGACAAGGTCGTTTGCGAGCCTGCCCCGCCGACATTGACGGACAGCGCATTGACCTCGCGTCCGTCCTCCAGAACGACCCTGCAATCGCCGTCGGAGACGGCAGTTACCTTGCCGTTGAGCCGGTTGTTCTCGCCGATGAACTGGGCGACGAAGCTGTTTTCCGGCTTCTCGTAGAGAACGTCCGGCGTCGAGAGCTGCTGGATGATGCCGTCGTTAAAGACCGCGATGCGATCCGACATCGTCAGCGCCTCGGCCTGATCGTGCGTCACATAGACGACCGTCACGCCGAGGTTCTCGTGGATGTGCTTGATTTCGTATTGCATCTGCTCGCGCAGCTGCTTGTCGAGCGCGCCGAGCGGTTCGTCCATCAAAACCAGATCCGGCTCGAAGACCAGCGCGCGGGCGACCGCCACGCGCTGCTGCTGGCCGCCGGAGAGCTGGGCTGGCCGGCGCGCGCCCATCTGCGGCAGTTCGACCATCTCGAGCGCGCGCTTCACCTTGGCCTCGACGTCGGCCTTGCCGAGCTTGCGCACTTGCAACGGGAAGGCGAGATTCTCCGCCACCGTCATATGCGGGAACAAGGCGTAATTCTGGAAAACCATACCGATGCCGCGCTTGTGAGGCGGCACGTTGTTAATCGGCTTTCCGTCCAGGAGAATGTCGCCGTGGGTGGCGGTTTCGAAACCCGCCAGCATCATCAGGCAGGTCGTCTTGCCCGACCCGGACGGGCCGAGCATGGTGAGGAATTCGCCACGCGCGATGTCGAGATTGAGGTTTTTTACGACAAGCGTCTCGCCGTCGTAGCTCTTCTGTACGTCGACGAACCGGACATGACCATCCGGCGACTCGCGACGGGTCGCGTTGCCTTCGTTCATAACCCCCCTCAGGTTGAACGACACCATCTTCACGGTCATATCGGTGCAGAGACCGCAAATGATACTAATTGACTAGTCCACTGTTCCGTTTGGCCCGGGCTCTTCTCGAAACAGCAACTAACGTGCCTACTCCAGCAGTCATTTACGCACTATCGGACAGGCCCGCGGCAATGGCTATTCTCAAAGCGACCTGTACCGCGCCATCCAGACAGCAGGAATATGACGACATCTGTAGCGACCATTTCAGAAAGCTCGACGGTGCGCAATGGCCTCACCTGCATCGATTATGAGCCGGCACGCACAATTCTCGCGCATTCGGCTACAGACATCGCACGTATCGCCCCAAGGTCGCTGTTTCGCCCGCTGGCGGATCGGCGACACTCGATGTCGCCTGCCGATCATCACGGCTTGAAAAGGAAGCGTATTCCGGTTGGGACAGATCGTGCTGACAGGGCTCGACCGGCATCGCCTATCCTGGGGACAAGAAAATGAGAACACATGCTCGCGCAGTCGTCATCGGAGGCGGCGTTGTCGGCGTCTCGACGCTCTATCACCTGGCGAAGAAGGGCTGGTCCGACGTCGTTCTCGTTGAGCGCAACGAGCTGACGTCCGGTTCCACCTGGCATGCTGCGGGCCTCTTGCCGCTGTTCAACCTGTCCTACTCGGTCGGCCAGATCCACAAGTACTCGGTGCGCTTCTACCAGGAGCTCGCCGAGGAAACCGGCATGGATACCGGCTTCCGGAAGGTCTCCAACGTGCGGCTTGCCCGCACGAAGGACCGCTGGGACGAGTACATGTACTACGCGGGCATCGCCAAAACGCTCGGCATCGACGTGAAGATGCTCAGCCCTGAGGAAATCAAGGCGCTGTGGCCCTATGTCGAGGTCGACGGCCTAATTGGCGCCATCCAGCACCCCGAAGACGGCTACATCCAGCCCGCCGACCTGACCCAGGCACTGGCGCGCGGCGCCCGCGACCGCGGCGCGGAGATCAACCGCAACACCCGGGTCACGGCGATCGAACAGCAGCCAAACGGCGAGTGGCTGGTGAAGACCGACAAGGGCGACATCACCTGCGAGCACGTCATCACGGCAACCGGCAACTTCGTGCGACAGACCGGCGAGATGGTCGGCCTCGACATCCCGGTCATCCCGGTCGAGCACCAGTACATCGTCACCGAGGCGCATCCCGGCATCCAGGAGCACCGCAGGAACGGCGGCGCGGAACTGTGCGTGCTACGCGAGTCCGATTCCTCCTGGTACATGCGCGAGGAAGCCGGCGGCCTGCTGCTTGGCCCCTACGAGAAGGGCGCGCCGGTCTGCTACGTCGACGGGCCGGACGAGAAGGCCGAGTACGAGCTTTTCCAGGAGGATCTGGAACGCCTGGAGCCGCATATCGAGACGGCGATCGCGCGGGTTCCCTGGTTCGGCGAGGTCGGCATCAAGAAGGTCTACAACGGTGCCATCTGCTATGCGCCCGACGGCTCTCCGATCGTCGGACCGGCCTGGGACCTGAAGAACTTCTGGCTGAACGAGGGCCATTCCTTCGGCATCACGGCGGCCGGCGGCGCCGGCTGGCAGCTTGCCGAATGGATCGTCGAGGGCGAGCCGACCATCGACATGATGGGCGTCGACCCGCGCCGCTTCGGCCCCTACGCCTCGCGCGGCTATCTGAAGGTGAAGAACGAAGAGGCCTACGCCAACGTCTTCACCATGCACTATCCCGACGAGGAGCGCGCCGCGGCCCGGCCGTTGAAGCGGGCGCCCTGCTATGACCGCATGGCGGCGCTGGGCGCGGTGTTCGGCTCGGTCTACGGCTGGGAGCGCCCCAATTGGTTCGCGCCTGAAGGCTACGAGGTGCCGGCCGAGGATCTCGACGTCGACGACACGCTGACCGCCCACAATCACCCGCCCGCCGATCACACCGGCAAAGTGCGCGAGCGCTGGTCGTTCCGCCGCTCGAACTATTTCGAGCACGTCGGCAACGAGTGCAAGGCGGTCAACGAGAGCGTCGGCCTGCTCGACATGTCGGCGTTCGCAAAGTGCCTGGTCAGCGGACCGGGCGCGGAAGCCTGGCTCGACTCGCTGTTTGCCAACCGGATCCCCAAGAAGATCGGACGGCTGGGGCTTTGCCACCTGCTGACCCTGAACGGTGGCGTGCGCTCGGAGTACACGGTTTACCGCGCCGGCCCGCAGAGCTTCTACCTGGTGTCGGCGGGCGCATTCGAGCGGCACGACCACGATATCCTGCAAAAACTGCTGCCGCCGGACGGCACGGTCCGGATGCAGCCGGTGACGACGCAGTACGGCGTGCTGGTTCTGGCCGGCCCGTGCTCACGCGATGTCCTGCAGAAGCTCACCGACACCGATCTGTCGAACGCCAGCTTCCCGTGGCTGACGGGGAAACGGATCAGCGTCGGCCACGCGATG
>CAJQNW010000356.1 GCA_905479765.1 uncultured Tepidamorphus sp. | reverse complement strand
CGAGCGCTTCGCCAAGCTACAGGCCGGACCACATTCGGCCGATCTCGATGTCGGACCGCTGATCAACGCCAGGCAGCGCGACCGCGTGCAGGGCTTCGTGTCCCAGGCCAAGGCCGACGGCATCGCGCTGATTGCCGAAGGCACTGTCGCGGACGACGCGCCCGCCGGCGGCTTCTATTCAGCCCCCGCCCTGTTCGGCCCTGTGCCGCGCGACAACAGGCTGGCGTGCGACGAGGTGTTCGGCCCGGTCCTCTCGGCCATTCCCTTCGCCGACGAGGCGGACGCGCTGGCCATCGCCAATGCGTCCGACTACGGGCTGATCGCCGGCGTGTGGACCGCGAACGGGGCCCGCCAGATGCGCATGGCCAAGGCGTTGCAGGTCGGCCAGGTCTACGTCAACTGCTACGGCGCGGGCGGCGGCATCGAACTGCCGTTCGGCGGGCGCAAGAAATCCGGGCACGGGCGCGAGAAGGGCTTCGACGCGCTCTACGAATTCTCGACGACGAAGACCGTGGTGTTCAAGCATGGGTGATTCAATGCCGCATAAATTCACCGTCGGGGCGCTGGTGTTTCCCGGCTTCGAGCTGCTCGATCTCTACGGGCCGCTGGAAATGTATGCGATCTCGTCCGAGCATTTCGAGATCCGCGTGGTGGCCGAGACCGCCGGGCCGGTCGCGGCAAACGGCGGACCGCGGGCGACGCCCGACGACCTGATGTCGGACGGGCGGGCCTACGACATCTTGCTGATCCCCGGTGGACCGGGCACGCGCAGCGAAATCGGCAACGCCGCAATCATCGACTGGCTCAAATCGGCCGCAGGCAACGCGCGGCTCGTGACTAGCGTCTGCACCGGGGCGGCGCTTCTTGCCCGCGCCGGCCTGCTCGACGGCCGCACGGCGACAACCAACAAAATGGCCTGGGCGTGGGCCACCGCGCAGGGTCCGGATGTCGACTGGCAGGCGAAGGCCCGCTGGGTGGAGGACGGCGAGGTCTTCACGTCGGCCGGCGTCTCGGCCGGCATCGACATGACGCTCGCCGCCATCGCCCGGCTGATCGACACCGACACGGCGGAAGCCGTGGCGCGCATGGCCGAATACGACTGGCACCGTGACGCCGGCTGGGATCCGTTCGCGGAACTGGCGGGGCTGGGCTGAAACCCCCTCCGGCTACATGGTTTCCTTGATATAGTCGACGAGCTGGTCGGCCACGGTGCCCCAGCCGTCGTAAAAGCCCATGTCCTCGTGCTGCTTGCGGGTCTCGGAATTGCCGTGGATCGCGATCGCCTTGTAGTGCGTTCCCGTCCCGGTGGGGCTCAACAGGAGGGCGGCGGTGAAAAAGGGCTTCGGCGACGGGCGGTATCCCGGCAGCAACGTGTCCGTCCAGACCATGCGCTCGTTCGGGATGATTTCCAGATAGCAGCCGCTGTTTGGGTACTCCTGGCCCTCAGGCGAGCGCATGACGGTGTTGAACGCGCCTCCCGGCCTGAGATCGATTTCGCAGGAGCTGATCGTCCACGGCTTCGGAACGAACCAGTTCTTCACGTGCTTCGGGGTCGTCCAGGCCGTCCAGACAAGCTCGACGGGGACATCGATGTCTCGCTCCAGAACCAGATCGAGGTCGGAATCGATTGTGTCAAACGGGAAAGTCATTCGGTCATGTCCTTCTTCAACATCAGTACATAGGCATCGTGGCGATCGAGCCGGCGGGCCCACATCGTCCGCTGCGTCTCCAGCCAGTCTTCGGCAAGCTTCATCGGCCCGGACTCAAGCTGGTAGGTGCGGACACGCCCGACCTTTCTCGAACTGACCAGCCCCGACGTCTCGAGCACCTTGAGGTGCGCCACGAAAGACGGCAGCGCCATTTCGTGGGGCTTCGCCAGTTCGCTGACCGAGGCAGGGCTGCGGCTGAGCCGTTCGATCACGTTGCGGCGGGTCGGATCGGACAGGGCACGGAAGATCGCATCGACCGGCGTGGGCTGCGGAATCCGGGCTGCAGCGTGTGGCGTCATTGTCCGTTTCGTCTCTGCGGTTGGCGACCGGCGCGAACCAGGGAACGCAGCTTTAGCCGATCCCAATACTTAGGTCAATTCCTAAGTGTTACTGAGCCGCCTGCGCGATGCCCCCGTTGCTGCTGGCCGCCTCGTGTACCCGCACCCGGGTGACGCCGCGCATGGCCTCGCCCTGGGAACTGAATCGCGCCCGATACAGAAACTGAACTAGCCGGCGTGTCATCGCGCCCCTAAGCTGATCGCGTACCCCCCGTCCGGGCCGCCGCCAGGACCGCCTCGAAAGGAACCGAGCATGGCCGAAGGCAGCTACAACCAGTTTTGTCCGGTGGCGATGGCCGCCGAGATCCTGTGCACCCGCTGGACGATGGTTCTCCTGCGCGAACTGGTCTGCGGATCGACCCGCTTCAACGAGTTGCGGCGCGGCGTGCCGCGCATGTCGCCGGCGCTGCTGTCGAAACGCCTGAAGGACCTCGAAGCCGCCGGCATTGTCGAACGCCGTCCGGTGACGGCGGAGCCCGGCGTCTTCGAGTACACGCTGACGACGGCGGGCCGCGACCTGCATCCGGTCATAATCGCGGTCGGAAACTGGGGGCAGAAGTGGGTTGAGACCGACGCCACGCTGGAAAACCTCGATCCGAACCTCTTGATGTGGGACATGCGCCGCAACATCGATCCCGAGCCGATGCCGAAGGCGCAGACGGTGATCCAGGTGATCTATTCCGATCTCGCCGAATCCCGGCGCAACTGGTGGCTGATCATCGAGCCGGACGGGAATGTCGACCTGTGCTCCGTCGATCCGGGCTTCGAGGTGAACCTCTACCTGTCGACGGATCTGCGCACCATGACCGAGATCTGGATGGGGTTCACCGCCGTCGACAAGGCGAAGCGCGACGGCAAGCTGCTCGTCACCGGCGACCGGGGCCTGGAGCGCGACATCGAGAAGTGGCTACGCCTCAGCCCCTTCGCCAAGACCGAGAAGCTGGTCGCCTAATTTGCCGCCGCCGGTTTCGCCCCCCGGGCGATCAGCGGCACCAGCACGGCGCCGATCGCGCAGGTGATCAGCAGATACCACATGGCGCCGGAGTAGCCGGCCATGAAGGCGTCGCGGAAGATCGGCAGGATCTTGTCCTCAAGACCGGGCGCCAGCGTGCCCAGCGCGTGGCGGGCCTGGCTCGGGTCCGACAGCAGGCTGCGCACGACGTGGCGGTCGGTCCCGGTCAGCACGATGTTTTCCGCCTTCAGCGCGGCGTCGAGGCTGATCCTGTCGCGCACCTCGAAGATCAGCCCGCCGGCGGCAAGGCCGATGCTCGATCCGACGTTCCAGATCGAATAGAGCACACCGATGATGACGCTTGCCCGGGCCGGCGGGAACGGCGCCGTGGCGGCCAGCGCCGTGGTCGCCTGCTGCAGACCCCAGCCCAGGCCGAACAGGCCGAGCCCGACCAGCACGAACAAGACAGCGCTGTCGGGCTTAAAGAAGATCTGCGCCAGCGCCGACAGAACCAGAAGGACCTGGCCGACGGCGATGAACCGCATCGGGCCCTTCTCGTCGACCAGCCTGCCGATCAGCGGCGGCACGATCACCACCAGCGCGGAGATCGGCAGCAGCATCAGGCCGGCGACATAGGGCGCCTCGCCGCGCACCGTCTGCAGGTACTGCGGCGCCATGAAGTTGCCCAGCGCGATGAAGCCGCCGAGGGTGAAGGCGACCACCGCGCAGACGAGGAACGCGCGGTTCTGGAACAGGGCGAAGTCGATGATCGGGAATTCGACCCGCCGCTCGACCACGACGAAGAGGGCAAGCAGCACCACCGCCGCGCCGGCGGTCGCCAGCAGCCACGGCGACGTCCAGCCCCAGTCGTTGGCCTTCATGATGGCGACGACGAGGGCCGCCATGCCCGGCGTCAGCAGCGCGAACCCCGGCCAGTCGAGCCGCTCTTGCGTCTGCGGCGGCGTCTCCTTCACCGCGCTCCAGGCGACCGCGAAGCCAACCGCGACAACCGGCACGTTGATATAGAACGCCCAGCGCCACGACAGCACCGACATCAGGACGCCGCCCACCAGCGGGCCGACCGCCATGCCGAAGCCGGTGACGGACATGAAGATCGCCAGCGCCCGGCCGCGCTCGCCTTCGGGGAAATGGTTGTTCACCAGCCCGACCGAACAGGTCAGCAACGCGGCGGCGCAGATGCCCTGCACGAACCGGCAGGCGATGAGGACCTCCGCGTCCGGCGACGCGCCGGCGACGAACGAGGCGGCCGCGAACACGACGACGGCGCCGTAGAGCGCCTTGCGCCGGCCATAGATGTCGCCCGCCCGCCCGGTCGTCACCATGAACACGACCAGCATCAGGATGAAGCCGTTCATCACCCACTGAAGCTGATCGAAGGTCGCGTTCAGGTCGCGCTGTATGCCGGGCAAGATCGTGTTGACGACGGTGAAATCGACGAAGACGACGAGGCAGAGGATCGAGATGCCGATCAGCGCCCGCCAGCGCTTTTCGTAAGGCGGAGCCTGACCGCCGGCATCGGGTCCGGTCCCCTGTTCGGTGTCTCCGTCCGCCATCATCGGCCGCCTTCGTATTCTTTGCTGCCGTGGCGTAATCGGACTAGGCTGCCCCCACAAGACAAGCGGAGGGTTGCCAGGAGGCAGCAATGGCGGCAATGAACGAGGCACCGGACACCCTGGTCGGGCTCAGCATCGAATGGACCGGCGTGCACCATTCGGCGGCCGGCGACTTCACCGACATCTCCACGCACACGGTGACCTACGAGACCGCCGAGCGCTGTTTCGTCACCGCCGGCGGCAGGCCGGCGGGCGAGGCGGCCTACACCTACAGGCGGCTGGATGCGCGCATGGCGATCGTCCTCTACCGCCCCGACGTTTATCAGGGCCGGCGCGACGTGGTGCTCAACGCCATGTTCGATTTCACCGAAGGCACCGACCGCGCGGTGATCACCGCCGGCGGCGAACCGTTCGCCGTCGCCGACGGCACGATGCGGGTGGTGCCCAAGGTGACCAGACCCTGACGGTCAGCCCGCCGCTTTCGCCAGCTTGCGGCGGATGACGAGCCAGGCGCGGGAGTAATTGAACACGCCGCCCAGGAAGAACAGCGCGCTGCCGAGCACGAACTGCGCGGCCAGATAGGTCAACGTCTGCGTCTTGTCGGCGACAGCCTCGAAGTGCCACAGGTAGGGCACCGAGGCGACGGCGAAGAGCACCGAGCCAATCACGTAGGTCACCGCCGTCAGGTTCATCAGCTGCATCGTCACCAGCGACTCCGCCTGGACGATCTGCAGGATGTTCACCGCCGCGCCGACGGCAAACAGCACCGAGCCGATGATGAAGCACCAGGCCCCGAGGCTCACCTTGTCGATCTCGGACAAAAAGAACAGGCTGCCGGCGATGAACAGGACCGAGCCGAAAAAATAGGTCCCCACCGCAAGGCTTTCGAGCTTCAGCTTCTCGACGCTCAGGTTCAGCCCGGTGCGGACGGGATGCTTCGCCGCCTGGCGGCGGTGGCGGATCACCTCGGCCACGTCGTGGATGTTGACGGCCAGATACATCACCGAGCCCAGCACGAACAGCCAGGCGCCGAGATTGGCCCACCGTTCCAGCTGCGGGAAGAACAGGACGCTGCCGGCGACGAACACCAGCCCGCCCAGCTTGTAGGTGACGGCGTTGATCGTCTCCCAGCGAAACTGGCCGTGCGCATCCGCCCGGACACTGGTGAGATCATACAGGCGCGGCCGGTTGGCAATCAGATGCGGCATGGAAGCGTGGCTTCCTCTCACTTGGAACGATGGACTCAGGGGCTCACGGGAGAGCCGCGCCGCAGGCTAGCGCGTGGAGGTGCGGAGGGCAAAGGCGCGGCGCCGGCCGACGGTGACGATCTTGCGGGCCGCCAATGCGGCGCACGAGCGCAGTCGGAAAACCCGAACTCTCCGCCTCGCACGGCCTCGTGTCCCGGACTTGATCCGGGACCCAGCGGGCGGCGCCCCTCCTATTGGCCAGAGCGGTGATCATGGATTGCCGGATCAAGCCCGGCAATGACGTAGAGGGGTCGTGGAAGAGGAAGCGCTGAAGGGGAGCAGGCATCCCGCCCCCTCGGTCGTCATCCCGGAAGCCGCCTCGCGGCACACCGGGATCGGGGAGCCCCGCACCCCGCCGTGGCTCTCCGATCCCGGCTCTCCACTGCGTTGCGGCCGGGATGACGATGGAGAGGCTGGCGGGAAACGGACCCCTCCGGCCCGGCACGGCCTCGTGTCCCGGGCTTGATCCGGGACCCAGCGGGCGGTGGCCCAACTCCGGGAGATTGCCGGATCACGTCCGGCAATGACGTGCAAGGGGGATGGTGCCACGCCTTACACTGGTCGGAGCAAAAGCGAAGAGTTGAGCCGCCGAGGATTGAGGTAGCCCGGATGGAGCGGAGCGCAATCCGGGGGCTGACGGTCAGTTTGTAGCGAAGGTCGCAGTTTGAAGTACGCCGGAAAGCAGAAACCCGGATTACGCTTTCGCTTCATCCGGGCTACGCTCGCTCCGATCCCGGCTCTCCACTGCGTTGCGGCCGGGATGACGATGGAGAGGCTGTCGGGAAACCGGGCAACTCCGCCCCGGCACGGCCTCGTGTCCCGGACTTGATCCGGGACCCCTCGGGCGGGGTAGCGTGCTCAGGTCGTGAAGAAGAGATTGCGCCTTCGGCGGGTTGTCACGCTGGGTTCCGGCTCACGTCCGCTGACGCTCCCGGCGTCCGGAAAACACGGATTCCCATGTGGCCCGAGATCCTCGGATCAAGCCCGGGGGATGACGTGGAGGAGAAATCGCGTTCAGTAAAGCTGAAACGCCGCGCCTTCTAGCGCTAACGTAGAATCAGATACGCAGACTCTACATACTCGAATCACTTATATTGTTTAATTGGCGCTCCTCGCCACACTGCGCTGGCGGCCGATCCTCCGATCCAAAGCGTAGCCTTACGGGCACTTCGTTTCTTCTAGATCTTTGTATTTCGAGGTCACAGATATGTCCTACGGATTCGGTTATCTCGACTACGAACAGCACATCACCATTGCAGAGGTAGCAATCAAATCAGCTGAACTCGACAATGTAATTGAACTGGTCGTCTATGAATTGCTTTATGAGCAGCAAAAAACCTCTGAATTCATACTCAAGAACATGGCGCCAGATCGCCTTGTTGGCTTGATTGAATCGATTCTTCTCGACCGGTATCCCAATGAGGAAGTCGAAACTACAGAACTTATCGCCAAGATTAGGCGCGCGCGGCTTGAGCGCAATGAAATCATGCACTCACTAACTGACGAACGCACTGAGGATCCGTTAAAGATCGGATTCGTTCGGAAACGTCCGTATCGAGAAGAGACGCGAGTCGAAAAGTCGGCTGCCGAAATCCACGCCCTTGGTATCCGGCTCAGAGAGTGCTCTGACTCTCTTTACGAACACTCACGCCGCGCCTGGTTATCTCGGCCAGCTTCGCTCGATACACCCGGCTAGCAAACTCCCGCCCCTCTTTCCTGTCGCCAGTAAATTGCTCTCATCCAAACAGCGCTCAACAACTTGTGCCCCCAATTTCCACAGCAGTGGTGATTGGGTCGTCATACCCTGCGTGCGCCATGCTGTCGTCCTTCTCATGTCGCGCGCGTATCGTGCAGCCAAACAATAGTAGGAATAAATTCCTTGACATCCCGCCTCCCTTGTGAGAGGCTTTTCCCGACCTCCCCACGCGGGGGCGTGCCCGGATCCGACACGGACCACGCGGGGAGGCGCGGCGCCTCCATGCCTCGTCGTCGGGACGGGGCATCGGGGAGGATGTGGATCGCCGGTCCCGTACTACGGCGGGGCCGTGGTTAGACCAGCACGACAAGGCGGTCGCCGGGTCGCGCGTCAGGCCCCCGGGGCAACCGGGGGTACAACGGCGAACCGCAGCGATGCGGCCGCAGGCGGTCCGAGGGTCCAGAAATCGCCGTGGCGGGCGCTCGCAAGAGCACCTCACAACGGACTACCCGAGCCGGTGTTCTCACGAGCGCCCGCGCCCCGCAGGCCAGCCTGCCCAGGCCGTCGCCTGGACCGTCATCGGGGCAAACGACAGGCTCTTACGATACGCGCACACGGCGGACAAACGCCCGGCGCGGCTGAACAGGAAGTCCCTCTCCGCGCGGAAACGCGACGGGTCGCTGCGTGCTGCGCCGGCTTGCGCGCCGCGCGCCGCCAGGCACCGCCCATTCCCCTGCGGCAAGTAATCAATGCCCTTACGTCAGAGTATTTCTTCGACGGACGGCGTAAAGCCAAAGTGTAATGCTTTATTTTGTATGTATTTCAGGACACATTTGGTTGTTCAATATTATCATTTTTTTCAATCCGCGCCGATAAGGTCCAGCCGTTCCCGGTCGAACATCACAGTTCCCATAACCGGCGCAGCAGCGAATGCGCCCCAGCGGATGCGAGCAAACCTGATGCAATTCAGCAAGATGAAATCTCTGTCCTGGGTCGCCCTGACCCTGTTCTCCAGCGCCACGGTGATGCCGTCGGTCGCCCAGGCCTGCACCCGCACGCTGTATTCCGGCTCCGAAGACACGGTGATGACCGGCCGCACGATGGACTGGATGCAGGACATGCAGACCGACCTGTGGGCGTTTCCGCGCGGCATGGCGCGCGACGGCGCGGCAGGGCCGGATTCGCCGAAATGGGTGTCCAAGTACGGCAGCGTCATCGCCTCGGCCTACAACATCGCCAGCGCCGACGGCATGAACGAGAAGGGCCTCGTCGCCAACATGCTGTACCTGGCCGAGGCCGACTACGGGAAGCTCGACGGCAAGGCGCCGATGTCGATCGGCCTGTGGGCGCAGTACGTGCTCGACAACTACGCCACCGTGGCCGAGGCCGTCGACGGGCTGCAGGCGCAGCCGTTCCGCATCATCGCGCCGAAGCTGCCGAACGGCTCGGCCGCCACGCTGCACCTGTCGATCTCGGACCCGAGCGGCGATTCGGCGATCTTCGAATACATCGACGGCGACCTGAAGGTGCACCACGGCAAGCAGTACACGGTGATGACCAACTCGCCGACCTACGACCAGCAGCTGGCGCTGAACAGCTACTGGGAGAAGATCGGCGGCCTGAAGTTCCTGCCCGGCACCAACACCGCGGCCGACCGCTTCGCGCGTGCCTCGTTCCTGCTCGGCGCGGTGCCCGGCAAGACCGACCCGAACTTCATTTCAGCCGTTCCCGACGGAACCTACGCCAACCAGGCGGTCGCCGAAGTGATGTCGGTGATGCGCGCCGTCAGCGTGCCGCTGGGCATCACCACGCCGGGCGAGCCGAACATCGCCTCGACCCTGTGGCGCACCGTCTCCGACCAGAAGAACAAGGTCTACTTCTTCGACTCGGCCACGACCCCGAACGCGTTCTGGGTGCAGATGGACGACCTCGACCTGTCCGAGGGCGCCCCGGCCAAGAAGCTGCCGATCGCCGGCGGCAAGTACTACTCGGGCAACGCGGCGAAGCACTTCGTGAAGGAAACCCCCTTCAAGTGGCTGCAGGCCGACCCGACGACCTGATCGCCGGCTCCCCGGAGACAGCGTTCACCGAAACCAGCGCGGCGCACACGGAGCGCCGCGCCTGACGAGACAGCGCGGGAGGCGGCAGCGGATCGCCTCCCGTGCACATCAATAAATGTCCCTCCCGAGTATTCGCCAAGACTATCCTGCGTCTTCGCACCCGCAGCAACGATTGCTGTCCACAAGCCAGAGCGTGTCGCGAATTGACGCGCCGGCGTGAAGGGTCCACGCTTAGACTTTCCCGATCGCGCGGCCTGCCCAGTTCATTCCGGTTCCGGAGGGCGGCGGCGCGCTTGGGCGTCCTACACTTTCAGGACGGCAGAAAGCATCAGCAGGGGGACGAGGCGATGTACAACAAAATCATGGTCCCGGTGGACCTCGCCCATGTCGAGAAACTCGGCAAGGCGATCGACACCGCAACCGACCTGGCCAAGCTCTACAAGATCCCAGTCCGTTTCGTCGGCGTGACGGCGGAGACGCCGACCTCGGTGGCGCACAACCCGGCGGAGTTCGCCGCCAAGCTGAAGGCCTTCGGCGAGGCACAGGCGCAGGCGCACGGGCTGACCATCGAGACGGCGGCCTTTCCCAGCACCGATCCGTCGGTCGATCTGGAAAAGAACCTGGTCACCGCCGCCCACCAGGCCGGCGCCGACCTGATCGTCATGGCGTCGCACGTGCCCGGCCTGCTCGAGCACATCTTTTCCACGCACGGCGGCAAGGTGGCCTCGCACGCCGACATGTCCGTGTTTCTGGTGCGGTGAGGGGACAGGAGAAAACCATGAGTGACGAAGGCATCGTCGCGCCCGAAGGCGCCTCAGACATCATCGACACCGATTACGAAATCGGCCAGGACAACATCCAGACGCAGGTCGGCCCGTTCGGCCTCGACATCCACAATCCCGTGTTTCTCATCTCCGGCCTCGCGATCATCGCGCTGGTCTTCCTGACGCTGGCGCTGCCCGAGGAGGCGGCCAATTTCTTCGGATGGCTCAGGCCCGCCGTCACCTCCACCTTCGACTGGGTCTTCCTTCTGGCCGGCGACATTTTCGTCCTCGTCGCGCTGGCGCTGATCGTCACGCCGCTGGGTAGCGTGCGCATCGGCGGGGTGGACGCCAAGCCGGACTATTCCTACACGGGATGGTTCGCGATGCTGTTTGCCGCCGGCATGGGCATCGGGCTGATGTTCTTCGGGGTGTCGGAGCCGATCTCGCATTACTCGTCGTCGCTTGCCGAGGGGGCCGGCGCGCCTGACTCGTGGGCGCCGCTCGCCGGCGCCGTCGGCAATGAGGTGGAGGCGCGCAGGCTCGGCATGGCCGCCACCATCTTCCACTGGGGCCTGCACCCCTGGGCGATCTACGCCATCGTCGGCCTGTCGCTGGCGCTGTTTGCCTACAACAAGGGCCTGCCGCTTTCGATCCGCTCGATGTTCTATCCGATCTTCGGCGACCGGGTGTGGGGCTGGACCGGGCACATCATCGACACGCTGGCCGTCTTCGCCACGCTGTTCGGCCTGGCCACGTCGCTGGGCATCGGCGCGGAGCAGGCCAACGCCGGGCTTGAGTATCTTTTCGGCATTCCGGTTAACAACGTCTCCAAGGTGTTCCTGATCATCGGCATCACCGGCGTCGCGCTGATCTCTGTGGTCGCGGGACTGGATGCGGGCGTGAAGCGGCTGTCGGAAATCAACATGGTGCTCGCTGCACTCCTGCTGATCTTCGTCATCGTGGTCGGGCCGACGGTGGCAATCCTCACCGGCTTCTTCGACAACCTGCTGGCCTACGGCCAGTACCTGCCGGCGCTGTCCAATCCGTTCGGCCGCTCCGACACCAACTTCTCGCAGGGCTGGACGTCATTCTACTGGGCCTGGTGGATCTCCTGGTCGCCGTTCGTGGGCATGTTCATCGCCCGCGTCAGCCGCGGCCGCAGCGTGCGCGAGTTCGTCGTCTGCGTGCTGCTGATCCCGTCGGTCGTCTCGGTGCTCTGGATGACCGCGTTCGGCGGCACGGCGATCACCATGCTCACCGCCGGTGCCCAGACGATCGCCGACGCGCCGCTGGAACTGAAGCTGTTCACGATGCTCGACGAACTGCCGCTGGCCGCCATCACCTCGTTCATCGCGATCGTGCTGGTCATCGTGTTCTTCGTCACCTCGTCGGACTCCGGCTCGCTGGTGATCGACACGATCACCGCCGGCGGCAAGGTCGACGCGCCGCTGCCGCAGCGCGTATTCTGGGCGACGTTCGAGGGACTGGTGGCAATCGCACTGTTGCTCGGCGGAGGGCTGGGGGCACTGCAGGCCGCCTCGGTCTCGACCGGGTTGCCGTTCGCCATCGTGCTTCTGCTGGGCTGTTACGCGCTGATCAAGGGCCTCCTGTCCGAACCGCGCGGAAAAAAGGCGTCCTAGGACGCGACATCGACGGTGGCCCGGCAAAGGTTTGCCGGGCCGCTACTCTTCGGGTTCCGTGGTGAACATCAGTGGATAGCCGCCCTCGCGGCCAAGGTCGGTCGCCTCCGTCGCCTTGGTCTCGGCGATGTCGCGGGGAAACACCGCCACCACGCAGACGCCCTTCTGGTGGGCGGTCAGCATGATCCGGAAGGCCTGTTCCTCGGTAGTGCGGAACACCGCCTTCAGCACCATCACGACGAATTCGCGCGGGGTGAAGTCGTCGTTGATCAGGATCACCTTGTGCAGGCGCGGGCGCTCGGTCTTCGGCACCGGTTTTGTGGCCGGCCGGCCAGCCGGCTTTGCCGGCGTCTTGACAGGAGTGTCGCTCATCGGGCCCTCCTTGGAAGGGGATCAGTCCCACGGGCGTGGTCCCGGTTACCGACAAAGATAGGATCCTGGAAGCGCCTGTCAGCCCCCGACGCGAAAGCCTCGCGCGGCTCAGGCCCTGCCGGGCTTGCCCAGCCGCCACTGCAGCCAGAGCAGGATGAAGCCGACCAGCGGGACGATGATGTCGGTCCAGAAGATCACGCCGGCGTTGCCCGGGGCGAAATCGTGATGCTCGACCATCTGGCGAATGTGACCGACGGCGGCGCCGAGCGTGAAGATCGAGGGCCCGAGGATCGCGGCAAGCCTGAGGTCGAAGCTCGCGAAGGCGGCGACGAAGCCGACGATGGCAAAGCCGAGGCTCGCCGTGCCGACCTCGAACTGGAACGGACTGTCGGCCCAGCCGATGAAGGCTGCGATCGATTTCCCGAAGAAGACATGCACAACGAAATTGTAGAGATAGGAGCAGCCAATGGCGAAAAAGACATGCCAGGACAGGAGCTTCTCAACCACCATCGCGGCGCCGACGGGGCGCTGCGCCCGGGCGATGGCAATAAGGGAAAAGACCAGTCCGAGGACCAGGAATTCCGCCGTGAAGTTCGACAGAACAAACTTGATGATGTCACCGATCATGACGCCCCCCTGCGCGAATCATTTAATCGCTGAATTTGTAGCACCTCAGTCGAGCGTCCGGCGATACCTCAGGAGTGCGACCAGCGAGACGCCGGCCCAGAAGGCGGCGATCGCCCAGAGTTCCGGCACGATGTCGGCCAATCCGTTGCCCTTCAGCACGATGCCGCGGACGATGCGCAGGAAATGGGTCAGCGGCAGCACCTCGCCGATCCACTGCGCCCAGACCGGCATGCCGCGGAACGGAAACATGAAACCCGACAGCAGGATCGAGGGCAGGAAGAAGAAGAACGTCATCTGCATTGCCTGCATCTGCGTGCGGGCGAGCGTGGAGAAGGTGTAGCCGAGCGTTACGTTGGCGGCGATAAAAACCAGCAGAGCAAACAGCAGCAGGGAAAGCGAGCCGAGCATCGGCACGGTGAAGATCGTCCAGGCGGCGGCAAGAATTACGAAGACCTGGATGAAGCCGAGACCGATGTAGGGGACGATCTTGCCGATCATGATCTCGACGGGCCTGGCGGGCATCGCCAGCAGGTTTTCCATGGTGCCACGTTCCAGTTCGCGGGTCAGTGCCATCGCGGTCATCAGGATTGTCGTCATGGTCAGCACCACGCCGAGCAGGCCTGGCACGATGTTGTACTGGGTGATGATCTCCGGATTGTAGAGCCGGTGGACGACGACATCGACGGGCGGCCGGTCCTGCTTCAGCGTCTCCAGCGGGCCTCGCAGATCGTGTGCGAGTCCCGACGAGACGATCTGGTTGATCGCGCCCACGGCGCCAGACGCCGCAGCGGGATCGGTGGCGTCGGCTTCGAGCAACAGTTCGGGGCGAATGCCCCGGATCAGGTCGCGGCCGAAGTCCGTGGGCACAGTGACGACGAAGGACACATCGCCGCGCGCCAGCATCTCCTTCGCCTGATTTTCGCTGTCGGCGGTGGCGATGAAATCGAAGTAGCGGGAATTCTGCATGGCCGCGAAGACCGATCGCCCAAAGCGGCTTGTGTCCTCGATGACGGCAGCGGCCGGCAAGTGCTTGGGATCGGTGTTGATGGCAAAGCCGAACAGGATCAGCTGGATGATCGGGATGCCGACCATCATCGCGAAGGTCAGCCGGTCCCGGCGCATCTGGATCAGCTCCTTCATCAGGATGGCGCCGACCCGGGATAGCGAAAAGGCTCTCATTGCTCGTTCGCCTGGGCATCGGTCATCAGCTTGATGAAGACGTCCTCGAGACTGGTCTCGCCGTGCTCGGCCTTCAGGCCGCGCTCCTTGGCGACCTGCGTGACGCCGGTCTCCAGCGCGCCGCCTTCGGTGCCGACGACGTGGATGTCGGTGCCGAAGGGCGCGACCTGCTCGACGCCGGGGAGATTGCGCAGTTCGGCCATCAGCTTGCCCGAGCCGTCGCCGTGGATCACCCAGGTCTTGAGGCCGGAGTCGGCGACCACGTCCTTGACCGTGCCGCGCGCGACGATGGTGCCGTAGGCGATATAGACGATGCGGTGGCAGCGCTCGGCCTCGTCCATGTAGTGGGTGGAGACCAGCACCGTCAGCCCCTCGTCGGCCAGCGCGTGGATCTCGTCCCAGAATTCGCGCCGCGCCTTCGGGTCGACCCCGGCGGTCGGCTCGTCGAGAAGCAGAAGTTTCGGCTCGTGCATGACGCAGGCCGCCAGCGCCAGCCGCTGCTTCCAGCCGCCCGACAGATTGCCGGCGAGCTGGTTCTGCCGATTGGTAAGGCCGAGGCGTTCAAGGGTCCTGTCGACGTAGTCCTTGCGGGGCTTGAGATCGTAGAGGCGGGCGACGAAATCCAGGTTCTCGCGGATCGTCAGATCCTCATAAAAGGAAAACCGCTGGGTCATGTAGCCGGTCTGCATCTTGATCAGGCCGGACTCGGTCCGGATGTCGTGACCAAGAGCCGTCCCCTCGCCCGCATCGGCATGCAGGAGCCCGCAGATCAAGCGGATCGTCGTGGTCTTGCCGGACCCGTTAGGGCCGAGGAAGCCGACGATCTCGCCGCGCTTCACGTTGAGGTCGACGTTGTCGACGACGGTCTTGTCGCCGAAGCGCTTGGTGAGGCCGCGCACGGCGATGACTTCATCCGTGGGAAGGGCCCCGGCGATCGTCACGGGTTCAACTCCACGTCGACGGGCTGCCCGACCTTCAGTCCGTCAACGTCTTCGGGATGGGCCTCGATCAAATAGACGAGCTTCTGGCGGGCGTGGACCGAATAGATCACCGGCGGCGTGAACTCCGCCGACTGCGAGATGAAGGTGACCTTCGCCGGAACGGCATCGCCGCAACCGTCGCAGAAGATGCTGACCAGTTTACCCAGTTCCACTTCGGACAACCGTTCTTGCGGGACGAAGAAACGGACCTTGAGGTTATCCGGCGGCAGAACGGAGACCACGGGGCGGCCTGCGGGCACGACTTCGCCGGGCTCGTAGTAGGTATCCTGCACGCTGCCGGACAGCGGCGCGACGCCCGACAAACGGGTGATGCGGGCATCGATGCGGGCTAGCGCGGCGGCGGCGGCATCGACGGCGCTTTCGGCCGCGCTGATCGCATCGGGACGGGCAGCGAGCCGAGCCACCTCGATCTGCGCCTCCATCGATTCCAGGCGCGACTGAAGCATCTTGAAGCGTTCCTCGGCGCTGTCGGTGTTGGCGTCCGAGACGACAGCGGCTTCGTGCAAGGTCTGGTAGCGCTGCCAGTCGCGGCGGGCCCTCGACAGGCTTGCGACGATCTCGTCGCGCTGGGCCTGCAACACATCGACTTCCTCCTGACGCTTGCCGACCTTCAGGTCGGCCAGCAGGGCCTTGGCCTGGGAAAGCTTCGCCGCGGCTTCCTTGCGCGCAGTCCGGGCATCGCTGTCGTCGAGGCGGAACAATGCCGCGCCGGCGGCGACCGTATCGCCGCGCGCAACGCCCAGGTCCACGAGCCTCGCGGTCTCCTCGGCACCGATGTCGAGGAAGTCGCCCTCGACATAGCCCTGCAGGAGATCGGTCTCGGTCTCCCAGAAACAGCCGGTCAATGCGACGGCGAGCAGGGCCAGGACGGGATACGGGCCAAGGCGCATCAGCGGCTCCCCGCATCGAGCATGGCGTCGAGGTTGCCGCGCAGGATGTCGGCGATCAGCGCGATCTGGTCCGGGCCGTAGTCGGTCCAGCCGAGGCGGCGGTCGACCAGGGCGCTCGCCATGCGGAAGATCACGAGCTGGCCGATCAGCGCGAAGGCGCCGGCGATCGCCTCGGGGGCCTTTTCATCCTGACCGGTGGCGCGGGCATAGAGCGCCGTGATGAGCTTGTGGGCGCGACCCATGAAGCCGTCATAGAGCACCTCGAAGGACGGTGTCGGATCCATCTGCTCACGCAAGATCAGCGGCGCCCACCGCTTCGCCTCGGGGTGACCGAGGATAACCTGAGACGCACGGCCGACGATCATCTGCAGCATGTCGCGGGCCTGGTCCGGTCCGATGTCGTCGTTTTCGTTTGCAGCGGACACGCTGTCGAACAAATCGCCGATGCGGCCTCGAATTTCGTCGACGATATGCTGGGCGACCGCCTTGTGTAGCCCTTCCTTGCCGCCGAAATGGTAGGGGATCGCCGCGAGATTGACGCCGGCCCGTTTTGCGATGTCGCGCGTGCTCGCGCCGTCGAAACCGTAGTGGCCAAACGCATCGAGGCCCGCATCGATCAATCGCCGCCGGGTATCCTCGGCCGAGCCGCGCGATGCCGTGCCGTCACTGTCTATGGCCATGCTTACGGGTCTCCTTGAATTTTCCATGGGCTGTCTAATCCGCACGCCGGCGGCGCAACGCCTGTCCGAGTTCGAGGCGGCTTAGCTTAGTTTTCAGTCAATCGATTGAATAAGTCAATCGAACGATTGATTTCTGGCTGACGATTGGTTCCGATGACTTTTCCCGGGCCGACTGACAGGCTAGTGCTGTAGGGGAACGGCGCCGCCCGCGGCGGACCAACAAAAAAGGGAGAACGCT
Source organism: uncultured Tepidamorphus sp. (assembly GCA_905479765.1). Lineage (GTDB taxonomy): Bacteria > Pseudomonadota > Alphaproteobacteria > Rhizobiales > Tepidamorphaceae > Microbaculum. Next base: position 14,104 of record CAJQNW010000356.1, on the reverse strand, counting down.
CAATGTCAGGTCGGCTCGAAGACAAGGTCGCGGTGGTTACCGGCGCTGCATCGGGGTTTGGCGAGGGCATCGCCAAACGCTTTGCCGAGGAAGGCGCCAAGGTCTTGGTCGCTGATCTGAATGGCGACGGCGCGGCGAAGGTGGCCTCCGAGATCGGCGCGGCGGCCGTGTCGGTAACAGCGGACGTCACCAAAGGCCCGGACGTGAAGGCGATGATCTCGGCGGCCGTCGATCGGTTCGGTGGGTTGGACATCCTGGTCAACAACGCCGGCTACACCCATCGCAACATGCCGATGACCGAGGTGGACGAAGACACCTTCGACCGGATCCTTGCGGTGAACGCCAAGGCGATTTACCTGGCCGCGCTCGAAGCCGTTCCGGCGATGAGTGCGAATGGCGGCGTCATCATCAACACCGCGTCGACGGCGGGGCTGCGGCCGCGGCCCGGTTTGACCTGGTACAACGCGTCGAAAGGCTGGGCGGTCAACGCCACCAAGTCGATGGCCGTGGAACTCGCGCCGCAGAAGATCCGGGTCAATTGCCTGTGCCCGGTCGCCGGCGAAACCGGCATGCTGCATCTGTTCATGGGCGAGGACACGCCGGAGATGCGCGACAAATTCATCTCGACGATCCCGCTCGGCCGCCTGTCGACCCCGCTTGATATCGCCAATGCCGCCCTGTGGCTCGCCTCGGACGAAGCCGGGTTCATCACCGGCGTCGCGCTCGAGGTGGACGGTGGACGCTGCATCTGAACATGATGGCGGCATGAACCGCTATCCACAGACCCTTCGCCTTCTGCCAGCCGCCGTGCTCGCGGCGATCTTGGCAGCACCGGTATCGACACCCGCCCAGGAAAAGCCCGTCCCGCTTTCCGAAGCCGAACTGTTCGGCGACATTTTCGTGCATCCGCGCGACCGCTACTACATGCCGGGGCAGGCGCCGAGCCGCGCGATCCTGGAATCGGAAACCGTCGTCAAGGATGGCCGAGGTCAGGTGAACCGCTACGAATACAGCCGGGGCAATAGCTTCATCGCCCGCGAGACCTGGCAGGACGAGCGCGGTGAAAGCCAAGGCCGCTTCGGCATCGGCCGGAAGTTCTAATCTTCATCCGAACGCTCGACGCAGTTCGCCGATATGCGCCGGACCGATGCCGCAACAGCCGCCGACGATGGCGGCGCCGCGCCCGACCCAGTCACGCGCGAAGCCCACATAAGAAGGCGGATCGAGGTCCCGGCGTATCCTGAGCAAGCCGGTATTCGCCTCGACCTCGTCGCCGATATCCGGGAAAGCGTTGGCGTAAACGCCGATCCGCAGGTCCGGCCGGTTCGCCGAAATCACCTCACGAGCTGTATCGACAGCCTCGCCCATGACCTCGGGCTGGCTGCAGTTGAACAAAACCGCCTGCGCCCCGAGTTGAACGGCCGCACGTGCCGCATCTGCAACCGGTTCGCCCGACCGCAGGCATGGATTGTCCGGGTCCGGGTCCTCGTCCTTGAGCGTGAAGGACAGCCATAACGGACGGGAGTCGCTATTAAGCGCGTCGCGAACGGCCCGGGCTTCCTGTATCGAACTCTGCGATTCCGCCAGCCAGAAATCGACATCGATCGATTGCCCCTCGACAAGGACCGTCAGAATTTGGGGTGCGCGGTCCGCATTGAACAAGTCCGGACGGTAGGAGCCGAACAGCGGCGGCAGCGAACCGGCCACGAGGATCTTACGATCCGCGATGGCGTCCGCCGCCTCGCGTGCCAGGCGCGCGGCAAGCCTTGTCAGCCGATCGCCGTCTGCCTCGAACCGGTCCTCACCGATATGGAAGGGGACAACCGCATAGGAATTGACGGTGATGATGTCGGCTCCGGCAGCGAGAAAATCGTCGTGCGCCCTGCGGACAAAATCAGGTGCTTCAAGCAGGGACAGGGCGGACCATTCCGGCTGCCGGAACGGAGCCCCCATCGCTTCGAGGTGGCGCCCCATTCCGCCATCCAGGATTGTTACCGGCCCGGTCATAGCCGCACCTCGCCCCTTCAGCCGCCAGCCTACAACCTATCCCGCAACGCGAACCAGGTCATGGCCGCGATGAGTGTCGGCGTGCGAAGCCATTTGCCGCCCGGAAACTGCGGTGTCGGAATGGAGGCATAGTCGTCGAGCCGGCCGGGCGCGTTGGTCAGCGCATCGGCCAGCAGCTTGCCGGCGAGCGGCGCGATGGTCACGCCCTGTCCCGAGTAGCCCGCGCCGACATAGACGCCGGTCCGCAGCTTGCGGATGCGCGGCATGCGGCTGGCGGTGACCGCCAGCGTTCCGCCCCAGGCGTGATCGATCCTAGTGTTCCGGAACTGCGGATAGATCTTCAGCATGTGCTTGCGCACGAAGGACCGGACGTCGGAGGGGAACCGGCGCGAATAGGTTTCTCCGCCACCGAACAGCAACCGCCCGTCCGGAGTGGGACGCCAGTAGTAGACGGCGAACCGGGAATCGGACGCCGCCTCCCCGCCCTTCAGGATGCCGCCATCCTGTCCCGCACCAACCGGTTCGGTGGCAAGGATGTAGTTGTTGATCGGCATGACGCGGGATTCGGTATCCGGCTCGACGCCGTCGAGATAGCCGTTGCCGGCCAGGATCACGGTATCGGCGGTGACGCGGCCGCGCGTGGTGACGAGCACCGGCATCGCACCGTCCTCAAGCGCGGTAACCTCGGTCGTCTCGTGAATGCGCGCACCGGCGGCAGCCGCCGCCCGGGCGATGCCGAGCGCGAAATTCAGCGGATGCAAATGGCCTGCCCCGGCGTCGTGAATTCCCCCGTAGTAGACGTCGGTACCGAGCGCGTCCGCGAGTGGCTCTTGGTCGACCCATTCGACCGCCTCGTAGCCATAGTCGCGCCTGAGCTTTTCGACGTACCGTTTTTCGCTTTCGACGAAGCGCTTCTTGTGCGCCGTGGCGTACAGGCCGTCGCGCAGGTCGCAGTCGATGTCGTGGCGGGCGATCAGGTCGCGTACGAGCGCCTTCGATTCCTCGGCGAGCGCCCATAGCCGTTTCGAGCGCTCTACACCAAGATGCGCCTCGGTCCATTCGACATCGCGGCGCTGGCCCGAATGGATCTGGCCGCCGTTGCGGCCCGATGCGCCCCAGCCGACGCGGTTCGCTTCGAGCAGGACGACATCGACACCGCGCTCGGCCAGATGCAAGGCAGCCGAAAGACCGGTGAAGCCGCCACCGACGATTGCGACATCCGCCTTGATATCGCCGTCGACCGCCGGGAACGGATCCAGCGCCTGTGCCGTCGCCGTGTACCATGAGTCGGCGGGATAGGGTTCGCCCGGCCCTTCCATGTCAGTCGGTCCCGTTCAGCCGATGCGGCCCTGTGCCTTCAATTCGGCGAGGGTATCGTCGAGAGTCTTTGCGATCAGTTTGACCATCTCCTCGATCTCGTCGCGGGTGACGACCAGCGGCGGCGAAATGATCAGCGCGTCACGCACCGCGCGCATGACGAGGCCGTTCTTGAAGGCGAAGTCGCGGGCAATCGTGCCGACCTCTCCGACAGGCGCGAACCGCTCGGTGCGGCTCGGCTTGTTTGGAACCAGTTCCAGGGCGCCGACCAGGCCAATCATGCGCGCCTCGCCGACCAGCGGATGCTCGCCGAGTTCGGCCCACTTCTGCTGCAGGTAGGGCGCAGCCTCGCTGGAACAGCGTTCGACCACCTTCTCTTCGCGCATGATGCGCAGGTTCTCCAGCGCCGCGGCGCAGGCTGCGGGATGGCCGGAATAGGTGAAGCCGTGATTGAAGTCGCCGCCCTTCTCGATGAGCACGTCGGCGACGCGGTCGGCGACCATGACGCCGCCGATCGGTAGGTAGCCGGACGACAGCCCCTTGGCGATCGGCATCAGATCAGGCTTCAGGTCGTAGGTGTCTGAGCCGAACCAGTTGCCGGTGCGCCCGAAGCCGCAAATCACCTCGTCGACAACCAGCAGGATCTCGCGTTCGGCGCAGATGCGCTTGATCTCCGGCCAGTAGGTCTCAGGCGGGATCAGCACGCCGCCGGCACCCATCACGGGTTCGGCGATGAAGGCTGCGACATTGTCCTCGCCGAGCTCGTCGATCGCGCGCTCAAGTTCCTTCGCCGCCCAGACGCCAAATTCGTCAGGGCTCATATCGCCGCCAAAATCGAACCAGTAGGGCGGCGTGATGTGGTGGACGCCGGGCACCATGCCGGCCTGGGCGTGCATGCCCGACATGCCGCCGAGCGCGGAGGCGGCGACGGTGGAGCCGTGATAGCCGTACTGGCGGCCGATGATCACCTGCTTCGACGGCTTGTCGAGGAGCTGCCAGTAGTAGCGCACCATGCGAAACACGGTATCGTTGGCCTCGGAGCCCGAGTTGGTGAAGAAGACGTGGTTGAGGCCTTCCGGCGTCAACTCGGCCAGCAACTCCGACAGCATGGCGACCGCCGGATGCGTCGTCTTGAAGAAGGTGTTGTAGTACTCCAGTTCGGTCATCTGGCGATGCACGGCATCAGCGATCTCGCGGCGGCCATGACCGATCTGGGTACACCACAGACCGGCCATGCCATCGAAGTAGCGGTTGCCGTCGGTATCCCACAGCCACACGCCGTCGCCACGGCTTATGACGCGGCTCTTTTCCTGGTTCAGCGTCTTGGTGTCGCTGAAGGGATGCAGATGATGCGCGGCGTCGAAGCGCTGGAAGTCGGCGGTGGAGAGATTGGGGGCGTGGTTCATGATGGCTCCTGTCGGAAAGTGTGTTGTCCGCCAGCCGGCGTGCGCCGGCGCGGTGCAATTCTCGTCAGACGTTCAAAAGCAGGTATTCGCGTTCCCACGGGCTGATCACCCGCATGAACGTTTCGAATTCCTCCTGCTTGATGGCCGAGTAGACCGGCACGAAGGTCTCGCCGAACACCTGCTGCATCGGCTCGCAGTCCTGGAAGGCGGCAACCGCCTCGAGCAGGCCGCGCGGCAGGTCGTAGGGAAGTTCGCGGGCGCTGCCCTTGATCGGCTCGCCGGGGGTTAGCCCCTGCTCGATGCCGAGCCAGCCGCAGGCCATGGAGGCGGCGATTGCCAGATACGGATTGGCGTCCGACGACGGCACGCGGTTTTCGACGCGGCGCGCTTCGGGCCCAGAGCGTGGAATCCGAATACCCACGGTGCGGTTGTCGTAGCCCCACTGGATATTGATGGGGGCAGCCGTATAGCGCGCCAGCCGCCGGTACGAATTCACATAAGGCGCCAACATGCACATGGCGGCCGGAAGATAGGTCTGCAGGCCGGCGATGAAAGAGAAGAATTCCGGCGTCGGCTCGCCATCTTCGTTCGAGAAGATGTTCTGCCCCGTCTCCGGGTCGATGATCGACTGGTGGATGTGCATGGCGCTGCCGGGCTCCTGTGCGATCGGCTTGGCCATGAAGGTGGCGTAGATCTCGTGCTTCAGCGCCGCCTCGCGGATCGTCCGCTTGAACAGGAACACCTGGTCGGCCAGCGCCAACGGGTCGCCGTGGCGCAGGTTGATCTCCATCTGCGCTGCGCCTTCCTCGTGGATCAGCGTATCGATCTCGAGGCCCTGGGCTTCCGAATAGTCGTAGATATCGTCGAACAGCGGATCGAACTCGTTGACCGCCGAAATCGAGAAAGACTTGCGACCAGTTTCGGCACGACCCGACCGGCCAATCGGCGGCTCAAGCGGATAGTCCGGATCCTTGTTGGGGCGGACCAGATAAAACTCGACTTCCGGCGCCACCACCGCCTTCCAGCCGCGGTTCTCGAACAGCCTCATGACGCGGCGCAGCACATGGCGTGGCGCTATCTCGACAATACGCCCGTCGTTATGGAAAGCGTCATGGACGACCTGCGCGGTCGGCTCGTCTTCCCAGGGAACAATGCACAGCGTAGAGAAATCCGGCCTGAACAGAAGATCGCCATCCGACGGGTCGAGGCCGTCGATCCCTTCCAACTGCGGATAGTCGCCGCTGATCGTCTGGTAGAAGATCGACTCCGGCATGTTCATGACGCGGCCCTCGAAGAACTTCGAGGCCGGCATCAGTTTTCCTCGGGCGACGCCCGACTGGTCCGGGACGATGCACTCGACATCGTCGATACGCCGCGTCGCCATCCACGCCTTGGCTTCTTCGAAGGAGGCAACCCCGCGCGGGGATTCCAACGTCGCCTGGGAAACTTTCTTGCGTGGCATCTCTGCTCAATCCGCGACCGTCGCGCGGAGCACTCTCGCCCACGCCGACCGCTGCCTGTTTCGAATAGGCGGATTTTGTGATCACAAAACCCGAAAGTCAATCCGCCGATCAACGCGTTCCGGCACGCTTGGACGACTGCTCGCCCTCCTCGAAGACACTATTGCCGATATGCCGCATGCCATCGAGGATATCGGAGCGGATCGCCTCCGCAAGTGCATCGGCATCGCGGGCGAGTACCGCGTCCATTGCCTGCTCGTGATAATCTACCAGCCAACTGGTCCCGACCCGGCCGTAGACGAGACGCATGAACGGCCCGGATTGCATCCACAAGCTTTCGATCACCGGGACCAGCACATCCGATGGTGCAGCACCGTAGATGCCGAAATGAAAGGCATGATTGGCAGCGACGTAACCCTCGACATTGCCCGTCTTGAGCTGCTCTTCCAGAGCGTCGTCGATCTTGCGCAACCGATTGACGTCACTACGGCGCAGATACGGCAGGGCACGACGGGCCGCCGCCGGCTCCAGACGCTCCCGCGCTGTCACCAGTTCCTCGAAGCGCGCGTGGGTCATTTCCGGCACCGAGATGCGCCGGTTCGGCGTCATTGTCAGAGCCCGCTCCGCGACAAGCCTGTTGACCGCTTCGCGCACGGGCATCGGACTGACGCCGAGTTCTCCCGCAAGGCCACGCAGGGTGACGGGCCGGCCAGGCACGACGCGCCCCCCGATCAGGCGCCCGCGCAATTCGCGGTAGACGCGTTCGTGCATCGTCTCCCGCGGGGCATCCGGCGCCGGCTTCTCGGTCAAGTTGACAGTCCCTTTGAAGCGTGATCACATTTACGAAAGATCATTTCAGAAACCCCTGCCTTGCGCAACCGACGGCACACGAATGGCCCGTCCCAGAGTGGATCAATCTACAATCCTGGAAACAGTTCACGTCAACGACGAAGCCGCACGCTTCGCCGAGGCCAATCCGGACATAGAGATCGTCGAGCTGCTGCTGCCCGATTCCAACGGGATTTTTCGCGGCAAATGGATGCCCGCCAACCACATGGCCGGCTTGTTCCGCGACGGGCTGGCGCTAGCGAAATCCGTCTTCGCGCTTGATGCCTGGGGCAGCGACGTGATTGCCACCGGACTCTACCACGAAACCGGCGACCGGGACGGTATCTGCCGGCCGGTACCGGGTAGTCTGCGCCGGGTCCCCTGGGCCGAGCGGCCCACCGCTCAGGTCATGCTGCGGATGGAGGACGAAGACGGCTCGCCCTATTTCGCCGATCCGCGCACGCTTCTGCAAAAGGCGGTAACGCGACTGTCCGACCGGGGCTTAAGCCCGGTGGTCGCCTTCGAACTCGAATTCTTCCTGTTCGAGGAGTCCAAAGGCGGCGCCAATCCGACCCCCGTCATCGAGGGGATCGGGCCTGATCGCACCAATATCTATTCGGTATCGGACCTCAGGGCCTACGGCGACCTTTTCGCCGAGATCGAAATGGCGGCAGAGTCTCTCGGCGTCGCCACGGACACGATCATTTCGGAAGCCGCCCCTGGCCAGTTCGAAATCAACTTGGTCCATGTCGGCGATCCATTCGCTGCGGCAGATCAGGCCCTGATGCTCCGGCGGATCGTGCGCCAGGTCGCCCGCAAGCATGGTCTCAGCGCGTCGTTCATGGCCAAGCCCTTCGCCGACCGCTCCGGCAACGGCATGCACGCCCACGTCAGCCTGCTCGGCCCTGACGGACGGAACGTATTCGCCTCACCACCAGACGGGGAAGCGAAGCTCAAGCGGTGCGTTTCCGGCCTGCTCGATACGATGCACGACACGACGCTGCTGTATATATCGACCTTCAAAGGATTCCGCCGCCTGTCGGGCGCCTATTCGCCCTCCAAGGCACTTTGGGGAGAAAACAACCGCTACGTCGCGGTTCGGCTGCCGCGCGCCAGCGGACCGGCGCGGCGCTTCGAGCACCGCGTTTCCGGCGCCGACGCCAATCCGCATCTCGTGCTGGCCGCTATCCTGGCGGGCGCAGAGCGTGGACTGGCCGAGGATCTGCCGCTGCCGCTGCCGGTCGAGGGCGACGTCAATTCGGTGACGACGGCGCCGCTGCCGCCGACGATGCGGCACGCTCTGGAGCGGTTCGAAGGCTCTGCGTGGATCGCCGACGCCTTCGGTCCGGATTGGCAGGCATTCTATGCAAAGGTGAAACGGCAGGAACTCGAGGGCTTCGACGCCTATGTCTCACCGCTCGAATACGAGACTTACCTGTGACGTGCCCGCTTGATTTGCGGTGTTGCGCAGCAGCGAAATCGGAGTTTTGATGCATCCTTGAAGACTGGGTTCGCGGAAGACGGCCCCTGGGGGTCAGGCCCCTAAAACCAAGACCAACAGAGAACAGGAGAACAGTATGATCCTCAAACGGTTTGCCACCGCCCTGGCCATGAGCGCCGCGCTGACGGTTGCCGCGGCTGCCCAGGATGACGTGGTGCACGTCTACAACTGGTCGGATTACATCGGCGAAGACGTCCTCACCAAATTCACGGAAGAAACCGGCATCAAGGTCGTCTACGACGTGTTCGACTCCAACGACATCCTGGAGACGAAGCTCCTGGCTGGCGGAACCGGATACGACGTGGTGGTGCCGTCGGGCACGTTCCTTGCCCGCCAGATCCAGGCCGGCGTGTTCCAGCCGCTGGACAAATCGAAGCTTCCGAACCTCGAGAATCAGTGGAAGGACATTTCCGACCGGGTCGCCAAGTTCGATCCCGACAACGAGCATGCCGTCAACTACATGTGGGGCACGACGGGCATCGGCTACAACGTCAGCAAGATCGAGGAGCGCATGCCCGACGCACCGGTCGATTCCTGGGCGATGATCTTCGATCCCGAGGTGGTGTCGAAATTCGCCGACTGCGGCATCCATATGCTCGACGCCTCGGACGAGATGATCCCCGCCGCCCTCAATTATCTGGGCAAGGATCCGGATTCGCATGATCCCGCCGACGTGGAGGAAGCAGCCAAGCTGATCGAATCGATCCGCCCGCACATCCAGAAATTCCACTCCTCAGAATACATCGAGTCACTGGCCAACGGAAACATATGCCTGGCCGTCGGCTGGTCCGGCGACGTGCTGCAGGCCCGCGACCGTGCGGACGAAGCTGACGCTGGTGTCGAGATTGCCTACTCGATCCCGAAGGAAGGCGCCCTGATGTGGTTCGACAACCTGGCGATCCCCGCCGATGCGCCGCACCCGGAAGCCGCGCTTGCCTTCATCAACTTCATGATGAAGCCGGAGATCGCGGCCGAGAACTCCAACTACATCTACTATGCCAACGGCAACAAGACGTCTCAGCCGCTGCTGGAGGAGGACGTGATCGGCGACACGGCGATCTATCCCGACGAGGAGACCGTCGGGCGGCTGTACACGACGACGCCTTATGACCCGAAAACACAACGGGTTGTCACCCGCGCCTGGACCCGGATCAAGTCGGGCACCTGAGCAGACACTGACAGAAGGCCGGGGCACCATACCTCCGGCCTTCTTGCTTTCCGGGTTTTCCAGGACTTAGCGTTTCGGCAGTATCGGGGGGTAACCATGGCGGCCAAGGCATCCGGACCCATCAAGCGTACGTTCACACCGTGGGACGATCCTTCGGCGAAACCGTTTATCCAGTTTGAAAACGTCACGAAGCGGTTCGGCGACTTTGTCGCCGTCGACAACCTGAGCCTGGATATCTACGAGCGCGAGTTCTTCTCGCTGCTCGGGCCGTCGGGTTGCGGAAAGACCACGCTCCTCAGAATGCTCGCCGGCTTCGAGGCGCCGAGCGAAGGCCGCCTCCTGCTGGAAGGCCAGGACATCTCCGGCGTGCCGCCGCATCGGCGGCCGGTCAACATGATGTTCCAGTCCTACGCCCTGTTCCCGCACATGAGCGTGGAGGGCAACATCGCCTTCGGTTTGAAGCAGGACCGAATGCCGAAAGCCGATATCGACGCGCGGGTGGCGGAGATGCTCAGGCTCACCAAGCTGGAGCCCTTCGCCAAGCGCAAGCCGCATCAGCTTTCCGGCGGCCAGCGCCAGCGCGTGGCGCTGGCCCGCTCGATCGCCAAGCAGCCCAAGGTGCTTTTGCTCGACGAACCGCTCGGCGCGCTCGACCGGAAGCTGCGCGAGGAAACCCAGTTCGAGTTGATGGACCTGCAGCAGGAACTCGGCCTGACCTTCGTGATCGTCACCCATGACCAGGAAGAGGCGATGACGGTCTCGGACCGCATTGCGGTGATGGATCATGGCAAGCTGGTGCAGGTCGCGTCACCGGCCGAGATCTATGAATTCCCGAGCTCGCGCTATGTCGCCGATTTCATCGGCGACGTGAACTTCATGTCAGGCAAGGTAAGCGCCGTCACCGACGGCGGGGTCGAGATCAGAGACGACACGCTGTCGTGCTCGATCGCCGCGCACTTGGAAAACCCCGGAACGAAGGTCGGCGACGACGTCTGGCTCGCCATTCGGCCGGAGAAGATGCGCATCTCGCTGGACGAGCCGGGAGACACAGCGACCAACTGCGTGTCAGGCGAGGTCTGGGACATCGGCTATCTCGGCGGCGTGTCGGTCTATCACGTGAAGCTCGCCAACGGGAATGTCGTCAAGTCGACCGTGACCAACCAGACGCGGCTTGTGGAGCGGCCGATCGGCTGGGAAGACAAGGTCTGGCTTACCTGGCCGCACGACGCTGGCGTCGTGCTGACCGCGTAGGGGAGAGAGACCATGACCGCCCCGAACGCGAAACCGCTGATCAAGTCTAAGTTCTTCGTCGTCTTCGTCCCCTATCTTTGGCTTTTCCTGTTCTTCCTGGCTCCGTTCCTGATCGTCCTGAAGATATCGCTGTCGCAGACGGCAATCGCCATGCCGCCGTATCTGCCGACCTTCGACTTTTCCGAAGGGATCGGCGCTGCCTTCAGCGAGCTCAAGGAGCTGTCGCTGGACAACTACGCCTTCCTGTTTTCCGACTCGCTTTACATCAAGTCCTACCTGTCGAGCCTGCAGATCGCGTTGATATCGACGGCGCTGCTGCTGGCGATCGGCTATCCGATCGCCTACGGCATGGCGCGGTCGCCGAAGGCCTGGCGTCCGACGCTGGTGATGCTGGTGATCCTGCCGTTCTGGACGAGCTTCCTGATCCGCGTCTATGCTTGGATCGGAATCCTCAGCCGCGAGGGTCTGCTCAACACCTTCCTCGTCTGGACCGGGCTGATCGACACGCCGCTTACCATTCTGTCGACCAACATCGCGGTCTATATCGGCATCGTCTATTCCTATCTGCCGTTCATGGTGCTGCCGCTCTACGCGGCGCTGGAGAAAATGGACGAGTCGCTGCTGGAGGCGGCATCCGACCTCGGTTGCCCGCCGCTCAAGACCTTCTGGGTGGTGACGTTCCCGCTGTCGCTGCCCGGCGTCGTGGCCGGCTGCTTCCTGGTGTTCATTCCCGCCGTCGGCGAGTTCGTCATTCCCGACCTGCTCGGCGGGTCGAGCACACTGATGATCGGCAAGACGCTGTGGGCGGAGTTCTTCTCCAACCGCGACTGGCCCCTCGCCTCTTCCGTCGCGGTCATCCTTCTGATGATCCTGGTGATCCCGATCGTGTTCTTCCAGAACGCCCAGCAACGCCAGCAGGAGCGCGACTCATGAAAAAAGGCCCGAGCCTGTTCAATGTCGTCTCGGTGACGCTCGGCTTCGCCTTCCTCTACCTGCCGATCATCCTGCTGGTCATCTATTCGTTCAACTCCGGGCGCAATGTCGCGATCTGGGCCGGGTGGTCGACCAAGTGGTACGTCGCCATGGTGCAGAACCAGCAGTTGCTCGATGCGGCCTGGGTGACGCTTCGCGTCGGGTTATTGTCGGCTACCGTCGCCACGGTACTTGGAACGATGGCGGCGCTGACGCTGGTGCGCCACGGCCGCTTCATGGGCCGCACGCTATTTTCCGGCATGGTCTACGCGCCGCTGGTGATGCCCGAAGTGATTACCGGCCTGTCGCTGCTGCTTTTGTTCGTGGCAATCAATTTCGACCGCGGCTTCTGGACCGTGACCATCGCCCACATTACCTTCTCGCTGTGCTTCGTCGCGGTGGTGGTGCAGTCGCGGCTCGTCACCTTCGACCGGTCGATGGAGGAAGCGGCGATGGACCTCGGCTGCCCGCCGTTCAAGACCTTCTTTGTGATAACGCTGCCGATCATCCTGCCGGCGATCATCGCGGGATGGATGCTCGCCTTCACGCTGTCGCTCGACGATCTGGTCATCGCCAGCTTCACCACGGGCCCCGGTGCAACCACCCTGCCGATGCGGATCTATTCGGCGGTGCGGCTCGGCGTGACGCCGGAGATCAATGCGGTCTCGACAGTGCTGATCGCGGTTGTCACCGTTGGCGTGGTCGCCGCGTCGCTGATCACCAAGCGGCAGGAGGCCGAACGGCAAAGAGCAGAGCGGCTGGCCGGGGCAGCGCCTTAGATCCCGAGCGCCTTAGATCCCGGCCCCCGAGACCTCACGATCCACAGGTGCAGGTCGCCTTCTGCGCGCTTCGAATGGCGCCGAGGGTGCCGGTGAAGCCGGTGGCGACAGCGCCGGCGTTTTGAGCCGCCAGGTCCAGGTACCAGAGCCGCTCCAGCGCCGCGAAGGCTTCCGTGAGGGCCTGCCGACGGTCCGTCGTCAGGGTATCGCCTTCATCGGCAATGGCCTTTTGAGCGGTCACGAATATCCCGACACCGGCCGCCTGCGTCCCAGAATAGCCGGTGGCGGATAACAGCGCGGACGCGGTGGCCCGGGGGTCCGTCCCGCCGTTGCCCGCGCTCACCGCGCCTTGGCTTGCCGCGGTGACCAACTCGTCGACCGTTGGCTCAAGGGCTTCACGATAGGCATTGATTTCATCGGCACGTTTCGTGAACCGGCCCATGTAATCCTGCAGGATGGCGGTCCATTCGTCGACGCCGGTGCACAGGCCGGGATAACGGTCCTGACCGAGATAGACGGCGATGTCGTTGATGAGGCGGCCGGTCACCCAGCGGATGTCCTTGCCAGTGTAATAGCTGTCGAGGCCACGGGAGCGGGCGAAGCCTTCGGCGAAGCGCACGGCGGACGCCACCTGCTTGCCGCCCTCGGGTTTGAACGTGATTTCCGTGTCGCCGGGCAGCGATTTGTCCGACACCCGCGATGCGTCGACCGCGGTTCGCAGGGCCGCGAATTCGTTGTAGCGGATCTGACGCAGTGCCGCGTGATAGGCATCCGCGCAATTGGCAATCGGCCAGTTCGCCTCGGCAACCAGTGTCTCGCCACTGGCCGGAACGCTGGCGCGGATTCGTGCCTCGCCACCGGTACCACGGGCACCTCTTTCGGTGCCATCGGCGAGTTCGACGACCAGGGGCAATTCGACGCTGTCGCCCGGGGAAAGCTTATCCAGGGTCGTGGTAATCTTGTTGCCATCGCGCTTCCAATTGCCCGCCGTTTCGACGACGGGTACAGCCCCGATCAGATCGACCTGGACCTGCACGCTTTCCAGCGGCGCTTCGCCGCGGTTTTCGAAGATCAGCCGGGCGACGGCGCGCGAACCCGGTGCATAGGAGACGGGCCCCGGATCGGCGGAAACCGGCGGTTCCGATTTCACGAACAAGGTCAGTCCCCAGTCGGCCGCCATACCAGGCGTTAGCGCGCCAAAGCCGAATAAGATGAGAGCAGCCGTCAGAATGGCTGCGTTAGCCGTAGCAACGCGGTGAGCGACAGCCGTGAGAGTCATTGAATGCCGTGATGTCATGGTGCCGGAGAACCCGGTTGGATAGACGCGTCGGGGCGAATCGCAGCCGAGAATACACAACAGCCGACTTGCAAGCGACGCCTTGGGACAGTTCAGCGCCGATCGATACGGCTTATTG
>CAJQNW010000355.1 GCA_905479765.1 uncultured Tepidamorphus sp. | reverse complement strand
GCCGCTCCTGCAGGCGACCTGCGTGCTGGTTGGCGCCGGCGCCGTGCTGATCCGCGGCAGGCCGGGAAGCGGCAAGTCGTCGCTTGCCGCGGCACTGCTTGCCGGCGACGGTCCGCGCGGCCTGGTTCGTCTCGTCGGTGACGACGCTGTGCGGATATGCCGTGCCGGCGGACGCCTCGTCGCCTTTGCGCCCGAACCCGCGCGCGGTCTGATCGAGATGCGCGGGCTTGGCTTGATCGCGGCCGCTTGCGAACCCCGCGCGGTCGTCCGTCTCGTGGTCGACCTCGTCGAAGCCGGCGCCGTCGAGCGGCTGCCCGATCCGGTCGACGCGGTGACGACGGTTCTGGGGGTGGAAATACCGCGGATTGCGCTTCCCGCCGGCGATGCGGCATCCCCGGAGCGGGTGCGCGCGGCGTTGTCCGCAGCCCTGTCCGGCCGTTCCACTTCCCCCGGGGAAACCGGCGTCGTCGGCACGATTGCGCGAATTCGGGGTTGAAACCCGTACGCTGACCGGTTCAAGATGCGCCCGCTCGGTGGTCGAAAGACTCCGCGACATGCATGCCTGAGAAGCATAAGAAGGTTTGACAGGACAATTCATCCCGTGCCTTTGGCCATTGTGCCGGCGGCAGCATCAGGGATCGGCTAAAACGGTCGCCCGGGAAACCAAGCAATCAAAACATGATCGGTCTCGTCGTCGTCACCCACGGCCGCCTTGCAGCCGAATTCCGCGCAGCCCTCGAGCACGTCGTCGGTGCCCAGGATCATTTCGAGACCATCTCGATCGGTCCCGACGACGACATGGAGCAGCGCCGCAACGATATTCTCACCGCCGTTGCCCGCGTCGACGACGGAACCGGCGTCATCATCCTGACCGACATGTTCGGCGGGACACCCTCCAATCTTGCCATCTCGGTCATGGAGAACGCCCATGTCGAGGTGGTGGCCGGTGTCAACCTGCCGATGCTGATCAAGCTCGCCAGCGTGCGCGGCGACACCTCCTTGAACGAAGCCTCGGCCATGGCCCGCGACGCGGGGCGCAAATATATCAGCGTTGCCAGCGAGGTCCTGTCGGGCAGTGGCAAATAAGGCTGCAGACGGTATGACCGGCCCGCGAACCGCCGATTCCGCGGCCGAAGCGGGCTCGGACGAGGACGGCCGCGTCGCCCGGACAGTGAAAATCTGCAACCAGCGTGGCCTGCATGCCCGCGCCTCGGCGAAATTCGTCAAGCTTGCCGGCACCTTCGACGCGCAGGTCACGGTCACCCGCGACGACCAGACGGTTGCCGGCACCTCGATCATGGGACTTCTGGTGCTCGGCGCGGCGCCCGGCTGCGATATCGAGATCGCCGCGCGCGGGCCCGAGGCCGACAGAGCCCTGAAGGAACTTGCCGATCTGGTCGAAGCCGGTTTCCACGAAGGCTGAGGCCGCGCGAAGGCCGCGCCGCCGGTTTCCGCCCGCGCTGCCTCTTCCCGGCCATCTTTAGGGGCAAATCCGTAAGACACGGCTTTCGCTGGAAACGCTTGTTTAATTGCTTAGGCGGATTATTACAGCCGGCGCGCGCAGAGGTGGCGGTCCTTCGGGCGCGGTTGGCCCGCGGCATCCTCCTGCGTAACCTTCTGTGCGACCATGACAGGTCCCGTCCAGCCGACTAGATTACGGGCGGACTGATTCGTTCACGGCGGGGGCCAAAACGTGTCGCGCATGGGTGCGCGGTCATGTCGAGCGAAGGTGAGGGACGGGCGGAATGACACTGATCAGGCGGCATTTGAGCGACCGTGGCGTCGCTCCGGCGCTCGCCCTGTGTCTTGCGTTGATGACATCGCCGCTATTTCCTGGGCGTTCCCGCGCGCAATCGGAGCCGACGGCCCAATCCGAGGTTGCCGACGCTTTTTCGAGTATCCGCGACCGCATTGTCGATGCGGTCACCGGCATGCCGCAGGAGACACTGGCGGCGCTCAGCCTGACGCTCGGCATTCTGTTCTTCGCCGTTCTCGCAGCGGTTCTTTACGTGCGCACCCGCGCCAGGCTGCAGCTCGTCGAGCAGACCGCGCGCGAACAGCTTGGCGACCTGGGCGCCCGTGTCGAGCGTGCCGAGGGCCTGCTGGCCGTCGACCAGAACGTTCTGGTTGTGTGGCCGGCGGGATCGGACTTGAGCCCCGCCGCGGAACCGGAGATCAAGTGCGATCCGGGCCCCTCGCGGGTGCTGCCGGCGCGGCGCGGCGAAGTGCTGGCCTTCGGCAAGTGGCTGGACGCCGAGTCCGCCTTCGAGCTGGAGCGCCTCGTCGTGGCGCTGCGCGCCCGCGGCGAGAGCTTCAACGTCATGCTGCGCACGCGGACCCGCGGAGACCTCGAGGCAGGTCACGTCGAGGCCGATGGCCGCTCTGTGGGCGGCCGCGCGGTGCTGCGGCTGCGCGACCTGGCCGGATTGCGCCGCGAGCTTGCCGAAACGCACGACCGCAACAAGCAGCTCAGCCGCGAAGTCGAGGGTCTGCACGCCCTGATGGACAGTGTTCCGATGCCGGCCTGGCTGTTGAACGCGACCGGTCGCCTGGTCTGGGCGAACCAGGCCTATGCCCATGCGGTCGGCGCCGATGACGTCGGCGATGCCGTGACTGCCGGTACGCTGTTGTTCGGCGAGCCGGCCCGCGACCGCCTCAAGCAGGTGCGCGGGGGCGACGGCATCGCCCATTGCCAGTTGCCGCTGACGCTTGCCGGCGTGGAGCGCACGCACGAGGTCTGGGACTTCGCCGGAGAGCGTTTCGGCGCCGGCATCGCCGTCGACGTCGCCGAACTCGAAGGGCTGCGCCGCCAGCTTGGCGCCCGCGATACCAGCCATGCCCACACCCTCGACCAGGTCTCCACCGCCGTTGCCGTATTCGGGCCTGACCGCCGCCTCGTCTTCAACAACCGCACGTTCCGCCAGCTCTGGGGCCTCGACGCGCCGTTCCTTGAAAGCCGGCCGGGCTTCGACGAGATCCTCGACCGGCTGCGCGCAGCCGGCCGGCTGCAGGAGCCGGTCGATTACCGTGGCTGGCGCGACGATCAGCTCGCCGTTTTCGACGCATTCGACGACAACGACGCCAATGCCGTCGGCGAGCCGTCCAGGCAGACCCTGTGGCACCTGCCCGACGGCCGCGCCTTCCGCGTGGTGCTGGCGCGCCAGGGCGACGGCCTGGTCTCCGCCCTGTTCGAGGACGTCACGGCCTCGATCGATCTGGAAAGCCGCTTCGTCGCGCTGACGCTGGTCCAGCGCGAGACCATCGACAGCCTCGATGAAGGCATCGCCGTGTTCGGCACCGACGGGCGGATGAAACTGCACAATCCGGCCTTCGCCTCGATCTGGAAGCTGTCCGAGGATCGGTTCGAGAACGAGCCGCATGTCGAGGAGGTCATTTCCTGGTGCCGCAGCCTGCATGACGACGACACCGTCTGGGCAAACCTGCGCGCTGTCGTCACCAGTCTTCTCGATTCGCGCGAATCCCTGTCGGCGCGTCTCGAGCGGCCCGATCGCAGGATCGTCGACCTGCGCGCCGTTCCGCTGCCCGACGGCGCGACGCTGGTGGTGTTCACCGACGTCAGCGATACCGCGCGCATCGAGCGGGCGCTGCGCGACCGCAACGAAGCGCTGATGACAGCCGCGCGCGTCAAGAACGAGTTCGTCCACAAGGTTTCCTACGAGTTGCGCTCGCCGCTGACCAACATCATCGGTTTCGCCCAGCTGATGGGCACCGGCGAGCCCGGCGCGCTGAGCGAGCAGCAACGCGAATATGCCGGGTACATCCTGTCGTCCTCGGAAGCGCTTCTGGCGATCATCAACGATATCCTCGATCTCGCCACCATCGACGCCGGCATCATGGAACTCGATATCGGCGAGGTGGACATCCAGTCGGCCGTGACGGCGGCCAGCGACGGCCTGCGCGACCGGCTCAAGGAATCGGAGATCACGCTGAAGGTGAGCGTCCCCGAGGGCATCGGCGGCTTCCAGGCCGACGAGAAGCGGA
>CAJQNW010000354.1 GCA_905479765.1 uncultured Tepidamorphus sp. | reverse complement strand
AGGTTGCCTTCGTTACCGGTGATACGCAGACCAAGTCGGATGCCGCGCGCGCGTCCGCCAAGCGTATGATCGAAAAGGACGGCGCCATCATGATCACCGGCGGTTCGTCGTCGGGCGTCGCCGTTGCCGTGCAGTCGCTGTGCCAGGAAGCGGGCGTGATTTTCATGGCCGGACTGACCCACTCCAACGACACCACCGGCAAGGACAAGCGGGCCAACGGTTTCCGCCACTTCTTCAACGCGTACATGTCAGGTGCGGCACTCGCACCCGTGCTTGAGAAGGCCTATGGCGCAGATCGCAAGGCCTATCACCTGACTGCCGACTACACCTGGGGCTGGACGCAGGAAGAATCGATCAAGAACTCCACCGAGGCCCTTGGGTGGGAGACGGTCGAGGCGGTTCGCACACCGCTTGGTGCGGGTGATTTCTCGCAGTACATCACGCCGGTCCTCAACTCCGGCGCCGACGTGCTGATCCTCAACCACTACGGCCGCGACATGGTCAACTCGCTGACCCAGGCCGTGCAGTTCGGTCTGCGCGACAAGCAGGTCAACGGCAAGGACTTCGCCATCGTCGTGCCGCTCTACTCGCGCCTGATGGCGCAGGGCGCCGGTGAGAACGTGAAGGGCATCTTCGGCACCACCAACTGGCATTGGTCGCTGCAGGACGAAGGCTCCAAGGCTTTCGTCAAGTCGTTCGGTCAGGAATATGGCTTCCCGCCGTCCCAGGCCGCGCAGACCTGCTACGTCCAGACTCTGCTCTACGCGGATGCCGCCCAGCGGGCCGGCACCTTCAATCCGTGCGGCATCGTCGAGGCCCTGCAGGGCTTCGAGTTCGACGGCACGGGCAATGGTCCGACGCTCTATCGCGCCGCCGACCATCAGTGCTTCAAGAAGGTGCTCGTGGTGAAGGGTAAGGAAAACCCGACTTCGCAGTTCGACCTTCTGGAAGTGGTCGAAGAGGTGCCGACCGAGCAGGTCACTTACGATCCGGCGATCTTCGGCGGCGAACTCGGCTCCTGCAACGCGGGCGCCTGATCTAGCTGGCCTTACGCCAAGGGGTACAGCCGGCCGGTTCTCAGCCATGAGGCGGGACCGGCCGGTATTTCCCGATAAGATACCGATTCGCCGGCGCTCACGGGGCTAACAACCATGACGCCGGCAACTGGCAAGCCAGCGACTGGGACGGGTGCGGGCAATGGACGCAATTCTCCTTCAGATACTGAACGGATTGGACAAGGGTGCGGCCTATGCGCTGATCGCGCTGGGGCTGACGCTGATCTTCGGCACACTCGGGGTGGTCAACTTCGCTCACGGCGCGTTGTTCATGCTCGGCGCCTTCTGTGCCGTCGCCGTGCATCAGTTCCTCACCCTGGAAAAGATTGCGCTCGATCCCGACAAGACCACCGCATGGGGGTCGCCGCTCGAGATCCGCACACCCTACATCGAGGACTGGTTCGGTGATTTCGGTGCGACGCTGATCGATTTCTCGGTGCCCGTATCGATCCTGGTCGCCATACCCGTGATGCTGATCTTCGGCCTCGCGATGGAACGCGGCCTTGTACGCTTCTTCTACAAGCGCCCGCACGCCGAGCAGATCCTGGTCACCTTCGGCCTTGCCATCGTGATGCAGGAGATCATCAAGCAGATATTCGGCGCCAATCCGATCCCGCAGCCCGCGCCGGAGGACCTGCGCGGCATGATCGATTTCGGCGCCATGATCGGCCTGGATGCCGGCGCCGTCGTCTATCCCTGGTGGCGCATGGTCTATCTGCTCTTTTCCGGGCTCATGATCGGCGGGGTCTTCGCCTTCCTGCAATACACGACCTTCGGGATGGTGGTTCGTGCCGGCATGGCCGACCGCGACACGGTTGGCTTGCTCGGCATCAATATCGATCGCCGGTTCACGGTCATGTTCGCGCTTGCTGCGATCGTCGCGGGACTCGCCGGCGTCATGTACACGCCCATCCTCTCGCCCGACTACCACATGGGCATGGACTTTCTCGTCCTGTCGTTCGTCGTCGTCGTCGTCGGCGGCATGGGGTCTCTGAGCGGGGCGGTCGCGGCCGGCTTCCTGCTCGGCATCCTGCAATCCTTTGCCTCGATGAACGAGGTCAAGGCGATCTTCCCCGGCATCGACCAGATCATCATCTACCTGGTGGCGGTCGTCGTGCTGCTCGTGCGTCCGCGTGGTCTGATGGGCCGCAAGGGCGTCATGGAAACTTGAGACCGGAGCCTGCTTGGAAATGAACGATATGGCTTCGAACACGCGCGACAACCTTCTGATGGTTGTCTTCACCGCCGCCGTGCTAACGATGCCGATCTGGCTGACGCCGATCGGCGCGGGGTATCCGGATCTTCTCCAGAAGTTCGCGATCTTCGGCATCTTCGCCGTCGGCTTCAACATTCTGTTCGGATTGACCGGATACCTCTCGTTTGGACACGCCGCGTTCCTGGGCGTCGGTTCCTACACGGCGGTCTGGACGTTCAAGCTGCTCGGCATGAACGCCGTTCCCGCGGTGTTCATGAGCATCCTGTTTGCCGGGATATTTGCAGCCGCGATCGGCTACATCAGCCTGCGCAGGGCCGGCATCTACTTCTCCATCCTGACGCTGGCCTTCGCGCAGATGTGCTACAATCTCGCCTATTCGGTTCTCACGCCGATCACCAACGGCGAGACCGGTCTGCGCGTGCTGAACAGTGATCCGCGCATCTTCGACCGGATGTTTCCGTCCCAGGATACGGACGGAGTGCTGCTCGCCGATTTCTTCGGCATCGAGCTGACCGGCTATCAGGGCTTCTATTTCTGCGCGGTTCTTCTGATCATCGCGTTCTATGTCTCACTGCGCATCTTCAGGTCGCCATTCGGCATGATGCTCAAGGCGGTGAAATCGAACCAGAACCGCATGAACTACACCGGTCTCAACACCCGGCCCTATACGCTGGCAGCCTTCGTGATCTCGGGCATGTACGCAGGCCTCGCAGGCGCGCTGCTGTGCGTCACCGACCCGCTGGCGGGCGCCGAGCGCATGCAGTGGACGGCTTCGGGTGAGGTGGTGCTGATGACGATCCTCGGCGGTGCCGGCACCCTGCTCGGACCGATCCTGGGTGCGGCGCTGATCAAGTATTTCGAGAACATCTTCTCCGCCTTCAACGAGGGAACGCTGCAGAGCTTCTTTTCCTTCCTGCCGGAGAGTCTGCGGGAGATCACCGTTTCTGTGTCGTCGCTGTTCGTCGGCGAGGGGTGGCACCTGACGCTCGGCGTCCTGTTCATGCTGATCGTTGTTTTCCTGCCCGGCGGCATCATGGAAGGCATCCGGCGGCTGATTGCGCTGTTTGGAAAACGCGGGCCGGGCGATGGCGCCGAGGCAAAAAAGGCCGGGGCACTACCCGCGGCAGCGGAGTAGGGGCGGCCATGAAAATCTTACAGGTCAGCGACGTCAACAAGCGCTTCGGCGGTCTCCAGGCGCTGAACAACGTCAATCTCGAGATCGAGGAAGGCGCGGTTCACGCCATCATCGGCCCCAACGGCGCCGGCAAGTCGACTCTGCTCAATTGCTTTGTCGGCCGTCTGGTGCCCGACACCGGCACCGTGATGTTCAACGGTACGTCGCTGCTCGGCATCAAGCCCCACGAGATCAACCAGGCGGGTGTCTCGCGGGTGTTCCAGACACCGGAGATCTTCGAGGAGATGACGCTTCTCGAGAACATCATGATCCCCGCCTTCGCCCATCGCGACGGCTCCTTCCGCATCAACGCCTGGGCCAGCGTCGCCGGCGACACCGAGATCCGCGAGAAGGCCGAACACATCCTCGAGGATGTCGACCTAATCGAGAAGAAGGACGTGATCGCAGGCAGCCTGTCGCGCGGCGACAAGCGCCGTCTGGAGATGGCGATGTGTCTCGTCCAGGACCCCAAGCTGCTGCTTCTCGACGAGCCGACGGCTGGCATGTCGCGGGCCGACACCAACAACACCATCGACCTGCTCAAGAAGATCGGCGAGCGCCGTATTACGAAAATCGTGATCGAACACGACATGCATGTCGTCTTCTCGCTCGCCCACAAGATCAGTGTGCTCGCTCAGGGCACGGTAATTGCCGAAGGCCTTCCGGATGATATCAAGGGTGACCCCCGGGTTCAGGAAGCCTATCTTGGGGGGGCGCACCTGTGAACGTGATGACCGTGACCGATACAAAGAACCAGACCCGATCTGAAACGCCGGCTCCCGGTGCCGCTGGAGAGGCACAGGCCTACTTCGCGTGCACCGACCTTCACGCTTATTACGGTGAGAGCTACATCGTCCAGGGCGTCAGCTTTCACATAAACAAGGGTGAGATTGTCGCACTGCTCGGCCGCAACGGCGCGGGCAAGACATCCACGTTGCGCACGATCGCTCGCACCGACGATCCGCAGCTGAAGCGTGGCCAGATCTGGCTGGACGGACAGGCCGTCCACGAAATGGCATCCTTTCAGGCGGCGCGCGCCGGTGTCGGCATGGTCCCTGAGGACCGGCGCATCATTCCCGGCCTGACGGTCGAGGAAAATCTGCAACTCGCCCAGATCGCCGAGCCCGTCGGCTGGTCGATCGAGCGCCTTTACGAGCATTTCCCGCGTCTTGCCGAGCGCCGCAAGCAGGAAGGCGTGACGCTGTCGGGCGGCGAGCAGCAGATGCTGGCCGTGGCCCGCGCACTGGCCCGCGACGTGAAGCTGCTGCTCCTGGATGAACCCTACGAGGGGCTGGCGCCGGTGATCGTGCAGGAGATCGAGAGGATCGTCGAGCAGATCAAGGCGCTGGGGCTGACCACACTCATCGTCGAGCAGAACGCCATTGCGGCGCTGCATCTCGCCGATCGCGCGGTGATCCTGGACATGGGCCAGATCGTCTTCGATGGCGGCGCCCAGGAAGTGCTCGACAACGCCGATCTGCGTCAGGAATACCTGGCGATCTGAGGTCGATTCCTCACCAAAGCGACGCTTTCGCCCGAGCGGGCCATTCTCGGTCGTAGCTGTCCCCGCCAACGCGTTCCTCGCTCAGCGCGGCGAGGATTACTCCCGCGCTCGGCAGGCTCTTCGGATCGACGTGATTTTCCGGGTTCCACAGGTCCGAGCGCACGATCGCCCGGGCGCACTGGAGATAGACCTCGCCCACGGCGATGACGATCACCGTCCGCGGCGCCTTTCCGTCCACCTCGAATGACGCCAGCAGTTCCGGATCGGTAGACACCTGCGCCGTCCCGTTGACCCTGAGCGTCGTGCCGGATCCGGGTATCAGGAACAACAGCCCGACGCGCGGGTCGCGGACGATGTTGCGCAGCGAATCGACCCGGTTGTTGCCGCGCCGATCGGGCATCATCAGGGTCTTGTCGTCATGAATGCGCACGAAACCCGGCTTGTCGCCACGCGGTGTGCAGTCGAGCCCTTCCGGTCCGCACGTGGCCAGCGACACGAAGGGAGAAGCTTCGATAAAGGCGCCGTAGTGCGGCGTCACCCGATGCGCCACCTTGACGATTGCGGCTTCGACTGGCGCGCCGTAGAGCGTTTCCAGTTCTTCGACTGATGTGATCACCGACATGGAAGACCTTCCTTGGAGGCAGATGAAGGGAATTGCTTTCATGACAGGCTGTACGCCGCGCCACAAGGTGATGACAACAGCGGATCCGGAGCTTTATGCAACCGGATGCGCGTTATGCGCGAATTAACGCGCCGAAGCGCAGCCGACACAGGTCGCGACGGTGGGGTCGATGGCGAGCCGGCCGGCAGGGATCGGTTCACCGCAATCCTCGCAATCGCCATACGCGTCATCGTCGAGGCGCTGCAGCGCTGCCTTGATCATCGAGACGCGCGCGCGCCGGCGCTGTTCGGCGGCCTTCGCCATCGCTTGACCCTGCATCGCGTCCATCCGCGACAATCGGCCGACGCTCTGCTGGTCGAGAACAACGGTCTCCCGTGCCTCCGAGCTCGTCTCGCTCAAGGCCTGGAGTTCGGCAAGCTCGGCGACAAGCAGCTTGCGGATATCATCATCCGTCATGGGCACTATCCTAGCCGGACGGCCACTAAGCGCCAAACCGGCGTTGTTAGAGACCGAGCGCCTGTTCCAGGTCGGCGATCAGGTCGCCGGCCGATTCCAGTCCGACCGAAATCCGCAACAGATTGGCCGGTACGGTGCTCTCCGGACTTTCGATGGACCGGCGATGCTCGATCAGGCTCTCGACGCCGCCGAGCGAGGTGGCGGGCACGAAGACGTTTGTACGCGTTGCGACCCGGAGCGCGGCATCGAAATCGCCGTCGACCAGAATCGACAGCATCCCGCCGAACCCGCCGGTCATCTGACGCTTGGCGACCGCGTGTCCGGGATGGCTTTCGAGACCCGGGTAAAGCACGCCGGCGACCTTCGCATGTCCTTCGAAGTGCCGCGCGATCGTCAGTGCCGTTTCCGACTGGCGGGCGAAGCGAACGAACAGCGTCCGCATCCCGCGGATCAGCAGCCAGGCCTCGAAGCCCCCCAGCACGCCGCCGGTCAGGTTGCGGATCGTATGGATATCCGCCCAGCGTGCGTCGTCCTTCGCGCTCACCAGCGCGCCGGCTGTCAGGTCCGAATGCCCGTTCAGGTACTTGGTCGCCGAGTGCATGACGATATCGGCGCCCAGCGACAGGGGCTGTGTCGTCGGCGCCGGGGCGCAGGTGGAATCGACGCCCAGGATGGCGCCGGCCCGATGCGCGACTTCGGCGGCCAACGCGATATCCATCACGTCCCAGGTCGGATTGGCCGGCGTTTCGACCCAGACGAGTGCCGTTTCCCCCGGTTTGACGCACTCCTTGAGCGTTTCCGGGTTGGACTGGTCATAGAAGTCAAGGTCTATCCGCCCCTGCGCCTTCAGCCGTCGCAGCCAGTCCTGTGCGGTGTAGTACATGACCTCTGGCGCCACGACGTGCACGCCGGGCGCAAGCGTCTCGGTCAGCGCGGTGAAGGCGGCCATGCCGGAGCCGAACAATTTGGCTCCGACGCCGCCGTCGAGCATCGCGATGATTTCCTCGGCGTGGGCGACGGTCGGGGCGCTGTTACGGCTGTAGATATGCTCGCCGATGAGCGCATAGTCCTCGCCACGGGCAAACGTCGTCGCACTGTGGATCGCCGGCACCACGGCGCCGGTTTCCCTGTCGATACGGCCAAGCGCCTGTGCGGCGAGTGTTTCAGCGTCCGGATGGTTCTTCGCGGCAGTCATTGTCGGCTCCACGGCCAGTTGTTCGATGCTGGACCCGATCCCAAGCGCGCGCACGGGTCAAGGGCCGATAGGCGCGCAGTGGCCATGCGATGGCCTCCCGTGTCACTGTCGTCGTCATGCAGTCGGTTCCTCTCGCAGCAACATTGGCGGCCCTTGTCGTGGCGGTATTAGGCGGTTCGGCCGCTCATGCGGACACTGCGGTCGATCTCGAACTGGTTCTCGCCATCGACGCCTCCGCCAGCGTCGATCCGGCCGAGTTTTCCCTGCAACTCGGGGGAATTGCCGGCGCCTTGCGGGATGCCGAGATCCAGGAAGCGATTGCGGCGGGTCCGGTCGGGCGCATTGCCGTCGCCGCGATCGTCTGGGCCGATGCGACCCTGCCCAAGCAGCCGGGCTCCTGGTTCGTTATCGAAAGCCCGGGCGATGCCGAGGCGTTCGCCCGACACATTGAATCCTTTCCCCGCACGGTCAGCGGCGGGACCGGGCTCGGCGCCGGCATCGTCGAGGCGATCCGCCTGATGGACCGCAACGGCATCGCCGGATCGCGTCAGGTCGTCGATGTCTCGGGCGACGGCGAGGAGACACCGCCGCGTGAGAATGTGCTGCTCGTCTCCGACGCACGCGGTATGGCGCTCGGGCGGGGAATTACGATCAACGGCCTGGCGATCCTCACCGATGTGCCGGATCTTGCCGACTATTATCGCGCAAAGGTCGCCGTCGGGTCGCGCGCGTTTGTCATGGCGGCGAGGAATTACGAGGACTTCGCCGAAGCCTTTCGGCGCAAGTTGTTGCGCGAGATCGAGGACAGGCCGCCAGTATCGCAGGTCCGGCCGCAGCCGAATGGCACACGGATCGCCGATGTGTCCCCCGATTGCCCGGGCTGCGGGTCGGATAGTCCGTAGCGGGCATAACCATGGCAAGACCCGACACCGACAAATCATCGCCCACCTTCGATGCCGCGGAGCGTTACCGCGCGCGGGGTTGGTCGGTCCTGCCGGTCAGGCCCCGGGAAAAGCGCCCGCTGGTCAAGTGGGAAGCCTTGCAGACGCAGGCGCCGACGCAAGATCAGGTCGCGGGCTGGTTTCGTCACTGGCCGGACGCCAACCTCGGCATCGTCACGGGAGAAGTCTCCAGCCTGATCGTGCTCGACATCGACCCAAGGCATGGCGGCGATCACTCCCTGGAGATCATCGAGCGCCGCTACGGCCCGTTGCCGGCAACGATTGAAGCGATCAGCGGCGGCGGTGGGCGCCATCTCTACTTCACCCATCCCGGCATGCTCATGCGCAACAGGGCCGGTCTTGCCCAGGGAATCGACCTGCGCGGCGACGGAGGCTATATCGTGGCCCCGCCGTCGATCCATCCGACCGGCAAGCCGTATGTGTGGCGCAAGGGGCATTCGCCCGACGAGATGTCGCTGGCGCCGCTGCCGCGCTGGCTCTACGCGACGCTTGGCGGCATCAGGAAGGGCCGCTCGATTGCCGATTGGCGCCGTCTCGTGCGCGAGGGCGTGCCGGAAGGCGAGCGCAATGCGACGATCGCCTCGCTCACCGGTCATCTCCTCTGGCACGGAGTCGACGCGGATGTGTCACTAGAGTTGATGCTTGCCTGGAACCGGATGCGGTGCCATCCCCCGCTCGACGACAGTGAAGTGGCGCAGGTCGTCGCCAGTATCGCCCGGAAGCACGACGGTGATGCACTATAGCCGGTCTTCGAATATCGCCCGGCTGCGGGACCCGTCGGCCGAGAAATGCCGTCGGGTCACACGGCGAATGTCCTTGATGACCTTCTCAGCCGGTTTCTTCTGTGTTCCCGATTTCCGTCTGTTGTCCGCACCTGTCCATTCGGGACTACGGCTGCTGGGGACGTTATCTGCTTGGCGCTGATACGCTTGCCGGCGCCATCAGGCGTGGGGTTCGGGCGAGCCGGTTTCATAGCAGCGACGAAAGCGTGATGGTTGATGTCGCCGATGGCGTGGCGAGGATCAGCTATCCAAGCGCGGCCAAGGGCAGGGACGGATATCCGCATATTGCCTGCGGGATTGTGGGGGTCTTGCTTAGCATTTGTCGTGAGTACCTTCCCGCCCATTGGGGTCCTCTCCGGGTGGAACTCGACATTCCAAAACCGTCCAAACCGCAGGCGTACGAGGAGCAATTTCGGTGTCCGGTCTGGTTCGATGCGGCTGCGCCTGCGGTTTGCGTCAAAGCTCACCTGTTGTCGCTAACCCGCAAACGTCCGGATATGGAGACGCTCCCGACGTTGAGCGATGTCGCGGGATCGCGTGAGGGTCTTCGCGATCCTCACTTTTCCGCAGTCGTTGCCGAGCAGGTGCGCCTTCTGCTGATCAGCGGCTGTGCCACGGTCGATAACGTCGCTAGAGTGCTGGACACGAGCGTAAGAAGTCTGCAGCGGGACCTGAATCGGAGCGGGGCCAGCTTTCGCGATATTACATCCGCAGTGTGGACCAGGCGGGCCACCGGCCTGTTGAGCGAAACCGATATCTCGATCACGCAGATTTCGGCCGATCTCGGTTATTCTGCGCCGGCCCACTTTGCACGAGCGTTCCGAAAAGTTATGGGACAATCGCCGCGGGACTATCGAAGGACTTACCGGCCGCGTCGGGACATCTGAAGCGGATTTTAGAGCATAGAATTCCGGCCGCACCTGACACTTGGAAACTTGACGCAAAGCGCCTTCACAGCCCAACTACAACCAGCCCGAAAGGTCGTGTGACGGCCGGACCAAAGATGGGGTGAAAACCCATGAAACCCGCGCCTCTCCGATTATCTGGAAGTAAGTTGGGGCTCAGACCACTCAGGTCAGTGGGGAGCTGGCCTCCTGAAGCGCAGTCAATCGCCGAACACGACAACTCTGTCTCAGGCAAAAAATACCTTTATCGCGGATACGACCTTACTCGAGGAAGCAAGATGTGTGACTTCCAACTCGGCGATTGCTTTGGGCTGTGTCGCACTGCTTTGCTAGGCCGTGTTGACAAAAGGGATTCCCAAACGGTGCGAGTTCTGATTCAAGGCTTCTCTTTGGGGAGTAGTCATGGGCCGCGGGGACTTATCAGATGAAGAATGGGAACTGATCGGCCCGCTGCTGCCGTCTGAGCGTGGGCGATGGGCGCGGCCTGCAGGGGATAATCGACGTTTTCTCAATGGCATGTTGCACGTATTGCGGATCGGCTGTCCTTGGCGCGACATGCACGAGCGCTACGGCAAGTGGAACTCGGTCTATGTCCGGTTTCGCCGCTGGGCCGAACAGGGCGTCTGGGATGGGCTGCTTCAAACGCTGGTCGATCTGGGACTTACCGACGACTGGCAGCACATGATCGACAGCACCACGGTTCGCGGCCATGTCTCGGCGGCGGGCGGAAAAGGGGGGCTCGTGCGCAGGCTTTTGGTCGATCACGCGGCGGATTTACGAGCAAAGTCCACGCCCGCTGTGACAATCAGGGACTGCCTGTCGGCTTCATCCTGACCGGCGGCGAGGCATCGGATTATACCGCTGCCGATGACCTGATGGCGCGGCCATTGCCCAAGCCCAGGGCACTGCTGGCCGACAAAGGCTACGACGGCGACAGGTTCCGGGAAAACCTCCTCATGCGCGGCATTCTGCCAATCATCCCGCCGCGCTCGAACCGGAATGCCCCGGTCCATCCCGACTATCGGCGCTACAAGGATCGCAACCGCGTCGAGCGCATGTTCGGCAAGCTCAAACAGCAGCGCCGCATCGCCACACGCTATGACAAGACCCTCCTGTCGTTCGAGAGTTTCCTCAACCTCGCCGCCGCACGACTATGGCTGAAGTCTTTTGTCAACACGACCTA
>CAJQNW010000353.1 GCA_905479765.1 uncultured Tepidamorphus sp. | reverse complement strand
CTCGGTGCTGCTGATCGAGCAGGACATGTCCGTCGGCATGGAAATCTCCGGCCATGTGATCGTCCTCGACTACGGCAAGAAGATCGCCGACGGGACGCCTGATGTCGTCCAGAGCGATTCCGCCGTCATCGCCGCCTACCTGGGAGTCGAGGACGAGGAGGTCGATGAAGTCGAGCACGAAGTCGAGGCGATCGCGAGGGGGCCCGCAGACGCATGAGCGACACCGGCCATCAGCCGCTCCTTTCGATCCGGGGCGTGGAGACCTACTACGGCAAGATCGTCGACATGCGCGGCGTCGACCGCGTCGTCCACACCGGCGAGATCGTCACGCTGATCGGCGCCTACGGGGCGGGCAAACCGACCCTGATGATGACCATCTGCGGCGATCCCCAGGCACGCAACGGCACGATCACCTATGACGGCGTCGACATCACCGCCATGCCGACGCATGAGATCGTCCGCCGCAGGATCGCCCAATCGCCCGAGGGCCGGCGCATTTTCCCGCGCATGTCGGTGCTGGAAAACCTGCAGATGGGCGGGATCACGACGGATTTGTCGAATTTCGACAAGGATCTGGAGCGCGTCTACACGCTGTTTCCGGTGCTCAAATCACGCATGCACCAGCGCGGCGGCACGCTTTCGGGCGGCGAACAGCAGATGCTGGCGATCGCCCGCGCCCTGATGAGCCGGCCGCGCCTGCTGCTGCTCGACGAGCCTTCGCTCGGCCTCGCGCCGCTGATCGTCAAGCAGATCTTCGAGGTGATCGGCGAACTCAACCGCAGCGAGGGACTGACCGTGTTCCTGGTCGAGCAGAACGCCTATCACGCCTTGAAGCTCGCCCATCGCGGCTATGTCATGGTCAACGGCGCCATCACCATGAGCGGCACCGGCAAGGAGTTGCTGGCGCGCGAGGAGGTCCGGGCGGCCTATCTCGAAGGCGGGAGGCACTGAAGGGGCCGGCATGGGCATAATCTGGGAACATACGCTTGGCGTCTTCTTGCTGGTGACGATCTTCCTCGGCGGCGGTGCCGCCTGGCTGTCGGGCCGCGCCATCGCGCTCACCTGGCGGCCGGTCTGGCAGGTTGGCGCCTACATGGTGCTGCTCGCCGGCGTCGTGCGCTTTCTCTACTATGCGCTGTTCGGCGGAACGCTGCTGTCGCTGCACTACTATGTTGTGAATCTCGTCATCCTGCTTGCCATCGCCGGCCTGGGATTTCGCTTCACCCGCGTCGGGCAGATGGTGACCCAGTACAGCTGGATGTACGAGCGGGCCGGGCCGCTGTCATGGAAGAAACGGCCAGGCGCATCCCAAGCAGTTGGAACGGGCCAACCTTAACCGGTAAGCCATTTGTCCCGTGGTCTTTACTTGGGAACCGTGTAATAAATTTTGCAACCGGGCACCGTCCCGGGCAAACCTTGGGGCCGAAATCCGGCCCGGAATCCTGGAGGGAGTTACCTTATGAAGAAACATCTGATGACTGGAGCCGTGCTGTCGCTCGGTGTGCTTATGTCGAGCGCCGCCTATGCCGACATCACGATCGCAACAGCCGGCCCGATGACGGGCCAGTACGCCTCGTTCGGCGCGCAGATGAAGGCCGGGGCCGAGCAGGCCGTTGCCGATATCAACGCTGCCGGCGGCGTTCTCGGCGAGAAGCTGGTGCTGGAAGTCGGCGACGATGCCTGCGATCCCAAGCAGGCCGTGGCCGTAGCCAACCAGATGGTCGGCAAGAATATCAAGCTGATGGCCGGTCATTTCTGCTCGGGCTCGTCGATCCCGGCGAGCCAGGTCTATGCCGAGGAAGGCATCATCCAGATCTCGCCCGCCTCGACGAACCCCGGGTACACCGACAATCGCCCCGGCCCGGGCACCTATCGCGTCTGCGGCCGTGACGACCAGCAGGGCGAAACCGCCGGCAAGTTCCTGGCCGAACACTTCAAGGACAAGAACATCGCCATCGTCAACGACAAGACCGCCTACGGCAAGGGCCTCGCCGACGAGACCCAGAAGTACATGGAAGCGGCAGGCAAGAACCCGGCGATGACCGAGTCCTACACCGCCGGTGAAAAGGACTACACCGCGCTGGTTTCCAAGCTGAAGCAGGAGAACATCGACGTTCTCTATGTTGGCGGCTACCACACCGAAGCCGGCCTGATGGCCCGCCAGATGCGCGACCAGGGCATGGACACCGTCCTCATCTCAGGCGACGCGCTGGTCACCGACGAGTACTGGCAGATCACCGGCGACGCCGGCGAAGGCACGCTGATGACGTTCTCGCCCGACCCGCGCAAGAATGCGGAAGCCAAGCCCGTCGTCGACGCGCTGGAAAAGGCCGGCAAGACGGCCGAAGGCTATGCGCTCTACACCTACGCCGCGATCCAGGCGTGGGCGAAAGCAGCCGAGGAAGCCGGTTCGACCGACTTCGATCCGGTTATCGCCGAGCTCAACGCCGGCGACTTCGACACCGTGCTGGGCGGCCTGTCCTTCGACGACAAGGGCGACGTCACCCTGCCGGGCTACGTGTTCTACGAGTGGAAGGACGGCAAGTACGATTACATGCAGTAATCGTCTTTCCCTCCAAAACCTTACGGAAAGCCCGGCCTCGCGCCGGGCTTTCTTTTTATTCCACCGATTTGCCGCTTTCGATCCCGTCCTTGACGGCAATCTCCAGCACCAGTTTGCGGCGCACCGCTTCCGCGAAGCTTGTCTCGCCGTCCACGGTGACGACGAAGCTGCCCGGCCCCGCGATGATCCGCCGCGCGAAGACGGCTTCCAGGTCGTAGGTCACCGGCCGTCCGCTGCAATCGTCCTGCCGGCAGAAGATCGCCAGCCCGTTGATGACGACGCCCGCCGCGATCGCCTCGGCGCGGGCGGTGACGATCGGCGGGCCGTTGAAGCTGTGGGCGCTATCGCCCGACAGGTCTATGACCCGCCGAAGCCCGGAAAAATCGTTGGTTTCGAGCAGCCCTAGCCCGACGCGGATGGCGCTGCCGATGGCGTTGCGGCCGTAGACGTTGCGCGCAAACGTCGCCGTCAGCGCCCGTGCGAACCCGGTCGCGGCCGCCGGCCCGTCGATGACCGTCCAGGGCACGACAACCTCGTGCGAGGTGCTGTCGCCCCATTCCACGTAGGTGACGGCGATGCGGCCGAGCAGCCCCGAGGCGATGGCATTCAGCACGTCGGGATGGGTGATCGCGGCGGCATAACCGCGCCGCTGGAACACGACCTCCGCATTGTCGATCGAGCTCGACGCATCGGCCAGCAGCACGAGTTCGAGGTCGACTTCTTCCTGCGCCTGGGCGGCCGGCGAAAGCAGGAAAGCCGAAACGATCAGCATCGACCGCAGAATGCGCAAGGTTCGCCTCCTGTCTGTGTGCTCGACAAGACTACGTACTTTAGTGCCCGAAGACAGAGAGAAAGCAAAATCCTCGGCGTTTAACGCGCCAAACATACGAAACTGAAACAAATCGGCCGTTTCGAGTCGTCGTTTCGAAAAGATCCGTCGTCACGGTTCCGGGTAATCCGGAGACAGCCGTCCCCGATCTGGCCGGAACCGGTGGCACCGAATCGAGAGAGTCGATCATGCTCAAGCACAATGACAGCACCCGCTTGCGTCCGGCCACACCGGAGGACGCCGGCGTCCTGACCACGCTCATCAACCACGCCGGCGAGGGCCTGCCGGTCTATCTTTGGGCGCGGATGGCCGGTCCCGGTGAATCGCCGTGGGCGGTCGGGCGCGCCCGCGCCGTCCGCGAAACCGGCGGCTTCTCCTACCGAAACGCCACGATCGCCGAGACCGAAGGCCGCGCAGCCGGAACCCTCATCGGCTACGCGATCGGGAGCCAGCCGGACCCTGTCTCAGCCGACACGCCGCCGATGTTCGTGCCGCTGCAGGAGCTGGAAAACCGCGCGCTTTGCACATGGTATGTGAACGTCCTCGCGGTGCTGCCAGAGTTTCGCAACCTGGGTCTGGGCTCCACGCTGCTGGACCGGGCCGAGGCGCGTGGCCGCGCCCTGGGGAAACAGGGCATGAGCATCATCGTCTCCAGCGCCAACCACGGCGCGCGCCGTCTTTATGAAAGGCACGGCTATGTGGAGAAGGCGAGCCGCGCGATGGTCAAGGAGGGCTGGGTCAACAACGGCAGGGACTGGGTGCTGCTCACGAAACCTCTGTAGAACCAACGCTTACCGGGCCCCGGGACAGGCGAACGCCTGAGGGTGCCGCTTCGCTTGACAATTTTCCGTATTTGGGAATATTTCTCGAATATGGAAACAGACACTCTGGACGATATCACCATCGATCTGCGCATCGCCTGGCGTCTCAAGGCGTTGCGCGCGGAGCGCGGCTGGTCGCTTGACGACCTCGCCAGACGAAGCAGCGTCAGCCGCGCCACGCTGTCGCGGCTCGAAAACGCCGAGGTGAGCCCCACCGCCAACGCGCTGGGCAAGCTTTGCGCAGCCTACGGCCTGACCATGTCGCGATTGATGCACATGGTCGAGGACGGTTGCGCCCCCCTCGTCCGTCGCGTCGCGCAACCGGTCTGGATCGATCCGGAAACCGGCTTCCGGCGCCGTTCGGTGTCTCCGCCGGCCCAAACCCTCGCAGGCGAGGCGCTGGAGTGCGAACTCGAAGGAAACACGCGCATCGCCTACGACGATACGCCGAGGCCCGGGCTTGAGCACCATCTCGTCCTTCTGGACGGGCGCCTGGATGTCACCGTTGACGGCCAGACCCATTCCCTGAAGCCCGGCGATTGCCTGCGCTACCAGCTGTTCGGCCCCAGCGCCTTCGCAACGCCGGACGACTGCGGCGCCAGATATATGCTTTTCATGGTGTGAGGCGGCATGAACGACAAAAGACAGGCGTCCATCTCTCCGGTATCCGCCGCGGAGTTCAGCGGCCACCTTTCCGGCCTCGCCGCCCTCCTCCACGCCTGCGTCCATGCCGGCGCCAACATCAACTTCGTTCTGCCGTTCTCGGAAGCCGAGGCCGAAGGCTTCTGGACCGCCAGGGTGCTGCCCGCCCTTGAGACCAGAACGCGCATCCTCTGGATCGCGCGCCAGGACGGACGGATCGCCGGATCGGTCCAGCTCGACACCGATACGCCGCCGAACCAGCCGCACCGCGCCGAGGTCGCCAAGCTGCTGGTCCACCCCGATGTCCGCCGCCGGGGTCTCGCGAAGATGCTGATGGCCGAACTCGAACGGCACGCGAGCCGGCTGGGACGCACCCTGATCACGCTGGACACGCGCACCGGCGACAAGGCCGAGCCGCTCTATGCGTCCCTCGGCTACGCGACGGCCGGCATCATCCCGGATTTCTGCCGCGATCCGATCGAAGACCGCCTGCATCCGACGACGATCATGTATAAGAAACTGGCCGATGCCCGCCACTGTCGCGGCCGGCCGGAATAACCGGAGGAGCGACGGCACATGAAGTACGACCGCGAACTCATTTCCAACGGAAACCCGATGGAAGCCATCGTCGGCTTCAGCCGCGCGGTCAGAGTCGGTCCCTTCATATCGATTGGCGGGACCGCGCCGGTCGGCCTCGACGGCAAAACCGTCGGTGTCGGCGACGTCGCCGCGCAGACCACGCGGTGCATCGAGATCATCGAAGCGGCCCTGGAGCAGGCGGGGTCCGGCCTCCACGACGTTGTGCGCACGCGCGTCATCCTGACCGATATCGACAACTGGAAAGCCGCCATAGACGTGCGCAAGGAGTACTTCAGGGACGTTCGTCCGGTCGACACAATCATGGCGATCGACCGCTTCGTGAATCCCGAATGGCTGGTGGAGCTGGAAGCCGACGCGATTATCGCCGGCTGGGGCGAATAACGGTCGTAAAACCGACCTCGCCCGCTTACGGTTTCGCGCGAAGTTTCCTCCCCAAGCCTCGAAACGGACTCAATGAAACCCGACCCCAGAAATCTCCTGACAGACGTTCCAGGTCTCGCCGTCGGCCATGCCGACGATGACGGCCTGCTCTCCGGCACCACCGTCGTGCTCTGCGACGAAGCGACGGTCGCCTCGGTCGATGTGCGCGGCGGCGGGCCCGGCACCCGCGACACCGAACTGCTCAACCCCGAGATGACGGTGCCCGGAGTCGATGCGCTGGTGATCTCCGGCGGCTCCGCTTACGGGCTCGACGCGGCGTCGGGGGTGCAGGCATGGCTGCGCGACAAAGGCCGCGGCTTCCCCGTAGGCCCGGTGACGGTGCCGATCGTCCCGCAGGCGATCCTGTTCGATCTGATCAATGGCGGCGACAAGGACTGGGGCAAGTTCCCGCCCTACCGCGATTTTGGCTGGGCGGCGTGCGAGGCGGCGGGACAGGATTTCGCGCTGGGCTCCGTCGGCGCCGGTCTCGGCTGCACGACGGCCGGCCATCGCGGCGGTCTCGGCTCGGCCTCGCTGGTCACCGAGGACGGTTTCACCGTCAGCGCCATCGTTGCGGTCAATTGCGTCGGCCGGGCGGTGATCGGCGATGGCCCGCACTTCTGGGCTGGCGGCTGGGAAGTCGGCGACGAGTTCGGCGGCCAC
>CAJQNW010000352.1 GCA_905479765.1 uncultured Tepidamorphus sp. | reverse complement strand
CCAGCCATTGCTCCTCGCGGCTCTGGGCGGACTCATGGGCCTCCTCCTGCTCGTGGCGGCTGCGCAGGCTGCGGCCGCGGGCGACGCCGACGGAGCCTTCGCGCAGGTAGACGATGACGCCGCGCCCGCCTTCGGCAATATGCTTGACCATGGCGTCGAGCGGGCGCTGGGCGCCGAACACGTCGTCGAACACGGTTTCCAGATGCAGGCGCACCGGCACGCTGCGGCCGTCGCGGATATCGCCGTAGACAACCGCCAGATGCTGCATCGGGTCCCACGGGGTCGTGTAGGTGATGGCCGTGGCGGGGCCGGCGAAGGTATCGACACGGACCTCCTCGATGCGCTCGACGAGGCTTTCCTGGCGTTGGCGATAGGCGATCAGATCGGCGACCGATACCTGCTTCAGGCCGTGCGTCTCGGCGAAGGCGGTGACCTGCTCGCCGCGCGTCACCGTGCCGTCGTCATTGACCAGTTCGCAGATCACGCCAACCGGCGGCAGCCCGGCAAGCCGGCACAGATCGACGGCGGCCTCGGTATGGCCGGAACGCATCAGCACGCCGCCTTCCTTGGCGATCAGCGGGAAGATGTGGCCGGGGCGGACGAAATCGGCCGGACCGGCGTTGGGATTGGCGAGCGCGCGGGCGGTGGCGCAGCGGTCCTCGGCCGAGATGCCGGTGGTGGTGCCGAACCGGTAGTCGACCGAGACGGTGAAGGCGGTGCTGTGCGGGGCGTCGTTGTCGGAGACCATCGGGTCGAGCCGCAACTTGCGGGCGTCCTCGCGGGTCATCGGCGTGCAAACGATGCCTGACGTGTGGCGCACGATGAAGGCCATCTTCTCCGGCGAGGCGTGGACGGCGGCGATGATCAGGTCGCCCTCGTTCTCGCGGTCGTTGTCGTCGGTGACGACGACGATCTCGCCTTGTTCGATTGCCCGGATGGCGTCGGCGACGTGCCGCATGTCTTCGGTCATACGATTTCCTCGAAACTCAGGCGCCGACCTGCGCCCTGTGACGCAGATAGTGGTCGGCGATGACAATGGCCAGCATCGCCTCGCCGACGGGAACGGCGCGGATGCCGACGCACGGATCGTGGCGGCCCTTGGTGAAAATCTCGGTGTCGGCGCCGGACCGGGTAACGGTTTCCCTTGGCGTCAGGATCGACGAGGTCGGCTTGACGGCGAATCGGGCGACGACCGGCTGGCCCGTCGACAGGCCGCCAAGCACGCCGCCGGCGTTGTTCGACTTGAACCGCACCGTGCCATCATTGCCCATGCGCATCTCGTCGGCGTTGTCCTCGCCCGACAGGGTGGCGGCTGCGAAACCCGCGCCAATCTCAACGCCCTTGACCGCGTTGATCGACATCAGGGCCGACGCGATGTCCTGGTCGAGCTTGGCGTAGATCGGCGCGCCGAGGCCAGCGGGCACGCCTTCGGCGACGACCTCGATCACCGCGCCGGTCGACGAACCCGCCTTGCGGACGCCGTCGAGATAGTCGGCCCAGTGTTGGGCCGCCGTCGGGTCGGGGCAGAAAAAGTCGTTTCGGTCGACCTCGTCCCAGTCCCAGCGGTCGCGGTCGATGCCGTGCGGGCCGACCTGCACCAGCGCGCCGCGCACACTGAGCCCCGGCACCACCTTGCGGGCGACCGCGCCGGCTGCGACCCGCATCGCGGTCTCGCGCGCCGAGGAGCGGCCGCCGCCGCGCGGATCGCGGATGCCGTATTTCGTCTCATAGGTGAAATCGGCGTGGCCGGGCCGGTAGCTCTCGGCGATCGCGGAATAATCCTTCGAGCGCTGGTCGACGTTCTCGATCATCAGCGAGATCGGCGTGCCGGTGGTGACCTGCTGCCCGTCCGCATCCGCATAGACGCCGGACAGTATCTTCACCGCATCCGGTTCCCGGCGCTGGGTGGTGTATTTCGACTGGCCGGGCCGGCGCTTGTCCAGCCAGGGCTGGATATCGGCCTCGGTGAGCGGGATCAGCGGCGGACAGCCATCGACCACGCAGCCGATGGCCGGCCCGTGGCTTTCGCCCCAGGTGGTAACGCGGAACAGGTGGCCGAAGGTGTTGTGCGACATCGCCGGGCCTATCGAACTGCAAGCCGAAGCGTTCTAGTGCGCGCCCGGCGAGGCGTCAAAGAACAGTTCGTGCAAGGCAACCGGCTCATATCCACTCGGCCCTGCCCTCGCGCCAGACATAGATCTGGTCTTGCGGAATCATCGCGATCGGGATCTCGGCGCTCGGAATATTCTCCAGCATGCCGCGGACGACCCGGGTAATGCCGCCGTGGGCGACGCAGATCGTGTCGCGCTCCAAGCCATAGAGCCAGGGTCGGATGCGTTCCGACAGCATCTCGTAGCTCTCGCCGTTCGGCGGCAGGAAGCCCCACTTGTCGCGCTTGCGGGCGGCGTGACCATCGGGATCGCGCAGCTTGACCTCCGGCAGAGTCTCGCCTTCCCAGTCTCCAAAGGAGACCTCGCGCAGGAGCGATTCGGCGCGATAGGCCTTGGCATCGAACCCCATCTGGCAGCGCAGGACCTCCATGGTGTCGCGCGCGCGGGTCAGCGGACTTGCGACCCAGTCGAAGCCGGCCTCGTCAAGGCCCTGACTGACGAACAGCTCCGCGAGCGTCGCGCCGTTGCGGGCGGCCTGGGCGCGGCCCTTTTCGTTCAAATGGATGTCCTTGGTGCCCTGCAGGCGGCCTTCGACGTTCCAATCCGTTTCGCCGTGACGGATCAGATAGAGGGTCGCCTTGAGATCGCTCACAGTTTCAGGACCAGCTTTCCGAGATTGCCGCCGGTGTAGAGCAGGTTGAGGACGTCCGGGAAGGCGTCGACACCGCCCTCGCGCACGTCCTCGCGCATCTTCAACTTGCCTTCGGCATGCCAGGTGCCGAGCTTTTCGTTGGCCTCCGCCATCTTGTCCTGGAAATCGAAGACGATGAAGCCGCGCACCGTCAGGCGATTGACCAGGATCGAGCGGAAGTTCACCGGACCCGGCACCGGCTCGGTGGAGTTGTAGGCGGAAATCAGTCCGCAGACCGGGATCCGGCCGAACATGTTCATCCGCGCCAGCACCGCATCGAGAATCTCGCCGCCGACATTCTCGAAATAGACGTCGATCCCGTCCGGGCAGGCGGCCTTCAATTCCTCGGCCAGATTGCCGCCCTTGTAGTCGACGCAGGCGTCGAATCCGAGTTCCTCGACCACGTAGCGGCATTTTTCCGGTCCGCCGGCGATTCCGACCGCGCGGGCGCCCTTGATCCTGGCGATCTGGCCGACCAACGATCCGACCGCGCCGGACGCGGCCGAGACGACGACGGTTTCACCCGGCTGCGGCGTGCCGATTTCGAGCAGGCCGAAATAGGCCGTCTGGCCAGGCATCCCCAGGCCGCCGATCCAGCGTTCCAGCGGGGCCTTAGAAGGATCGACCTTGAAGCAGCGCTCCCCCTTCGACAGCGCGTAGTGCTGGACGCCGAGCATGCCGGCGACAGCGTCACCCGGCTTGTAATCGGGGTGGTTGGACTGATCGACGATACCGGCGGCAAAACTGCGCATCACCGCGCCAAGCTCGACTGGCGGAACATAGGACTTGCCGGGCGATATCCAGCCGCGCATGGCCGGATCAAGCGAGACGTATTCGACCTTGACCCGGAACTCGCCCTCCCCGGGCTCTGGCAGGGGCTCGTCGGCGATTTCGAAATCGTCCCGCTTGACCATGCCGACGGGGCGGCTCTTGAGGCGAACGACGCGGTTCATGGTCATAATCTTAGCCTTTACTCGTCCTTGACGACGCTGATGTCGGGGGCGTCGACCGACTTCATGCCGACGACGTGATAGCCGGAATCGACGTGGTGCACTTCGCCGGTGACGGCGCGGCCCATGTCGGACAACAGATAGAGCGCCGACTGGCCGACTTCATCGATGGTGACGGTGCGCTTCAGGGGCGCATTGTATTCGTTCCACTTGAGGATATAGCGGAAGTCGCCGATGCCGGATGCAGCAAGCGTCTTGATCGGGCCGGCCGACAGGGCGTTGACGCGGATGTTCTTGGCGCCGAGATCGACGGCCAGATAGCGCACGCTCGCCTCCAGCGCGGCCTTGGCGACGCCCATGACGTTGTAGTGCGGCATCACCTTCTCGGCGCCGTAGTAGGTCAGCGTCAGCAGCGAACCACCGTCCGTCATCAGCTTTTCGGCGCGCTGGGCGATCGATGTGAAGGAATAGCAGGAAATGAACATCGACTTGTTGAAATTGTCGGCGGTGGTGTCGACATAGCGGCCGTCGAGCTCGCCCTTGTCGGAAAAGGCGATGGCGTGGACCAGGAAATCGAGGCCGCCCCACAGCTTGTCACATTCGGCGAAAACCGCATCGAGCGTTGACTCGTCGGTGACGTCGCAATGTCCCACGACAGTGGCGCCGAGTTCGGCAGCCAGCGGATCGACGCGCTTCTTGATCGCATCGCCCTGATAGGTCAGCGCCAGGCTCGCACCCTCCGCAGCGCACGCCTTTGCAATGCCCCAGGCGATCGATCGATTGTTGGCGATCCCCATGACGAGACCACGCTTGCCGGCCATCAAGCCCCGGGGTTCGCTCATTTCCTGCCCTCTACCACTGTTAGCTCCGCAGCGCCGGTTCCTATGGCATGGTGGTCGGAAGACCGCAAGACGCGCGGGGCTTCACTGTATACGTGGCACGGACGCTCGAAGAAACACCTTGGCAAATTTAGTGTGACGCAGCGTAGGACACCCGCCCACACTACGTCATGGCCGGGCCTGACCCGGCACTCCCAGGCAGGATGCACGAGATGCCCGGATCAGGTCCGGGCACGACGCGGGAGGAGCCGAGGTTCCGCGGCCCTTGTCGCACCAGGCCCGGCGTCCCCGCCGCGCCTGCGACTAAGAGCCTTCAGCCGCTAGTCCACGTCCAAAGGCTCGGTGGCCGCGGCCTCGCCGTTCCTGACGACGATCTTCTCGACCTTTGTCTCGGCGGATTTCAGCAGTCCCTCGCAGTGCTTTCTCAGCAAATCGCCGCGCGTGTAGATCTCGATCGACTTCTCAAGCGGCACGTTGCCGCCTTCGAGCTGCGCGACGATTTCTTCGAGCTTCTTCAACGCGTCTTCGAAAGACAGCTCGGCAATATCGTCCGTTAGCGGGGCATCACTCGCGGTCATTCCATTCCTCTCTGACTGAAGCCCCGTCACGCTTCCATCAGCGCACGCACATGCGCGGCGGCAGACAAAGCGAGCCCCTGGAGATCGTAACCACCTTCGAGCAGCGAAACGACCCTGCCATCGCAGGAAGTTTCGGCGATTTCCATCAAGCGCTTGGTTATCCAAGCGAAATCCTGCTCGACCAAATTGATGTTGGCGAGCGGATCGCGGGTATGGGCGTCGAATCCGGCCGAAATGATGAGAAGGTCCGGCGCGAATCGCTCCAACGCCGGCAAAACGACGGCCTCCATCGCCTGCTTGAACTCCGCGGTGCCGTCGCCGGGATCGAGCGGCGCGTTGAAAATGTTGCCGGCGCCGCGTTCCGACGGCCCGCCGGTGCCCGGATACAGCGGCATCTGGTGGGTCGAGCCGTAGAACAGGCTGGCGTCGTCCCAGAAGATGTCCTGGGTGCCGTTGCCGTGATGCACGTCGAAATCGACGACCGCGACCCGTTCG
>CAJQNW010000351.1 GCA_905479765.1 uncultured Tepidamorphus sp. | reverse complement strand
GGCCAGCCGTTTGCGTTTCCGGGCACCGACATCCTGCCAGTGAAGTTCAACTTCTTCTCCAAGTTCGGCGAGGCCTTCTGGGTGCCCTGGTACCACAAGGACCACGGGCCTGGCTGGTCGATGCTGTTCGAAGCCAAGGACGGCGGGCCGCTGGACCGGTTCGACGATGTGAAGACCGGCGAGCAGGCCGTCGATGTCGGCCGTCAGGTCATCAAGGACGTCGTGCCGTGGGACTATGAGTGGTGCAGGGACATGGAGCTGCTCGACGAGAATGCCTGGCTGAAGGGCACGTTCGTGCCGGAGGTCCGCCAGGTGATCGGCACGCTGCCGTCGGGCCGGAAGGTACTCTCGGTCGGCGACACCACCATGTCGCTCGACCCGATCGGCGGCCAGGGCGCCAACAACGGCAACAAGATGGCCCGCAACTTCGTCGCCGATATCGTCGCCCGCGCCGACCAGCCCTACGACGAGGCCTGGATGGCGGCGACCTTCGAGCACTTCTGGGACCGCCACCACTGGGTCAACGATTTCAACAACACGCTGCTGGAGCCGATCACCGGCCCCGGCAAGGAACTGCTGATCGCGCAATACGGCAGCGACGGCGGGCACAATGCATCGCCCGGCTCACAGAAGATCGCCGACATGTTCTGCGACAACTTCGACGACCCGGCGCTGCTGACCGGCGCGTTCCACGACATGAAGGCGGCGCGCAAGGTCATCGAGGAGGCGACCGGCAAGCCCTGGTGGCGCTCGGCGATCGCCGGACGGCTGGCGATCGGCAAGGGGCAGATCCGGCAGAAGCTCGGGATGAGCCCCGGGCACCCGGGGACGGTTGGTTGAGGGGAGAACCGCCGCACGAGACCTTCTGGTCGAGCCCAAGTGTCTCGTGGGAATTTTTGGCGAGGCCCTACCACCACCCATGTCATGCCCGGGCTCGACCCGGGCATCTCTTGGCCGGCAGCCGCACCCCCGCGATGCGCGGCAACCGTCGCACTGGGTCCTGGATCAGGTCCAGGACACGGGGGAGTTCGTACCGAACAGCTGTGCCTACCCCACGGCCGCGTGCCCCGGACTTGATCCGGGGCCCAGAGGCCGCACGGCGATGCGTATCAGATTTCCGCCCATTGCCGAGAAGGCGGGCCTCCAGGGCAGCGAAGTCATGCCGCGGTATTCACTCAGATCCGGCCCTCGGCTTCGGCCTCGGGCGTTCGGCGCTCGAAATGCGATGCATTTCGTCGGCGCCTAGTGGCGCCGACCGCGCCTCACCCGCCCAAGGCCCGGTAGATCTTCATGCCGGCGCGGCCCGTCGGGGGCATGCCGTAGCGCTTTTCGGCATCGGCGATGGCGTCGCGGGTGATCGGACCGATCTTCCCGTCGGCCTCGCCGATGTCGTAGCCCTTGGCGAGCAGCAGCTTCTGCAGATGCAGGCGCTGGGCGCGGGTCAGGCCGGGATCGTCGGTCGGCCACGGCGTGCGGAACGCCGGATAGCCGGCCAGCCGGTCGGCCAGATGCGAGATCGCGAGCGCGTAGGATTCGGCCTGGTTGTAGGAATAGATCGCATCGAAGTTGCGGAACACCAGGAAGCCCGGACCGCGCGGTCCGGCCGGCAGCAATAGTCCGGCCTGCGCCCCGCCCGACAGGGCCGCGCCATCGGCGCGCACGACACCGCGGCTTGCCCAGGTCGACAGCGGCGCCTTGGACTTGCGGCCGGTCGGGCCGTTGTAGTTGTCGGGAGCCTTGACCTCGATCATCCAGGATTCGCCAGGCCGCCAGCCGCCGCGCTTGAGGTAGTTCGCGGTGGAGCCCAGTGCGTCGGCCGTGGAGCGGACGAGATCGCGCCGCCCGTCGCCGTCGAAATCGACGGCGAGCCGCTGGTAGGTCGAGGGAATGAACTGGGTCTGGCCGAAAGCGCCGGCCCATGACCCATACAGTTCATCGAGCTTCAGGTCGCCGCGATCGACCAGCTTCAACGCCGCGATCAGCTCTCCGCGCCAGAAATCGGCGCGCCGCCCGCCCTGGCAATAAAGCGTCGACAGCGCCTGCGGCA
Source organism: uncultured Tepidamorphus sp. (assembly GCA_905479765.1). Classification (GTDB taxonomy): domain Bacteria; phylum Pseudomonadota; class Alphaproteobacteria; order Rhizobiales; family Tepidamorphaceae; genus Microbaculum. Next base: position 2,910 of record CAJQNW010000351.1, on the reverse strand, counting down.
GGTAGCTGGTGCCAACCTCGCGGCCATAATCGGTCTCGACGCCCCAGACAGCGGCGATGACGAAGCGATTGACGCCGAAATTGCGTTCAGCCGAGCGCAGAACCCCATCGTACTTGCGCATCATCGCCTGACCGTCGGCAACGCGCTGCTCGTCGACCAGAAAGCCGAGATAGTCCCAGATCGGCGTCTTGAACTCCGGTTGCACCTTCGACAACCGCAGCACCTTTTCGTCGGGGCTCATCCCGTCCAGCGCGCGCGAGGCCGTTGCCTGGCTGACGCCGGATTTAACCACCTGAGCCTTCAGCCCGGCGACGCAGGATGAAAACGACTGGGCCGACGCCGCAGTCGACCCGACGCCGACCGAGACGACCAACAGAGTCGTAAAAACAATCATCGCCCGGATGGGCGTCCTTTTGGGCGTCCGCATGGGGTCTGCTCCCTCCATCTCTCAACAGAATCTTGGGAGCCACCTTAGTGAATCAAGTCTAAACAAATCCCGACGAACGCCCGATATTCGCTATAGCGCGCTGTTGAGCTGGGTCGGAACCTTCGCGGCAATGGCCAGCAAGAGGATCTGGTCGCGCAAATCGTCGTGATCAATTCCGACATCGGGATAAAGTTCCCCCAGTCGCCGTGCCGCCAGGCCCGTGTGCAGGGTACGGTTGTCACGCTTGGCCGCCCGCAACAGACGCTCGATCTCGCGCTCGACAACGTCGGGAAGCGTCGAGCTTACCCGCCGTGTCGCAATTTCCTGATAATTCATGGTGTGCCTCCCATAAGGACGCACGGTCGCCGGATACGCGGATACGAAAGGCGCCCGCCGCAACGCCCCTTAGCCGCTGCAATTGAACGCATCGGTTATGGCGACAGTGAGGCAGTGACCCAACGTCAACTGGCCTGTGGACAAGCCTCTTTCGGCCGCAGGTTGTTGAGGCAGAGAGGAGGCAAGTCCGGAAAACGCTGAACGGTGGGCGGCGCGCCCAAGATCAGAGGCGCGCCTCCGGTTTTCCGGTTCGACTGCTCAAGCCCTGCGGATCACCACGTCGACGTACGCTCCCGGCGCCACCAATGTTCCGTCGCTCACGGTGTTGAAGCGGTCAAGCACCGCCCGCAAATCCGCATCCAGTTCCTTCTGCCCGACCGCGTCGAGCGCAAGGAAGGCCTTGTGCATCGGACCGTAGTAGGTGCGGAAGATATCCATGAAATGGTCGTTGGAGGGATAGCGGAAAACGAAATCGCGCGCGGTCAGGTCAATGGAATCGGCCTTCGCGGCGAACAGTTCGCCAATCCGCGCCTGTGTGCCCCAGAGGGCGGGCGACTTCACGCCGGCGGGAGGGGGCAGATATCTGCCGAGTGTTTTGAAGACCTGGCCGATTATGCCGTCCGGCGTCCAGTTGGCCATCGCGATGGTGCCGCCTGGACGGCATACGCGCTGCATCTCCGAGGCGGCCCGTTCCTGATCGGGTGTGAACATCACGCCGAAGGTCGAGACGACGGCATCGAAGCTGGAATCCTCAAAGGGAAGAGCCTCGACATCGGCAACTTCGAAGGTGACCGGCAACCGTTCGGCCTCCGCGCGGGCGCGGCCCTTTTCCAACAGCGTATCGACGTAATCCGTGGAGGTGACGTCGCAAAAACGGCGTGCGGCGGCGAGCGTCGCATTGCCGTTACCTGCGGCGACGTCGAGCAACTTGCTGCCCGGCTTCAGGTTCATCGTCTCGCAAAGCTGTTCGCCGACGATCTGTAACGTCGTGCCGATAATGGCATAGTCACCGGACGCCCAGGCGCCCTGTTGTTTCGTCTTGACCGCATCCAGCGAAGGCGCCGGAACGGCGGTTTCTACAATCGATGTCATTTTCGCGATCCTCTTACCTGTCCAGGCGGGCCGACTTTGCGACCCTGCCGTGCTTGCGACGCGGCGCACTGATGACACGGGCACGCAAGGTCGCTCCAGTTCAGGAACTGAACTACGACGGCACCCGGCCTGCCGGACGAGCGCGCGAGCGGAAAAGAGGTGACTAACGCCACGGACGGCCGAAAACCGGTGGTGCGCGGATCGCACCCGGGGTCGGGCTCGATTTGTGGTCTGGCCGTTATTTCAGGGAAGATGGCGCGCCCGTTCGAACAAAGTTCGAACTCGATTGGCCATTTGGCCGCCACCTCGAAAGAGGTGGCGCGCCGGAGAGGATGAAGATGAGAACTGGGTGGAACGCGTCAGGCTAATCTCCTGAAAGTCACAGTCTGGAGTCTTGTCCATGCAGAACTCTGGCCAACAGAAAAGAGCTTTGGTGGGGCGTTAGCAGAACGCGGAGGGCAGCGGCGCCAGCTTCAGTTCCGGTTTCCTTTGGATACCTATCGCCTTGCCCAATTCTCCGCATCCGTCTCGATTCTTAACTACTCGCCGCTCTGCAACTAAATTGTGCGTGGGGCGGAGAGCGGCCCGAGCCGCGAGCCGAACGAATGGCCGGAAGGGGCCGATGGCCGACCCCTCCCTTACGGCTGGTTCGGGCGGGAAGTCGACTTTTGCTGCAGATTGCATCAACTGCAGCTATCCGGACTAGGCGGACCTTCTGCTGTTTAAGACGTCACTTAAATTGAAAAAATCGCATCGAGTGCGTCAATTCAAAACTTCGCTGCTTTTCCATCTCGAGGAAAATACTCGCCAAGGAACTTCATGAATTTTCGCACTCCCGGCTCTTGGTAGGCCTCCTTTGAAGCCACGAGCCAGAGCCCGCTGGTCAAGTTTTCGGTCGTGAAACACATTACCAGTGAATAGCCCCGAGTTTTCTAGACGCCCTCGGTGCTCGTTTTCTGCTGCCGTTCGAACTCGACGGGCGACAGCATCCCGTTCCTGACGTGCTTGCGTTTTGGGTTGTAGAACATCTCGATGTAATCGAACATGTCCTGCCG
>CAJQNW010000350.1 GCA_905479765.1 uncultured Tepidamorphus sp. | reverse complement strand
ACGACGATGTAGGTCAGAACGTCGGCGCGGATATCCGCGATCGTATTGCGCAGCGTGCGGGCGCTTTCAGGCATCACATAAAGGCTGATCAGTCCGGTCAGGAACGTCACGATCACGCCGAGAACCACGAACGGCTTGTAGACGGTCCACGGCGACGCGCCGGCGGCATGGACGATTACCAACTCGCTGTCGGCGTTGATCCGATTCAGAGAATAGATGCAGGCGATGAACAGCGCGATCGGACCGATCACCATGACCAGTGCCGGTAGCGCCAGCATCGTCATGTACAAAAACAGCCAGAGCGTCTGGCCCTGCGTCGTCAGCAGGTCGATTTCCTTGAGAGCCTGCGTCACCCAGACGACGCCGGTCAGCACCAGGAGCGCGATCACGGTGGCGCTGGCGACGGTGCGGAAAATATATCGACCTATCAGGTTCATCCGCTTCTCGTTACGCGCCTTTCACTCGTGCCGGAAACACTCGGTATTCCGACTTGGTGGCAAGAATGGGCCGACAATCGGGCACCGCGTTTCTCACCCCGCAGAAGCGCCTCTCGCGCCATCCACAAGGATGGTGTATTGGGAGACGCTACGACGATCAAGCTATTGTAACAACTTGAAATAAAATTGAACAAGCCGAGGCCAATCAGACATGTCCGATCTTCCGAAAGTGAGTTTTTCCAAGCTGTCCGTGCCCACCAAGGGCGTCGCAGTCCTGCTGGCGGGTGAAGCCGCGGCGCTGGGACCGATAGGCCAGGCTCTTGACGAGGCATCCGGCGGCACGCTGTCACGCGCGGCGAAAGCAGCGGGCTTTTCGGGAAAAGCCAAGACATTTCTTGATGTTATGGTCCCGGCACATCTGTCGCTGGATCGCATCCTGGTCGCCGGTGTCGGCGATGCCGGGCAGCTTGGCGACCTGGACTGGCAGAGCCTCGGCGGCGCGATCGCCGACAAGCTCACCAACGGGACCGAGACCGCGACAGTCGTTGCCGAACTCCCGGACGGCGAAACTCTCTCCGGGGAAGCCGCCGCTCTTATCGGCGTCGGCGCGAAGCTTTCCGCCTACAGGTTCGACCGCTACAAGTCGAAAAAATCGACCGACGAAAAGCCGAAGAACCCGCCGCGCCGAATCGCTATCGCTACGGAAGCCAACGCCGCCGCCCGCAAGGCTTTTAACCGCCTCGATGCCGTCAGCGATGGCACTCTGCTCGCCCGTGATCTCGTCAACGAGCCGGCAAACGTGCTCGACCCGGCCGAATTCGCAAAGCGTGCCAAGGCGCTGTCCTCGCTCGGCGTCGAGGTGACGGTGCTCGGCGAAAAGGAAATGCGCAAACTCAAGATGGAATCGCTGCTGGCGGTAGGGCAGGGCAGCGAGCACGAAAGCCAGCTGGTCGTGATGCGCTGGAACGGCCTTGGAAAAACCTCGAAGAAGAAGCCCGTCGTCTTCGTCGGCAAGGGCGTCGTCTTCGATACCGGCGGCATCTCGATCAAGCCGGCCGCCGGTATGGAAGACATGAAGGGCGACATGGGCGGCGCGGCCTGCGTCGTCGGGCTCATGCACGCGCTTGCCGCCCGCAAAGCGAAAGTAAACGCGATCGGCGTTATCGGCGTCGTCGAGAATATGCCTGACGGCAAGGCCCAGCGCCCCGGCGATATCGTGACGTCGATGTCCGGCCAGACCATCGAGGTGATCAACACCGACGCGGAAGGCCGTCTCGTGCTGGCCGATGCGCTGACCTACGTTCAGAAGAAGTTCAAGCCGGGCTTCATCATCGATCTGGCGACGCTGACCGGCGCCATCATCGTCGCCCTTGGCCACGAGTACGCCGGCATGTTTGCAAACGACGACGAACTGGCGGCGCAGCTATCGGCCGCAGGCGAGGCGACCGGCGAAAAGGTCTGGCGCATGCCGCTCGGCAAGGAATACGACAAGATGATCGAGTCCCGCTTCGCCGACATAAAGAACACCGGCGGCCGCTGGGCCGGCTCGATCACCGCGGCCCAGTTTCTCAAGCGCTTCGTCGACGACAAGACTCCCTGGGCGCATCTCGACATCGCCGGCACCGGCATGGCGTCGCCGCAGACCGATATCAACAAGAGCTGGGCGTCCGGCTACGGGGTCAGCCTGCTCGACCGGCTGGTTGCGGACAACTACGAGGGATAGCCGCGGCAGTCCCGGCCGCTATCTGACAAGGTCATGACCGAGGTTCTGTTCTACCATCTCGAACATCGGCCGCTTGAGGCTGTTCTGCCGGCGCTCCTGGAAAAATGCCTGGAGCGTGGCTGGAAGGCCGTTGTGCAGGGCGGATCACCGGAGCGACTGGAGTCGATCGACGGCGTGTTGTGGACCTACCGCGAGGACTCCTTCCTGCCGCACGGAACGGTGTCGGACGGCGATCCCGTGGTGCAGCCGATATACCTGACCACCGACACCGACAACCTGAACGACGCGACGGTCCGCTTCCTGATCGACGGGGCCGACCCGCCCGACCTTTCGGATTATCAGCGGGCGATCTTCATATTCGACGGCCGTGACGAGAACGCGCTCGCACAGGCGCGCGTTCAATGGAAGCAGACGAGCGGGCAGGGCCACGAAGTGACCTACTGGCAGCAGAACGACGACGGTCGCTGGGAGCGCAAGGCGTGAGCGATTCGGGACCCGTCGATAGAGAGCAGAGGCTTGCCTGGTTCGACGAGGTCTACAGTCGGGCCGGGCAAAATCCCGACAATGTCCCGTGGTCGCGGTCCGGGCCCCATCCCGGTCTGCGGCACTGGGCCTCGGGGACGTCTGGACACGCCGGACTGGCGGTCGATATTGGATGCGGTCTTGGCGACAACGCCGAATTCCTGACCGCACTCGGCTACGAAGTGACGGCTTTCGACCTGTCTCCAAATGCGATTGCCTGGGCGCAGCGGCGTTTCCCACACTCCCGCGTTTCCTATCGAACTGCCGATTTGTTCGCGCTGCCGACAGACTGGGAAGGCGCTTACAACCTGGTCAGCGAGGTCTACACCCTGCAGGCGTTGCCGGGCGACCTCCGCCGGCAGGCCGTCACGGCGATGGCGGAGCTGGTTGCGCCGGGCGGCCGGATTGTCGTCGTTTGCATCGGCAGGGACGAGCACGAGGCGACCGACGGTCCGCCCTGGCGAATGGCCAAATCGGAGTTGGCCGGATTTCAGGCCGCCGGCCTTACGGAAGTCGCGTTCGATGACGTCGTGCTCGGCGAAAACGAACGTCGGCACTTCGTTGCCGTATATGCTCGGCCAGAAAGCCTCTAGTCGACAAAAACCTAGCCGGTCGCACCCTCCAGAGCGGTGCCCGCCTCCAGCCACGCCTCTTCGGCCTTCGCCAGCGCCTCGACGGCGCGGGCGCGGTCGCGGGACAGATCGGCGCCCTTGGCTGGATCTTTCGTGAAGAGGTCCGGGTCGGCGAGGTGGCGGTCGAGTTCGGCGATCAGCGACTGGAGCTTTTCCATCCGCTTCTCGGCGTCCTTCTGCCTGTTCCGCAGCGGCTGCAGTCCGGCGCGCTTGTCTGCCGCGGCGCGGCGTTGATCGACCTTGTTTGCTGTGATGACCGGCGCTTCGACCGGAGCAGGGATAGAATCGTCGCCGGATAGGACGCGCTTGCGGTAATCTTCCATGTCACCGTCGAACGGCGAGACCGTACCGCCGGCGACCAGCCAAAGGCGGTCCACCGT
>CAJQNW010000349.1 GCA_905479765.1 uncultured Tepidamorphus sp. | reverse complement strand
ATCCTTGCCGTCCATCAGCGTAACGCCCATTTCGACGAGCTCGTCGCGAATGCGGTCCGCCTCGGTCCAGTCCTTCGCGTTGCGGGCCTCGATACGCGCGGCGATGAGCGCGTCGATCTTCGGCGCGAGTCCGCTGAAATCCTCCATTACCGCCGCCTTTTCCTTGTCCAGCCAAGCGTAGAGCGCACCGCGATCAAACCCCAGAAAGGCAAGACTTGCGGCAAGCGCGTCGGCCGCCTCGCTGTCGCTACCCTGTGCGGCGCGTTGGCGGAGCGCATGAAGCTCGGCGATTGCCTTCGGTGTGTTCAGATCGTCGGACATGGCCTCGACAACCCCACGCGTCGGTGTCGCGTCGGCAGCGGTACCGGCGACGGAAAACCAGTCTTCGAGCATGGCAATCGACGTCTCGATGCCCTTCTTCGTCCAGTTGATCGGCTGGCGATAGTGGGTCTGCAGCATGGTCAGCCGCAGCGCCGGGCCCGGCCACTCGTCCAGCAGTTCGCGGATGGTGATGAAGTTGCCGAGCGATTTCGACATCTTCTCGCCCTCGACCTGCAGGAACCCGTTGTGCATCCAGACCTGCGCCATGCGGTCGGAATGGAAGGCGCAGCAGGTCTGGGCGACCTCGTTCTCGTGATGCGGGAACACGAGATCGATGCCGCCACCGTGGATGTCGAAAGTCTCGCCGAGATGCTTCCAGGCCATCGCCGAGCACTCGATGTGCCAGCCCGGGCGGCCCGGCGTTTCGATCCCGGCAGGGCTGTCCCAGGCTGGCTCGCCGGGCTTCGAGGGCTTCCACAGTACGAAGTCCATCGCATCACGCTTATAGGGCGCGACGTCGACGCGGGCGCCGGCCTGCATCTCGTCTAGGGAGCGGCGCGCCAGTTTGCCGTATTTGGGCATCGAGGGCACGTCGAACAGGACATGACCCTCGGCCACGTAGGCGTGGCCCGCCTCCACCAGCTGTTCGATCAGCGCCTTCATCTCGCCGATATGCTCGGTCGCACGCGGCTCGACGGTCGGCCGCAGGCAGCCTAGCGCGTCGATATCGGCGTGATACTGGGCTTCGGTCTTCTCGGTGACCTTGCGGATCGCCTCGTTCAACGGCAGATCGGGATAATCTTCCGCGGCGCGCTTGTTGATCTTGTCGTCGACGTCCGTAATGTTGCGAACGTATTTGACGTGATCGTCTCCGAATTCGTGCCGAAGCAGCCGAAACAGCGCGTCGAAGACGATGGCCGGACGCGCATTGCCGATATGGGCGAAGTCGTAGACCGTCGGCCCGCAGACGTACATGCTTACGTTCGCCGGATCGAGAGGCGCGAAGTCCTCCTTCTGCCGCGTCAGCGTATTGTAGAGCCGCAAAGCCACGTCAAACCCTCACCTGCCTGCCGGCCGGGCGTCCGAGTGTCCTTAGATTTGAAAGGATAATAAGGGACGGCCGCGGCCAGCGTGTGCGCTAGCCACAAATAATGGTCGTGCGAATGATAATTTCGCGTGAAGCCGTCATGGCGTGGATATGCGCGCATGAGGGCGGTTTCGTCAAGTGCGGAAGCACCGCGAGGCGGCATGCACCAAGCAAGCCGCCCTGGATTCCCGCCTTCGCGGGAATGAGCGGTTGGCGCACGGTTTTCGGAAAACCTTCAACTCTATATTTTTTTTCGATCAGTCAGGTTCGCAGCCCGGTTGAGCGAGCGGTTCGCGGGGAGATCGGCTCTCTCCGCTCATTCCCGCGAAGGCGGGAATCCAGGGCCGCATCATTCAGGAACTACGCCAATCCCGGCTACTGGCAATATCGCGTCGGGCGTTCGTCGCTCGAAGCGTAATGCGTTTCGTCCGCTGCGCCCGCACCTCACCCCGTTAATCCTTTTGAACCCCAGATGAACAGTCCCTTCAGGGTCAGCTCAGGCGCGGTTTCGTAAAACACCGTCCAACATGAGGTCACCCGAGTACGGAGGGGGTTATTCGATGGGCAAGTTCGTTATGTCGCTGGCGCTCGTCAGCATGATGGCCGGCACCGCATTCCTGTTCGCGGCGCCGGTTCTGGTAAAATCAGACTACAGCGCGCCGATGACGCAGGCCCACCTGTGCCTAAACCGTGGCATTGGCTGCGGACGCTGAGACCGGAAGGCCGAGAGCGGAAAGGTCGTCGGCAAGTGCCTCCGGCGTCGTGAATTGCACCGCACCGAAGCCAAGCTGGCGGGCCGCGTCGACGTTATCGGCGCGGTCGTCGATGAAGACCATGTCGCTGGCCGGCAGGCCGGCCCGGGAGACGAGCACGTCGAAGATGCGCGGGTCGGGCTTGATGTAACCGACCTCGCCAGACACCACGGCTTCCCCGAAATCGGCGAGGAATGGATAGGCCTCAACGGTCACCGGCCACAGTTCGGCTGAGAAATTGGTGATCGTGTGGACCGGGGTGCCGGCGCTGCGCAAAGCAGTCATCACGGCCACCGTCCCGTCGATCGGGCCAGAAATGGTTTCCAGCCAACGTTCGTAGAAAGCCGCGATCAGCGAGGCTGACCCAGGAAAACGCATGCTCAGGTCCGCGACGCCGTCGGCGCAGCTGCGACCGCGATCCTGCTCGGCATGCCAGCCGGACGTCGCCACATGAGTCAGGAACCAGGCCCGCTCCTCGGCATCGGGGATCAGCTTTTCGTAGAGATAAGCCGGATTCCAGTCGAGGAGGACGTTGCCGACGTCGAAAACGACGGCTTTGGGACGAGTAATTGGCTGCAACAAGTTATCCCCCTACGCTGCGCTGCCGAACGGCATTTTGCATAGCACAATAGCGGACCCGACCATAGCCGACCCCACCGAACGAGTGTCAAAGTTCGCCGGACTCAAACGGTTTCCATCGCGGAAACGCGAATCCGTCGGCTTTTCGCCTAGTCTTCGATGAAATTCCCGCACCGGGGCGTTTCAGAGCCGCCCCAGGGCATGATCGGCACGGTCGACGTGGAATTCTTCGGACTGCCCTCGATCAGCTTGTCCGTGTAGACGACATAGACGAGGACGTTACGGTTTGTATCACAGCCACGCACGATGCGCATCTTCTTGAAGAAAACCGAGCGGCGCTCGGTGAACATCTCCTCACCCTGCTCGAATTTCTCCTTGAAGGAGATAGGGCCGACTTGCCTGCAGGCAAGCGAGACATCGGAAAGCTCCTCGGCAACGCCGAACATGCCGCTGATGCCTCCCTTTTCCGGGACCGTGAAGTGGCAGGCGACGCCTTCGACCTTCGGATCGTCGACAGCGTAGGTGGCCAGCTTGTGATCGGGCGTCAGGAATTTCCAGACGGTCGACTTCTTGAAAATGAGCTCGGGCTCCTGGGCGGCCGCGGGACCGGCGACGGCAAGGCAGGTCACACATGTCAGAAGAAGGGCAAGGGCGCGCATAATCGTCTCCGGCGGTCGTCGGTCAGCCTCAGATAGGCACTCACAGAACGAATTGCGAGACTGTTGGTTCAACGGGCACGCTGGATCGTGCTCTATCGCGCGGTTTTCGCCGCCGCCTCGACTGCCTGCTTCAGCACGTCCATGTCGCCGATGTGGTTGGCGAGCAGCAGCACCAGACGCGCGTTGAACTCGGCGCTGGCCTCGGCGTCCAGCGCGCGGTGCGCGTCGACGACGAGTTGAAACGCCGCGTCGGGGTTGTCGAAGCGGGACGAGGTATCGAGATCAGCCATGCGTGGCTCCCTTGGCGCGCGCGATCGCCGCTTCGACCCGGTCGCGGTCGAACGAGCGGAACCGGGCGGTCAGATACTGGTCGGGGCGTAGCAGGTAGCAGGCGCCCGGCATTGCATCGTACCGCTTGGCGAACAGGCCGGATTTATCCTTCAGATCCTCGCCGATCGTTATGAGCGATACGCCTTCGGGCACGTTCGGCGCTGCACCGTTGGTGACGTGCAGCAGCGTGAAGTCGCGCGACAGGGCGTTCAGAAGCCAGACGTCCTTGCCGGATGCGTCGGTCATCGGCGCGTCGGGCGCCGGATCACCCAGTTTGGCGGTTCCGCCGAAGTCCTCGGTGTCGGGCGTCGACAACGGGCTGTCGTAGTGGGCGGCGGTGTGAAGACGGCCCGAATTGACCATCCGGCGGGCAAACGGGAACTCGACGGCGAGATCCAGCACCGCGTCGCGCAGCCGCTTGTCGCCCGGGCTCTTGGGCACCAGGAAGTCGGTCGAGCGGGTCGAGTGGCCGATATTGGTCTCGGCGGCCTGGATGCGCTCCAGATCGTAGCTCTCGAGCAGTGACGCCGGTGCCTCGCCCTTCAGGACGAGCGCCAGCTTCCAGGCGAGGTTGTGCGAGTCCTCGATGCCGGAATTGGCGCCTCGCGCGCCGAACGGCGAGACCTGATGGGCGGCGTCGCCGGTGAAGATCACCCGGTCGTAGACGAAGCGCTCGTTGCGCCGGCACTGGAAGGTATAGACTGAAAGCCATTCCAACTCGTACGGCCTGCCCTCCATCATCTTGTCGAGGCGGGCACGGACCTTCTCCGGCTTCGTCTCTTCCTTCGGATCGGCGTCCCAGCCGATCTGGAAATCCACGCGCCAGACGCCATCGGGCTGCTTGTGCAGGAGCGTCGACTGGCCGTCGTGGAACGGCGGCTCGAACCAGAAGCGGCGCACCGCCGGGAAATCGGCATCCATCTTGATGTCGGCGATCAGGAACTGGTCGCGGAAGGTCTCGCCGACGAATTCGATGTCCATCAGCTTGCGCAGCGTCGAGTTGGCGCCGTCAGCGGCGATCAGCCAGTCGGCGCGCAACTGGTAGGGCCCGTCCGGCGTCTCGATGTCGATCGTGACACCGTCCGTGTCCTGGGCGACGCCGGTCAACTTGTTGCGCCAGCGCACCGTGACCTCGTCGAGCTGCTCGACGCGTTCGACGAGATAATTCTCGAGGTAATACTGTTGCAGATTCACGAAGGCCGGCATCTTGTGGCCGGCATCGGGCAGCAGATCGAACTCGTAGACCTCGCGATCCTTGAAGTAGACCTTGCCGACTTTCCATTCGACGCCCTTCTCGGCAACCGCCTCGCCGGCACCGAGCGTATCGAGAACCTCCAGGCAGCGCTTGGAATAGCACAGGCCCCGCGAGCCCTCGCCGATGCGGTCCGCGTCGTCAAGAATAACAACCGGCACGCCGCGCTGGGCCAGATCGATACCGGCGGCAAGGCCGACGGGACCGGCGCCGACGATGATCACCGGATGGCGCACGGGCCTTGCTGAGTCCTGATCGGCCGAGCGGCTGTAGCCGAAGCTGAACACGGATTGGCGTTGTTGCGTCTCCACCATTGTCTCCTCCCTGCAAGCTCTTGCCGTTTTGTTGTTATCGCTGATGGCGCCGGGGCTTATCCGGACAAATCAGCTTTGCAGCATTTCCCACATCTCGCGGTCGCGCTCGTCGGTCCAGATGCGCGGATGATCAAGGCCTCGCGCCTCGTCATAGGCGCGCGCCACGTTGAACGGCTGGCAGTGCTCGTAGATGGCGAACTTGCCGAACTTCGGATCCATCACGTCCTTCGACCTGTCGAAAGCCTCCTTCAGCGTCAGGCCGCGCGCGGCGCTTTCGGATACCGAGTCATAGAGCGTCGTCAGGAAGTCGCGGGTAAGCGCGATGCCGTCGGCCACCATTTCGGGTGAGTCGAGTGCGTCGCCGCGTCCGGGCACCAGCGCGCGCGGATCGTAGCTTGCCAGCGTGTCGAGCGTCTTCGGCCAGTCTGCAAAATGCGCATCGCCGCAATAGCAGGCGGAGTGGTATTCGACGAGATCGCCGGAGAACATCACTTTCGAGTCCGGCACCCAGGCGACCGTATCGCCGGCGGTGTGACCACGGCCGAGATGGACGAGGTCGACCCGGCGCTTGCCGAGCCAGACGGTCATCTTGCCGGGGAATGTCATGGTCGGCCAGGTGAGGCCGGGAACCGACTCGGCTGCCTGGAACAGGCGGGGGAACCGGCCAAGCTCGGACGCCCAGTCTTCCTTGCCGCGCTCGACGATCAGCGAGCGGGTGGCGTCAGACGCCAGGATCTCGTCGGCGCCGTAGGCCGAGGCACCGAGCACGCGGACAGCGTGATAGTGCGACAGCACAACGTAGCGGATCGGCTTGTCGGTGACCGAGCGTACCCGCTCGATCACCTTTTCAGCCATCACCGGCGTCGCCTGGGCATCGATCACCATGACGGAGTCGTCGCCGACGATGATGCCGGTGTTCGGATCGCCCTCGGCGGTGAAGGCATACAGCCCCTCGCCGATCTCGGCGAAAGTGATGGTCTTCTCGGCTGTATCTCCGGTCGAAGCGAAGTTTTTCGCCATCCCAGGGCTCTCCTCTTTGGTCTGTTAGAACTCACGTCCGATCATGCGATCGACGGAAATCGGTCCGGCGCCACGAACGGCGAAGAACAAGGCAGCGACGGTCCACAGGATCGCGTATTCATATCCGCCGTTCTGCGCGAAAAAGCCGTTGGCGAAGTGGACCGACGATGCCGCGATGAACAGGAATACGGCGGCGATCGCGGCCGCAGGCCTTGTCAGGAACCCGATCACTATAAGGATACCGCAGACAAGTTCGGCAAGGATCGCGAGGCTCGCGAACAGCCAGCCAGGCTCCATGCCGATGCTGCCCAGCCATCCGGCCGTTCCCGTGAAGCCGGGGCCGCCGAAAGCGCCGAATGCCTTCTGCATGCCGTGCGGGATCAGGAAACCGCCGACGACGACGCGCAGCAACAGTTCGGATAACGGCGACAACGCCCGATAAAGCGGGCCGAGAAACGGCAGGATGAGGTTCTGAGACGATACGGACATAAGGGTCCCCCTGTTCGAGTGGCCGGCGCGACCGGCCGATGTGCTGGATCAAAACCCGCGGATGCGGGCCGCAAACACAACTAGGAACGCATCGCCCGGCATCAATTGCCTCCGGAAGCCGAATACTTTGCGATTTCCTGATCAATCGCACCGAAAATCGAATGCCCCGCAGCGTCATTCATCTCGATGCGCACGCGGTCGCCGAACTTGAGGAAGTCTGTCTTCGGCGCACCGTCGTTGATCGTCTCGACCATGCGGATCTCGGCAACGCAGGAATAGCCCGCTCCGCCATCGGACACCGGCTTGCCGGGTCCATCGCCCAGCTTGTTGGACACCGTCCCCGAGCCGACGATCGAGCCGGCGCACAGCGGCCGTGTTTTTGCTGCGTGGGCAATCAGCGTCGCGAAATCGAACGTCATGTCGAGATCGGCGCGCGGATTGCCGAACAATTCGCCGTTGAGCGAGGTCAGCAGCGGCAGCGATACTTTGCGGCCGTCCCAGGCTTCGCCCAGTTCGTCGGGCGTGACGGCCACCGGCGAAAAGGCGGTCGACGGCTTGGCGTGGAAGAAGCCGAAGCCCTTGGCAAGCTCGCCGGGAATGAGATTGCGCAGGCTGACGTCGTTGACGAGCATGATCAGCCGGATCTTGCCTGCCGCGACATCGGGGGTCGCGCCCATCGGCACATCATCGACGATGACGGCGATCTCGGCTTCCATGTCGATGCCGTAGGCTTCATCGGCGACGAGGACGGGATCGCGCGGGCCGATGAATGAGTCCGATCCGCCCTGGTACATCAGCGGATCAGTCCAGAACGTCTCCGGCATTTCGGCGTTGCGCGCCTTGCGCACCAGCTCGACGTGATTGACGTAGGCCGAGCCGTCCGCCCACTGATAGGCGCGCGGCAGCGGTGCCATGCACTGGGCCGGATCGAAGGGTTCGCCGGCGATCATCCCGAGGCCGAGTTCCTCGGAAATCTTCTTCAGGCCGGGCTCGATGGTCGCCCAGTCGTCGAGGGCGGCCTGCATCGTTCCGGCCACTGTGCCGGCGGGCGTATACCGCTCCAGATCGGCGGAGACGACGACCAGCCGGCCGTCGCGGGTGCCGTCACGAAGAGTCGCGAGTTTCACGTGTCAGGCTCCATGAGCGCGATTTGAAAGAGACGCCCGAGCCGCGCCCGGGCATGACGTTAGAATGCGAAGCGGTCACCGGATCCGCCGACGATCATGCCCGGATAGTCCCAGCAAGATCGGGCAGCCGATGACCGGTCGCTAAAGTTTACTCTGCCGCGTGGCGCGGCACCACAGGATGGGTCACCGCCTCGCCGTCCACCTTCCAGCTTTCGGCGTAGTCGGGGTTCTCTACGTCCCTGGCGCCCGGCCCCATCTCCAGCGCGTCGCGCGTGTCCAGCATGACCGCGAACTCGTCGGTCTCCTTCTTGGGCTGGACGAACATGCGCTGCAGCGCCTTGGGGTGCGGCCCGTGGGTGAAGCCGCACGGATGCCAGGTGACCATTCCCGCCTCGATGTTGTCGCGCGAGAAGAAGTCTCCGTCGTGGTAGAACAGCACCTCATCGTAGTCGTCGTTGTTGTGGTAGAACGGTATCTTCAGGGCGCCCTCATCCTGCTCGAACGGGCGCGGCACGAAGGTGCAGATCACGAACCGGTTGCCGACGAAGGTGGTGTGCGCGGACGGCGGCAGATGGTAGCGCGCGCTCGCCAGCGGACGGATGTCCTTGACGTTGAGCCGCACCACCGACAGGTCACCCTGCCAGCCCACCGCGTCGAGCGGATTGAACGGATAGGTGACGGTCGACACCTCACCGCGGCGCTTGATCAGCACCTTCCACTGGCTCTCATCCTGCTGGGCGAGAAATGCCTCGTCGATCTTCGGGGCATCGAGAATCGCCGGATCGAACTGGGCGTGCTTTCCGACCATGCCGCGGTCGGGAAGCTTGTAGGATCCGTTGGTGCACTCGATCGCCAGGATCAGCGTCGGCTCGCTGGGCGCCAGGCGCCACATGGTCGAGCGCGGCAGCACCAGATAGTCGCCCTTGTCGTACTCCAGGCGGCCGTAATCGCAGAACAGTTCGCCGGCGCCGCGATGGATGAACAGCAGTTCATCGCCGTCGCCGTTGCGGGCGAGATAGTCCATCGGCTTGTCGATGTTCCAGTAGCGCGTCTTCACCGATGCATTCTGGAGAACGACGGGCGCGTCCCAGAAGGAGTTCGTGCCGGACTCGAGCTTGTTGAGATCGAACGCGCGGGGCCGCAGCGCGCCGGACCAGCTTTCCCAAGCCGTCGGCGGATGCTTGTGGTACATCATCGCCGCGGGACCGAAAAACCCTTCCTTGCCTAGCTCGCGTTCGAATGTGCCATCCGGCAAATCCGCATGGGCCTGGCGCGACGCCTTGCCTTCTACACGGCTGACGGGGATGTAATCGCTTGCCATTGCCACCTCCCTTATGGGTGCCTATTGTCCGCTGGCCGGTTCGAACCATTGGTTCGCCGGGTTATCTCCGGGACATTCTGTCGCAGTATTAGTTTCAAATGAAACCATTGTCAACAAAACATGGGGCCGTTTTTTCCGCTTCGGGGGAGACTGGCGATGCGACTGTCGATACGTCGAGCGAAGCGGTTCACGGCGATACCGAGCTCCGGCTTGAAGAGTTTCTTCCCTACCGGCTGGTCATGCTCGCCGAACAGGTCAGCCAGTCGCTGTCGCGGCTTTATTCGGACCGTTACGGGCTGACCAATCCGGAGTGGCGCACGCTGGCGGCTCTCGGCCAGTTCGGACGGATGACCTCGACCGAGATCGGCCGTCACAGCCGGATGCATAAAACCAAGGTCAGCCGCTCGGTCGCCGAGCTCGAAAAGAAGGACCTTATCGTCCGCAAGACCAGCGACGCGGACATGCGCGTCGCGCACTTGACGCTGACGGAGAAGGGCGAGGACATCTACCGCAAGGTGGTGCCGCTGGCGCTTCAGTTCGGAGACAGGCTGGCCGGCGGATTGACCGCGGAAGAGTTGAGCGTGCTGGAAAGGGTGCTGACGTCGCTGATGGAGCATTCCGACGAGATCGCCCGCGAGATCAGCGACACGGTCGGGAACGGCACATCGTGAAACTCTACTCGTACTTCCGCTCATCGGCAGCCTATCGTGTGCGCATCGCGCTGAACCTGAAAGGCATCTCCTATGAGACGATGCCCGTGCATCTGGTGCGCGACGGCGGCGAGCAGAAAAAGCCGGCTTTCAAGGCGATCAATCCGCAGATGCGCGTACCCGCGCTGGAACTCGACGACGGCGCGATCCTGACGCAATCTCCGGCGATCCTCGATTACCTCGAAGAGGTTTACCCCTCCCCGCCGCTGCTGCCGGGCGATCCGGTGGCCCGGGCCAAGGTACGGGCGGTCGCCGATATCGTCGGATGCGACATTCATCCGCTGAACAACCTGCCCGTGCTCGGATACATCAAGACCGAGTTTGGCCAGGACCAGGCGGCGGTCGACAGCTGGTACGCACACTGGATCAGCGTCGGGTTCAAGGCCATCGAGCAGTTGATCGATCCAGGGCCATTTGCGTTCGGGGGGACTCCAGGACTTGCCGACGTCTTCCTCGTTCCGCAGGTCTTCAATGCCCGCCGGTTCAAGGTGCCGCTGGAGGCATTTCCGGGCATCTGCGCGGCGGAGCAGGCCTGCCTGGCGCTGCCGGCTTTCGCCGATGCGGCGCCGGACAACCAGCCGGACGCGGAGTAGCGCGATGGCGCGGCGTCCGCGAACCGGCACCGTCACGGGACTTCGACAGTCGGTTTCGGCCTGGATCACGGGCGCAGTGCTGCTGGCGATGTCGGGCGCGGCCGTGGCGCAGGACTATCAGCTGTGCGTGAAGCTGGAAGCCCGCCTTCTCCAGCTCGATCGCAGCCAGCCTGACGGATCCCGAGCCGAAATCCATCGGTACAACGGTCAGATCATGGAGCAGCAGCGGATGCTGACCGCGGCGCGTCGGCAGGCTGCGCGCGCCGGCTGCAACAAGCAGGGCGGATTCCTGCTGTTCCGCGCACCCCGGCCAACCGGATGCGGCGAGTTCGACGTTGCCATCGCGCGGCTGGAGGCAAACGTGCGGCGGCTGCAGAGCAAGCGCAAAGAGGTGATGCCCGCGCGGGCCGGATACGACACCGGGGAGCGCCGCCGCATTCTGTCGATGCTCGGCGACAACAAGTGCGGGCCGCAGTACGCGCGCTATGCAACCCGCAACGATTCAGGATTGTTCGGCATGTTCTTGCGCGACTATACGCGCGATCCCTACATGACCGAGCAGAACAGCCTGGGATTCTATGGCACGTATCGGACGTTGTGCGTGCGCACCTGTGACGGCTTTTTCTGGCCGATCAGCTTTTCCACGGTGCAAACCCACTTCGGCTATGACGAAAAACTGTGCCAGTCGAGCTGCCCGACGAGCGATGTTGCGCTCTACGTTCATCGCAATCCCGGCGAAAGCCCCGAGGAAGCGATGTCATTGGCAGGCCAGCCACTTTCGCAATTGCCAAACGCCTTTCTCTACCGCAGGAAATTCGTCGACGACTGCAGCTGCAAGGCCGAGATACAGACAGCGGGTCTGGGCGATCGCGTCGCCGTGGACCTTGCCGCCCGCGACGGCGTGCTGCTGCCGAACCGGCAGATCGAGACCCGTGCAGTGCCCGAGATCGCGACCATGCCGATCCCTGTCCCACGCTCGCGGCCCGGCAACGAGCCGCCGATCGCCGGCAGTATCGCGACAGTGACGGGGCTGGAGGATTTCTACGCCGTCCACGCTCCAACGGTGAACCGGGTAGCCGGCAAGGACGTGCGGGTCGTCGGGCCGGGGTTTACCCTTTACCGGTCAGGCGGAGAGTAGCCTTTTCGCGGCCGATCAGCGGCAGCATCGCCTTCAGTTCGGGACCGTGATCGACTCCGGTCAGCGCCAGCCGCAACGGCTTGAACAACGATTTTCCAGACCGGCCCGTCTCGGCCTTCAGGTCTGAAATCCAGGGCGCGTAGGTTTCCTGGCTCCACGGCTCGGGCGGCAATATTCCGGCGGCGGCTTCCAGAAAGTCCCTGTCGACGGGAGGGACGTCGACGTTTACCGGCCCTTCGATTCGGTCCCACCACTCCAAGGCGTCGGGAACCTTGTTCAGGTTCGGCCTGACCGCCAGCCAGAATGGTTCGCCGCCCGCGATACCGAGGCCTTTCAGCCGATCCGCGACCGCCGGATAAGGCAGGTCCGTCACAAGACGATGGTTGAGGTGTTCGAGTTCCACGGGATCGAAGGTGGCAGGAGCGCGCGACAGCTTGTCGAGATCGATCAACCCGGCCAGTTCGTCAAGGGATGCAACGGGTTGCACGGATTCCGACGAGCCTATCAACACAGCCAGGCTCGCCACCGCCATCGGTTCGAAGCCTTGTTCCCGCAGGGACCGCAACGACAGGGCACCGGTCCGCTTCGACAAGCCCTCCCCTCCCGCAGCGGTGAGCAGGTTGTGGTGGGCGAAAACCGGCGTTTTGGCGTCCAAAGCCTCGAAAATTTCGATCTGGACGGCGGTATTGGTGACGTGGTCCTCGCCGCGAATGACGTGAGTGACACCGAGATCGGCGTCGTCGATGACGCTCGTCACCGTGTAGAGATAGCTGCCATCCTCACGGATCAGCACCGGATCCGACAGCGATCCGGTGGGAAAATGCTGCGGACCACGGCACAGGTCGTCCCAGGCAACATCCTGATCCACCAACAGAAAACGCCAGTGCGGATGCCTCCCCTCAGCCTCCAGCGCGGCGCGGTCGTCATCGCTCAGCGTCAGGGCGGCGCGGTCGTAGACCGGCGGCTGGTGGCGGGCGAGTTGGCGCTTGCGGCGGCGATCCAGCTCCTCGGGGGTCTCGAAACAGGGATAAAGCCTGTCGCTCATTCGTAGCTTTTGCGCAACCTCGTCGTAGCGCTCCAGGCGGTCGGACTGGCGCACGGTCAGATCCGGCACGATGCCGAGCCAGGCCAGATCCTCGACGATGGCATCGGCGTATTCCGGCCGGCTGCGCTCGGTGTCGGTGTCGTCCAGGCGCAAGATGAAGCGGCCGCCGTGACGGCGCGCGTAAAGCCAGTTTAGAAGCGCCGTTCTGGCGTTGCCGATGTGCAGGTAGCCGGTCGGCGACGGGGCGAAGCGGACGGTGACGCTGTTCGGGTCTGTCATAGAGACGTCTATGGCATCAAATCGTATGGTCGCGATAGCGGTTGACGATCGGATAGCGCCGGTCGCGGCCGAAATTGCGGCGCGTGATCTTGACGCCGGGCGGCGCCTGGCGGCGCTTGTACTCGGCGATATAGAGCATGTTCTCGATCCGCTTCACCGTCTCGACATCGTGGCCGCGCGAGACGATTTCGGCGACCGACATCTCGTTTTCGACCAGGCACTCGAGGATGTCGTCCAGCGTGTCGTAGGGCGGCAAGGTGTCCTGATCGGTCTGGCCGGGCTTCAGTTCGGCCGAGGGCGCCTTGTCGATGATGTTCTGCGGGATCACCACGCCGGCGGGGCCGAGGCACTGTCTCGGGTGGTTCTCGTTGCGCCAGCGCGACAGGCGGTAGACCTCGGTCTTGTAGAGATCCTTGATCGGATTGAAGCCGCCGTTCATGTCGCCGTAGAGCGTCGAATAGCCCACCGACATCTCCGACTTGTTGCCGGTGGTCACTACCATCGGGCCGAACTTGTTGGAGATCGCCATCAGCGTGGTTCCGCGCGCGCGGGACTGGAGGTTTTCCTCGGTCGTATCCGCGGGCAGCGCATCGAACATCGGCTTCAGCGCGGCCGTGAAGCCGTCGACCGCATCGACGATCGAGACACTGTCGTAGCGCACGCCGAGCGCTTCGGCGCAGGCGGCCGCGTCGACAAGCGACTCGTTGGAGGTATAGCGGTAGGGCAGCATGACACAATGGACCCGGTCCGCCCCCAGCGCGTCGACGGCCATCGCCGCGCAGATGGCGGAATCGATGCCACCGGACAAGCCGAGCACGACGCCAGGAAAACCGGTCTTGGCGACATAGTCGCGCAGGCCCTGGACGCAGGCGCGCCACATCAGTTCCTCATTGTCCTCCAGCACATCCATTGGGCCTTGAACGCAGCGCCACGGGCCACCCGGCTCGCGTTCCCAGCGGGTCAGTGCCACGCCCTCGGCGAAGGCCGGCATCTGGAAGGCCAGCGTGCGGTCATTGTGCAGGCCGAAGGAGGCGCCGTCGAAGATCAGTTCGTCCTGCCCGCCCAGTTGATTGATGTAGATGAGCGGCAGGTTGGATTCGGTGACGCGCTGGACGACGATGTTGAGGCGAAGGTCGTGCTTGTACTTCCACCACGGCGAGCCGTTGGGGACAATCAGCAGTTCAGCACCGCTCTCCTCCAGGCACTCGACGACCTCGTCTTCCCAGATATCCTCGCAGATCGGGATGCCGAGCCGGACGCCGCGAAACGGCACCGGGCCCGGCAGCGGCCCGGCGGCGAAGACGCGCTTCTCGTCGAACGGACCATAGTTGGGCAGGTCGACCTTGAAGCGGGTCGCCGCCACCCTGCCCTCCTCGAGAAGGCAGCAGGCATTGTAGGTCTTCACCTCCTCGTGCCAGGGCGTGCCGATGAGCACGGCCGGGCCGCCGTCGGCGGTATCCACGGCCAGCGTCTCGACCGCTTCACGGCAGGCCTGCTGGAAGGCCGGCTTGAGAACCAGATCCTCGGGCGGATAGCCGGAAATGAACAGTTCGGAGAAGACGACGAGATCGGCGCCCATTTCGGCAGCCTCGGCGCGCGCCTTGCGGGCCAGCGCCAGGTTGCCGGCAATATCGCCGACGATCGGGTTCAACTGCGCGCAGGCAATGGCAAGTTCGTTGCTCATGGAGCCAGTCAATCCTGTCTCGTTGCCCGCCCCAAGCCGTCAGGCCGCGCGGCCCTCAGGTTTCGAACAGGTCGGGCCTCCGGGCCTTCAGGCGAAACACGGCGATCTCCGACTTCGCGTCGATGATCTCGCCGGCTTCGGCCATTCGGGCAATGTCGGCCATTGGCAGTTCATGGACCTCGATCATCTCACCTTCGTGATCGAGACCGCCTGTTTCCGCGGGAGGGGGAGCGGAGTACGTCCCCCAGAATACATGAACGCGTTCACGGACGATTCCGGGAGAGGACAGCAATTCGCCGAGGGATTCAAGCGTTTCTATCGCAATTCCAGCCTCTTCGCCGGCTTCCTTGATCGCACATGCTTCCGGTGGATCGCCATCAAGCAGGCCGCCGGGGATTTCCCAGAGCCATCCGTCGCCGCCATCCAGGAACGGCGAGAGGCGGAACTGGCGCACGAGGATGCCCGTTTTCCGAGCCGGATCGACCGGCAGGATCGCGGCGACATGGCCGTGGAAATGCACTTCGCGATCGAGCCTCAGCATCTTGCCCTGCCAGGGTGCATCGACCGAATAGCGGGTGATGTTGGCGAAGCCGTCGTAGACCCGCTGTTCGTCGATGACGCGAGGCGTTTGATCGGAATTAGGCACGGCAGCCTCCGAGTATGGGGAGGCTTGAGGTAACGGGGATGGGTGGGCAGGGCAAGTAGGACACGCGTCGGGCGTCCGCCACGAATGCCCCCCGGTTGTCGGAAAGCGACGTAATCAACCGGTTTGCCGTTCCTACGACATTGAACCCGTTATAAGATTCGGACGAACTTCGTTGCCTCCCGCGAAAACGTCACCTTTAGATGAAAAAGGGGCCTATCGGCCCCTTTTGTAGCTACAGTCACTGATCCAGAAACTTACTTCTTCACGGCCGTAAACGTCCATGCGCCGTACGGGCCGTCCCCGGCACCCGACATGGTGGTCTTGTCGGAGTTCATCTGGCCCACCTGGATATTGAAGTCGCTGTCGTTGCCGGTGTCGAAGTTACCGGTCACGGCGCAGTTTTTCTTCACCTTCAGCTTTCCGGACGGAATTTTCGGCTCCATGCCGATGGACAGAAGGCACGGCGA
>CAJQNW010000348.1 GCA_905479765.1 uncultured Tepidamorphus sp. | reverse complement strand
TCGGCGACCTTCGTCGAGCGGTCCGGCGAGGACACGATCGCCGCGCTGACCGAGCGGCTGCGTGCCCGCAAGGCACAGCCCCAGATCGCCGTCCAGCCTTCCGTGGCGGCCCAGTCTCCCGCTCCGGCGCCGGCAGCGGCTCCCGCTGCCGCGGCCGCCGCGGCGGCAGAAGCCGCGGTGGAGACCGCGTTGCGGGCCCCGGCCGAGCCTGCCCCGGCTCCCGCCGAGCCCGCGCCCGCACCGGTCGCCGCCAGCGATCCTGGGGTACACATCAGCCGCATGGAGCCGCCGGCGGTGCCGCAAATGCCGGCTGCCGAAGCACCGGCCGAAACCAATGACGGCGCGGAATACGAGGGGGCCTTCGTTCCCCCCACGGCGTCGCATCCCGACCGCCGTCCCCCGCGCATGCCGCAGATCGAGGATTTCCCGCTGATCGCCCAGAATGAAATGCGGGCTCGGACAGGGGCCGGCCCGCAGGCAGGCCAGCCTGGCGGCCAGACCCATGCGCCGCAGGCAGGCCAGGCGGCCGGCTCTCACGCGGCCCCGCAGGCCGGGCACGAAGAGCGCCGTCGTCCGGGTCTGTTGCAGCGAATTGCATCGGTCGGTCTCGGCCGTCGCGACGACGCCGACGATTCTGACGTGATCGAGCCGCCGGCGGTTGCCGGATATCACGGCGAGGAGCCGGTTTCGGAGTACGCAAGGCGGCCTCAGCGCCCGGCGCAACCGGAGCAGCCCAAGCATGCGCCGCAGGTGGCCAACGCACCGCGTCGCGGCCCGTCGATCGATGACGATCAGTACGAAATCCCAGCGTTTCTGCGCCGTCAGGCGAACTGAACGCTGATAGAGATCGCGCGTTTCAGGGGCCCGGCGGCGAAAGCTGCCGGGCTCATTTCGTTACGGAAATTGTTACAAACGAAGTTACATGCGTAACAGATCGTAAAAAAGCGTGATTTGGCCGGGTCACGGTGCACCGGTACAAATGATCTCGGACAAAAGGGGGTCCAACAAACAGTGTGTCGCTTGCCAACGGCGAATTGCCGGACGGCGTTCTCGTTCGGCTCTGATGCCGCGAAGAATTGCGATGCTGTGACGTTGGACGCAAGCCTGAACAGATCAAAGCCGCGGGGGCGGCCTGTTCAGGCAAATATAGCGCGGGACAATGAAAGCGCAGTCACAGACGACGATTAAAGAGCGCGTATCGCTCACGGGTGTCGGCGTACATAGTGGGGAACCCTCCACCGTAACGTTCCATCCAGCCGAGCCGGATACGGGAATCATCTTCCTGAAGAATTCGGCCGAAGGCACCGCGGACATCGAAGTCCCGGCCTCGCACCGGTTCGTGGTCGCAACCGCGCTGAGCACAGTGCTCGGCAGCGACGCGGCCGGCTCGATCGGCACGGTCGAGCATCTGATGGCCTCGCTTGGCGGCCTGGGCATCGACAATGTCATCGTCGAGATCGACGGTGACGAGGTGCCGATCATGGACGGCAGCGCCGAGGCGTTCTGCGACGTGATCCTGCAGGCAGGCGTGCGCAAGCAGTCGGCCCAGCGTCGCTACATCAAGGTTCTCAAGCCCATCAAGGTCACCCACGGCGACGCCGTCGGCGAGCTTTTGCCCAGCGAGAGCCGCCGCGTCGAGGTCGAGATCGACTTCGCCGGCACGGTTATTGGCCGGCAGGCCTATGTCTACGATGCCGACAGCGGCAACTTCGCCAGCGAACTGGCCCGCGCACGCACATTCGGCTTCATGTCGAGCGTCGAGCAGCTCTGGGCCAACGGTTACGCGCTGGGCGCCTCGCTGGAGAACACGGTGGTGATCGGCGACGATCAGGTGATCAATCCGGAAGGCCTGCGCTTCGCGGACGAGTTCGTGCGCCACAAGGTTCTGGACGCGGTCGGCGATCTGATGCTGGCCGGCGCGCCGGTGCTTGGCCACTACCGCAGCTACCGTGGCGGCCACAAGCTCAACTACGCCATCGTCGAAGCGCTGCTGTCCGACGAGACCGCGTGGGAATGGTCGACGGCGATGGTGCGACGCGACGTGGGCCAGGCCAGCGTCGGTTCCATGGTGCCGGCGGCTGCATTCGGACCGGACGTATCCTGATACGGGTTTCCGGCCCCGGTTCGCGGTTTCAGGTCTACGGTCTTCTTCACGGTTTCGGTGCTCGCCACAAATTCGCTCAATTCAGGCGTCAGCCAATCTGGCTTGCGAAACAGCCTTGCGCTAGAGTTCGCGCCGATCGCATCGATTATCCGATGCGCCCAAATAATTCAGTCGAAGACGAGTGAGCGTTTGCCTGACATGACATCCGGCCTGACTGGCTTCCGGAAGGAAACCTCTTCACCGTCGACGTCGCGCTGCAAGGCGCTGCGCTTTGCGGCGCTCGTTCTCGTCGGCGTGTCGCTCTCGGCGTGCAACAGCCTCTTCACCAAGGACGAGGAGGAGTTCGCCGTCATCAACGAGGAGCCGGCGGAAGTCCTCTACAACGAGGGTCTGGGGCTGGCCAACACCGGGGCGTTCAAGGCCGCGGCGAAGAAGTTCGACGAGGTCGAGCGGATCCATCCCTATTCGGAGTGGGCCCGCAAATCGCTGATCATGTCGGCCTACTCCAATTACGAATCAGAGCAGTACACCGACGCAGTCACCTCGGCGAAGCGGTATGTCACGCTTTATCCGGGTACCGACGACGCGGCCTATGCGCAGTATCTGATCGCGGAATCCTATTACCAGCAGATCGTCGATGTCGGCCGCGATCAGGCGCGGGCGGAAAAGGCCGCCGTCGCCTACCGCGAGGTCATCGAGAAGTACCCGGAATCCGAATATGCGGTGCAGGCCCGCGGCAAGGTGGAAATCGCCCGGGACCAGCTGGCCGGCAAGGAAATGGAAGTCGGCCGCTACTATCTCTCGAAGAAGCAGTATCTGGCCTCGATCAACCGCTTCAAGGTGGTGGTCCTGGATTACCAGACGACGCGGCATATCGAAGAGGCGCTGCACCGGCTGACCGAATCCTACTATGCGCTCGGCCTCGTGTCGGAGGCGCAGACGGCAGCAGCCATCCTCGGTCATAACTATCCCGACAGTCCCTGGTACAAGGACTCCTACTCACTGCTGTCGTCGGGAGGCTACGAGCCGGAAGTGAACGAGGGATCGTGGCTGAGCAAGGTGTTCCGCAAGGCCTCGGGCTCGCTGTGAGGAGGCGATGCTCGTCGCCCTCTCAATCCGTGACATCGTTATCATCGACAGGCTCGACATTACGTTCGAAGCCGGCCTGAGCGCGCTGACCGGCGAGACCGGGGCAGGCAAATCCATCCTTCTCGATTCGCTTTCTCTTGCGCTGGGCGGGCGCGGTGACGCGGCCCTGGTACGCCGGGGCGCCGAGCGCGGGCAGGTCACGGCGGTCTTCGACGTCGGCCCGCACCATCCCGCCCGGCGAATCCTGGAAGAGCACGGCATCGAGGCGGACGCCGATATCATCCTGCGCCGCCAGCAGGCCGCCGACGGGCGCACCCGCGCCTTCGTCAACGACCAGCCGGCCGGCGTGCAGCTTCTGAAAACCCTCGGTACGAGCCTGGTCGAGATTCACGGCCAGCACGACGACCGGGCGCTGGTCGACCCGGCGATCCACCGTACGCTGCTCGACAGCTTCGGCGGACTGGAAGCCGATGCCGCCGCCACCGCCCGGGCGTGGTCGACATGGCGGAAGGCCGAAACGGCCCTGAAAGAGGCGCGCGCGGCGCTGGAGAAGTCCACGTCCGAGCGCGACTACCTTACCCATGCGCTGGAAGAACTCGACCTGCTGGCGCCCGAAGCCGGCGAGGAGGCGCATCTGGCCGAGCGCCGGCAGATCATGATGCAGGCCGAAAAGCTTGCCGACGAGCTGACGGAAGCCGATCAGGCGGTATCGGGCAACGCCTCGCCGGTGGCGGCGATGTCGGCGGCGCTGAGACGGCTGGAGCGGCGGGCGGATGCGCTGCCGGACCTGCTCGATCCGGTGATCGCGGCGCTGACGGCGGCGATCGAGGCGATGGAAGAGTCACGCTCGGCGATCGAGCGTGCGCAGACGCAGGCGGCCTTCGATCCGCGCGAACTGGAGACGACCGAGGAGCGGCTGTTCGCGCTCAGGGCCGCGGCGCGCAAGCATCAGGTGTCCGTGGACGAACTGGCCGGCCTGCGCGAGCGCATGCGCGGCGCCCTCGACGACATGGAAATCGGCGAAGAACGGCTTGCAGGGCTGGAAGCCGAAGCACAATTGGCCGAGGAAACCTACGCCAAGGCCGCCTCGAAGTTGAGCGACAGACGCGTCAAGGCCGCGAAGGCGCTGGACAAGGCGGTGATGGCGGAACTCGCGCCATTGAAGCTGGAGCGCGCCAGCTTCCAGACGCGCGTCGAAAGCGACACCGGGTCCGGTGGTCCGGATGGACGGGACCGGGTCGAGTTCTGGGTGCAGACCAATCCGGGCACCCATCCAGGCCCGCTTCTGAAGGTGGCGTCGGGGGGCGAGCTGTCGCGCTTCCTGCTGGCGCTCAAGGTCGCGCTTGCCGACAAGGGCAGCGCCCCGACGCTGGTGTTCGACGAAATCGATACCGCTGTCGGTGGCGCGGTGTCGGATGCGATCGGCGTGCGGCTGCAGCGGCTGTCCGACCGGGTGCAGGTGCTGACCGTGACGCACGCCCCGCAGGTCGCCGCGCGGGCGACCCGGCAGCTGCTGATCCGCAAGGAGCCCGGGCGCACCAAGAGCGACGTGCTGACGCGGGTGGTGGCGCTTGATGCGCCGAGCCGGCAGGAGGAGATCGCCCGGATGCTTGCCGGTGCGACGGTGACCGAGGAGGCGCGGGCTGCCGCCGGGCGCCTGCTGGCCGGGGTCGACTAGGAAGAGGCAATCCAGGCTATGGCGGGGGTGGAGAACAAGGCTGTCGGGGATCTGACGCCCGAGGAAGCGGCCGGCGAGCTGGAGCGGCTGGCCGGCGAGATCGCCGGGCACGACGAACGCTACTACCAGGAAGACCAGCCGAGCGTTTCCGACGCGGAATACGACGCCTTGCGCCAGCGCAACCAGGCGATCGAGGCGGCATTCCCGGATCTGGTGCGGGCCGACAGCCCGTCGCTTCGGGTGGGCGCTGCACCCTCGGAGAAGTTCGCCAAGGTGCGGCACCGCGTGCCGATGCTGTCGCTGGACAACGCCTTTAGCGAGGACGATGTCGCAAGTTTCATCGAG
Organism: uncultured Tepidamorphus sp.; assembly: GCA_905479765.1. Classification (GTDB taxonomy): domain Bacteria; phylum Pseudomonadota; class Alphaproteobacteria; order Rhizobiales; family Tepidamorphaceae; genus Microbaculum. Next base: position 6,842 of record CAJQNW010000348.1, on the reverse strand, counting down.
CGCGTCCGCCGGTTCCTGAAGATCGACGCGGAGGAGGCGATCACGCTGACGGCGGAGCCGAAGATCGACGGGCTGTCGGCGTCGCTGCGCTACGAGAACGGCGTCTTCGTGCAAGGCGCGACACGCGGCGACGGCGAGGAAGGCGAGGACGTCACCGTCAACCTGAAGACGATTCCCGGCATTCCGAAGAAGTTGAAAGGCAGCGGCTTCGGCGAGGTCTTCGAGGTGCGCGGCGAGGTGTACATGAGCCACGCCGACTTCGAGGCGCTGAACGAGCGCCAGGAGGCCGACGGCAAGCCTGTGTTCGCCAATCCGCGCAACGCGGCAGCGGGATCGCTGCGCCAGCTCGATTCCCGCATCACCGCCTCGCGGCCGCTGAAGTTCTTCGCCTACGCCTGGGGCGAGACCGGCGAATTGCCCGCCGATACGCAATGGGGCGTCTACGAAGCGCTTGGCACCTGGGGCCTGCCCACCAATCCGCTGATGCGGCGGGTGAAGTCCGTCGCCGAGGTCATGGATTTCTACCGACATGTCGAGGAGAGCCGCGCGGCGCTCGGCTACGATATCGACGGGGTGGTCTACAAGGTCGACCGGCTCGACTGGCAGCAGCGGCTCGGCTTCGTGTCGCGCAGCCCGCGCTGGGCGATCGCGCACAAGTTTCCCGCCGAGAAGGCGACGACCGTGCTGGAGGACATCGAGATCCAGGTCGGCCGCACCGGTGCGCTGACGCCGCGCGCGGTGCTGACGCCGGTCACCGTCGGCGGCGTCGTGGTGCGGCATGCGACGCTGCACAACGAGGACGAGATCGCGCGCAAGGACGTGCGCATCGGCGATACGGTGACCCTGCAGCGGGCCGGCGATGTCATTCCTCAAATCCTTGGCCCGGTGCTGGACAAGCCACGGGGGCCGAAGCCCTACGTCTTTCCGACGAAGTGTCCGATCTGCGGCAGCCATGCGGTGCGCGAAGTCAATCCGCGCACAGGCAAGGAAGACGTGGTGCGGCGTTGTACCGGCTCACTGGTCTGTCCGGCCCAGGCGGCCGAGAAACTGATCCACTTCGTGTCGCGCAACGCCTTCGACATCGAGGGGCTGGGCGCCAAGCAGGTGACGGCGTTCTACGAGGACGGGCTGGTCGAGAAGCCGGCCGATATCTTTACGCTGCAGGCGCGCGACGAAAAATCGCTGAAAAAGCTGAAGGATCGCGAGGGCTGGGGATCGACGTCGGTGAAGAACCTGTTCGCGGCGATCGACGAGCGGCGCGAAATCGACCTCAACCGGTTCATCTTCGCACTAGGCATCCGCCATGTCGGCGAGACGAACGCCAAGCTGCTGGCCCGTCACTTCGGCACCTTCGAGGCGTTCCGGGAGGCCGTGCTGGCCGCCGGCGAAGGCCCGGACAGCGAGGCCTATCAGGATCTCCTGTCGGTCGACGGGATCGGCGATACGGTTGCCGAGGCGCTGGTCGAGTTCTTCGCCGAGCCGCGCAACGAGGAACAGATCGACGCGCTGCTGTCCGAAGTGACGCCCAAGGAGGCAGAACGGCCGCAGACCAGCGATTCTCCCGTCGCCGGCAAGACCGTCGTCTTCACCGGTTCGCTGGAGCGGATGACCCGCGACGAGGCCAAGGCGATGGCCGAGCGCTTCGGGGCCAAGGTGGCAAGCTCGGTGTCGGCCAAGACCGATCTGCTGGTGGCCGGGCCCGGCGCGGGCTCGAAGCTCAAGAAGGCGACCGAGCTCGGCATCGAGGTGATCGACGAAGATGGCTGGTTCGAACGGGTGGAAGCCGGCTGACTTGTCGAGTTTTACCTGAATGTCGGATTTCTCGTTCACCGAGGCGCGGAGCGGAACTGTCCTCGGGCAAGAAACCGTGCCAGACTTGCATGCAGATGCGAGCAACAATCATCGGAGCCCACCATGCGCAGGGTCGTTCAACTGTTCTTGTGTATCGGGTTTCTTTTCACGGCATTTCTGTCTTCCGCACAGGCGCAGAGCGCGGATACGCCTTCCGGGGAGCCGCCCGAGGCGATCGTCGGGAGTATCTATGCCCTCTATGAGGGAGACGGGCTCGGGGCGTTTCCAACGGATCCGGACGTCTTGAAGCTTTTCTCGGCCCGCACGCGGCTGCTGCTAGAGGAAGACGACAAACTGGCCCAGCGCGACGGCATCGGCCGGCTCGATTTCGACGTCTTCGTCGACGCGCAGGACTGGGATCTCTCGGAGGTCTCGATCAGCAAACCGGAGGTTTCGGGAGAAACGGCCGTCGTCGACGCGAGCTTCCGCAATTTCGACGAACAACGCACGCTCCGCTATCTCTTCGTCAACGAGGACGGGAGCTGGCTGATCGACGACATCGTATCCGAAAGCGTGGATTATCCGTGGAGCCTGACGGCGATCCTGGCGGGGAACTGAGAGAGGTCAGGGCCGGCGGCGGCTTGATGCGCCGCCGGAAAACCGGTTCAGCTACGCTCAATCGAGTAGGTGAGCGTCCAGTTGCCCTCGTCCGGGAAGGAGTTGGTGATTTCCAGAGCGAGCCGGTCGTTGTCATTGATCGCGATCGAAGCGGTGCTCGTGCAGTCCCCGGTGGCGGTGACCGTGCAGGTCAGAGCCGTATCGGCGCCATTGATCCGAACCATGACGATCAGGCTGCCGCTGGACGGAACGTTCTCAGTTTGAACATGGACCCGCAGGTTCGAGAGTGTCCCTGCCGGCATCCGGATCTGGATGGCGGCCTCGCCCTCTCCGGTGTCGGGGTAATCCGGTGCCAACGTGGTGGTCCAGCCAGGGCCGGTGAAGCCATTCGCAAAGGCCGCTCCCTGATTGAAACCGCCGGTAAGAACCTGCCCGCCACTGCCCAGGACGCCCGCGGCGATGTCCTCCGCCTTGATCGTCCCGTTCTTGATTTTGGACGACGTGACCGCATTGTTCTTGATGTGCTTGCCGCGCACCGCGTTCTTGCCGATGTCCTTGCTGCCCACGCAGCCCTTGCACTTGAGGTTCTTGGCCGTCTGGGCCCCGGCATCCGCAGAGATGACGAGACCGATCGGCATGGCCAGGCAAGCGGCCAGAATGCCGCGCATCATCATTTTCATAACCATGGGAAACCTCCCTTATTCCGCGCGGAGCGCACTGTTGAAATAATCGGGAATCGCAGTATCAAAGCCTCCCGTGACGGCAATTTAACCGGCTTGGATATCGGTGCAACCCAACTCCGCGTGAACTTTGTGAACCGGTCAACCGCCTTCCGTCGGCGCAACGGCAAGAGCAATCCCGTTCAAGACGGACGCCCGCGCGGCTGCTAGTCTGCACGCCATGAACGTGTGCGATCAGATAACGGCGCTGGCAGAGCGGGGCCTCTCCGGCGGTGACAGTGCGTGCTACTGGCGCGAGGCCCGTTACAACGGCCTTGAATGCCTGGCCGCGCATTTCGTCTCGCATCGCTATGCCCCGCATACGCACGACAGTTACGTGGTCGGCGCGATCGTCACCGGCTGCGAAACCTTCGTGGTGCGCGGCCAACGCCGCTATGCGGGTCCGGGCGATGTCTGCTTCGTGCATCCCGGCGAGGTGCATGACGGCGAGCCGCACGGGGCGGGTTATGCCTATCGCATGTCCTATCCGAGCGTGGAGTTGCTGCAGGAGATCGCCTGCGAGCTGACCGGGCGGGAGACCTGCGCGACGCCGTATTTCCCCGAGCCGGTAGTGGCCGATCCCGAAGCCGCGGGCCTTTTCGTCGCCGCCCATCGCGGCCTCGACCAGCCCGATACGCTGCATGGCGACGAGCGCTTCGTTGCGGCGCTGGCGCTGATGTTGTCGCGCCATGCGCGGCTCGGCCAGCCGGGGCCGGTGCGTTCAGAGCGCGGACCGGTGCGCCGCGCGCAGGATTATCTCGATGCCCACTTCGCCGAGAACGTCGACCTGCCGACGCTGGCCGGTGTCGCCGGTGTCAGCCGCTTCCACCTGATCCGGGCGTTCCGCAAGGACACCGGCCTGACACCGCATGCCTGGCTCGCCGACCGGCGGGTCAGGGCGGCGCGCGATCTGCTGGCGTCGGGCCGCACGCCGGACGAAGCGGCCGCCGACTGCGGCTTTGCCGACCAGAGCCACCTGACCCGGGCCTTCAAGGCGCGCGTCGGCGTGACGCCCGGCCGGTTCCGTTCTGCGAGCCTGGATGCGGCCTGACGACATGAGCTCCGATAGGTTTACCGAGGCGCGGGCAAGCGCCGTTGCCGTGCTGCCGGCCATGATTGCGGTCATTCCGTTCAGCCTGCTGCTCGGTGCGCTGGCCGCGCAGAAGGGCATTACCCCGCTTGAAATGATGCTGATGAGCGCCACCGTCTTCGCCGGCAGCGCGCAGTTCGTAGCGGTCGATATCTGGCGGGAGCCGGCGCCCTGGCTGCTGCTCACCGTTACTGCGTTGCTGATCAACATGCGGCACCTGCTGATGGGGGCGTCGCTGGCCTCCAAGATCGGCCATTTCGGCACTGGCACGTCGCTATTGGCGCTGTTCACCATGGTCGACGAGACCTGGGCGCTGGCCGAGCAACGGGCGGCGCGGGCGCGGCTGACGCCGACCTATGTGCTGACGATGGGCGGAATTCTCTGGATCAACTGGGTCGGCTGGACGGGGCTGGGCGCGGCGCTCGGCAGCCTGATGGGCGATCCGGCCGTCTACGGGGCCGATTTCGCCTTCCCGGCGATCTTCCTGACCCTGCTGGTCGGCCTGTGGCAGGGGCCGCGCACCGGCATCGCGATTGCCGCCAGCGCCGTGGTCGCCGCAATCGTGCATCTGACCGTCGACGGGCCCTGGTTCATCGCCGCAGGCGGTATCGCGGGCGCGCTCGCCGGAGCGCTTTCCGCGCCCTCCGGTGACGAAGCCGCCGAAACGGGGATTGGCGAATGAACCTCGAAGCCTTCAATCTAGACCCGCAGACACTGCTGGCGATCGCCGGCATGGCGCTCGTCACCTATGCGACGCGGCTCGGCGGCTGGTTCGCCATCCGCCGCATGGTGCTGACGGGACGAACCCGGGCGGCGCTCGACGCGGTGCCCGGCGCGGTGCTCGCCGCCGTCATCACGCCTGCCGTGCTGACCACCGGTCCGGCGGAGACGATAGCGGCCGCAATCACCGTCGTTGCCGCCCTGAAACTGCCGCAGCTGGTCGCGGTGGCTCTCGGCGTCGCCTCGGTCGTCGCTCTCAGGGCGATATTGTATTGATTTGACTTCTCTAGAGACGGCCCGGCCGCGCACATTGGTCAACGACCGGGCCTTTCCGGCGATCAGTTCGTGCCGAAGTTCGCGGCGGGCTGGCGCAGCGCGCCATGCTCGAGAACGGCGAGCACCGCGACGGCGAGGGCCTGCGCGATCACGAACACCCAGCCGATCGCATTCGGCGCGATCCAGCCGCTGACCAGCAGAAGCAGGCTGGCGGCAACCCAGAGCGCGTTGCCTGCAATGACAAGCCAGGCCAGCGGAGCGGAGATAGACGACCGCATCGCGACGAGCGCCATGAAGGCTGCGATCGGCAGCAAGCTCAGGCCCGCATAGAACAACAATGGCGCGGGGATGTGGGTCAGGCCCGCGACGAGGCCCGATCCGAGAACCAGAAGGGCGCCCATTGCCGCGCACGTCATGGCATCGGCGAACAGCAACGCCCGCAGGGAAGACAGGAAAGACAGTACCGGCATGGCGATATCCTCTCGATGATAAGCGGAGCCGGCACAGCGCCGGCATCCTTCGGCGGAGAATTGCCGTGCAGGCGCGACTGGTCGATTACCTGGAAGGTAGTTGTTTGCCGGACGGGCGGGCGGATAGTCTTCAGCCATGTCCGATCTCGTCCAACCCGTCGGCAGCCTCCTTCGCGACTGGCGCCGCCGCCGCCGGTTGAGCCAGCTGGACCTCGCCAGTGAAGCGGAGATATCGCAGCGGCACCTGAGCTTTCTGGAATCCGGGCGCTCGGCGCCGAGCCGGGACATGGTGCTGCGGCTGGCCGAACAGCTCGCGGTCCCGCTCAGGGAACGCAATACGCTGCTGCTGGCGGCCGGTTTCGCGCCGCTCTATCAGGCCAGGAAGCTGGACGATCCCGGGCTGGAAGCCGCCCTGCGGGTCATTGAACTGATCCTCAAGGGGCATGAACCGCATCCGGCACTGGCGATCGACCGGCACTGGACACTGGTCCGCTCCAATGGCGCGGTCGCGCCGCTGCTTGCCGGGATCGATCCGGCGCTCCTCGAGCCGCCCGTCAACGTGCTGCGGCTCAGCCTGCATCCCAACGGGCTGGCACCGAGGGTCCTGAATTTCCGCCAGTGGCGCTCCCATATCATCGCCCGACTGTCCGAACAGATCGATGCCTCCGGCGATCCGGTGCTCGTCGCCCTCCTGGAGGAATTGCGATCCTACCCGGTTCCGGCCGGGTCCAGGCCCTACCGGCCGAGCGACCAGGCCCAGTTCGGCGGCATCGCCGTGCCGCTGGAACTCGAGACCGGGGATGGCACCCTGTCGTTCCTCAGCACCACGACGGTTTTCGGAACGGCCCTCGACATCAGCCTGTCGGAACTTGCCATCGAAACGTTCTTTCCAGCCGATCAGGCAACCGCAACGGCAATGGGGCGAATGCGTTAAATTTCCGGCGCGCCCAGACGATGCGGCATCTTGGCCTTCGCCTGTCGTCCCGCTTGTTATATTCCAATAATCGAATATGTTTATCGCACGACAAAATCACGGGGCGATTGGCCGTGGCGTCCGGTGAGGTTGGGAGGACGGCCGCACAAAGGCAGGACAAAGCAAATGGCAAACATCGTGGTGCTTGGAGCGGGCCTCAGCGGCGTGCTGATGGCCTATGAAAT
>CAJQNW010000347.1 GCA_905479765.1 uncultured Tepidamorphus sp. | reverse complement strand
GAAAGGGTGCGGTAAGAGCGCACCGCGTTGCTGGTAACAGCGGCGGCAGGGTAAACCCCACCGGGAGCAAGACCGAATAGGGATCGCACAGAATCAGCCGCAAGGTTGATTCAGGTCAGTCTCGGGGCCAGCGATCCGGGTAGGTTGCAAGAGGCGTTCGGCAACGGGCGTCCCAGATGAATGGTCGTCACGCGGGGCAACTCGCGTACAGAACCCGGCTTACAGGCCAGCTGGCAAATTCTTCTTTCGACCCGTCGTGAAGCGAAGCGGCCTCGGGGCAGGGCGGCTGACGCCCGTCGCGGGGCCCTGGATTCCCGCCTTCGCGGGAATGAGCGGAAGAAAGCGAGGGTGCCCGGGAGCCGCTTGGGTCAGCGGTTCCGGTGGGAATGACTTTCTGCCCATCCGCCAAGGCCGTTCCAGACCCTTCGCCTTTCGCCGACTCCCAAAGAGGATTGTGCGCGCGGACTTTCCCCATCCGCTCATTCCCGCGAAGGCGGGAATCCAGGGCAGATTGCCCCGGCGCGGGCGGCGCCTCGTGCCCGATGGGCGGCCTTTTGCTGCCGCAAGGTCAAGCCGATGGCGGGCGCAGGGCTGCCGCACCGTTACCAAGCCGCTGAAATAAAAGAATATCTTCCGCCTGGATCGGAATCAACCGGATCTTAAGGCGTGTCGGTAACACTCCGGCAAGGTTAACAGTTCTGCTACCCTTTAAGCCGGGTTTGTGAATTGACCCCCATGTTGTCCCATGATATCCCAAATAATCCCAAACCACCGGTTCGGGATGCCCAGGCCGCGGGGGCGCGGCACGGTGCCCGGAGAGGCCTCCGGCGCATCGTTTCTGCAGGCGGCGCGGCGGCGTCGTCAGGGGGGCTGGTTGCGGAAGCTCACGCTTCGGGAACCATAGCTTCAGCCCCGGGTCCGGGCGAATTTCCCAGGTGCAATCGTCGCTCCCGGGGTCAATACCCGATGATGGGTCAACAGCGTTTGCGTAAAGCCGGGAGGCGGGAAGCTCCATGGATCGGTTCGTGTCTGCCTTCACGAACAAGATCGACTCCAAGGGGCGGGTCTCGGTTCCCGCGACGTTCCGGGCGACGCTCGCTCGCGACGGTTTCGACGGACTCTATGTCTATCCGGCGCTGGGGCTTCCCGCCCTCGATGCCGGGGGGAACAGGCTGGTGGAAGAGATCAACGGGCTGCTCGATCGTATGCCCCGGTATTCCGATGAGCACGATCTGCTGTCGACCGAGTTCTACGGCAACAGCGAGATCCTCAAGCTCGACGCGGAAGGCCGCATCGTTCTTTCCGACCGGCTCAAGGAGTGGGCCCAGATCGAAGACCGTGTCGCGTTCGTCGGTCTTGGACAGAAGTTCCAGCTGTGGGAGCCGGAACGCTTCGCCGCGCGCCAGGAAGAGGCCAGGTCCAAAGTGCGCGAGTTGAAGCAGATGCTGAGCAACATGCCTGCAGCGGGCTCTCCCGCCGGAGCAGGGGCTCGGCACAGTGGAGCAACGGAATGATGGCGGGTCGCGGCGAACCTCTTCAGGGAACCGCTGGCGGACCGGCCCGTCACATTCCGGTGCTTCTGGCCGACGTTCTCGACACACTCGCGCCGCGCGACGGCGGCATCTATATCGACGGCACCTTCGGCGCCGGCGGCTATACCCGCGCCATCCTGGATGCAGCGGACTGCCGGGTCATCGGCATCGACCGTGATCCGAGCGCGCTGGCAGCCGGCCGCGACATGGCCGAGGCCTACAAGGGGCGGCTGGCGCTCGTCGAAGGACGGTTTTCGGAGCTGGATGCGATCGCCGAGGGGCAGGGTGTCGACAAGGCCGACGGCGTGGCGCTCGACGTCGGCGTCTCGTCGATGCAGCTGGACCAGGCCGAACGCGGTTTCTCGTTCATGCAGGACGGCCCGCTCGACATGCGGATGGGCGGCGAAGGCCCGAGCGCGGCCGACGTCGTCAACACGATGGAAGAGGGCGATCTCGCCAACCTGATCTTCCGGCTTGGCGAGGAGAAGAAGTCGCGGGCCGTGGCACGGGCGATCGGGCGGGCGCGGACGGACAAATCCATTTCGACGACCGGCGAGCTCGCCGAGATCGTCGCGCGCGCAGTCGGGCCGTCGCGGGACGGGAAGAACCCGGCGACGCGCACCTTCCAGGCACTACGCATCTACGTGAACGGCGAACTCTCCGAGCTTGCCGAAGGGCTCGCTGCCGCCGAGCGGATCTTGAAAAAGGGCGGCCGCTTGGCGGTGGTGAGCTTTCATTCGCTGGAGGACCGCATCGTCAAGCGGTTCCTGGCCGAGCGCAGCCAGATCGCGCGCGGCTCGCGGCACATGCCGGAGCTAAAGTCGGAGCCGCCGACGTTCAAGCTGACGACCCGCCATCCCGTTTCGGCTTCGGACGAAGAGACCGCCGCCAATCCACGCGCCCGGTCCGCCCGCCTGCGCGGGGCGGAGCGCACCGAGGCGCCGGCGCGCGATATCGATCCGGCAGCACTCGGCGTTCCGGCGCTGCCTGCCTATCCATCGGCACAGCATTCAAAGCCAGGGAGAGCGCGATGACCCGTTTCGTCAGTCTCATGGCGGTCGTTCTGATCGTCGCCGCTGCTGTCGGGCTCTACCGGTTCAAGGGCGAATCCCAGGGACTGGCGCGGCAGATCGCGGAGTTGCGCGCCGAGATCGACGACGAGCGCGAGGTGATCTCGGTGCTGAAGGCGGAATGGAACTATCTCGACCAGCCAAGCCGCATCCAGGAGCTGTCGGACCGCTATCTCGAGCTCGATCGCCTCGAGGTCGAGCAGATTTCGGTGGTCGAGGCACTGCCGATGCGCCCGCTCGATATCGATCCATCCGGCGGCAACAATCCGCTCGGCGGTTTCGCCGGCGGCGACGACAGGACAGTTCAGTAATGCGTATGCCGAGTCTCCTTCGCAGGACATCCAAGCCGAAAACCCTGGCGGCCAGCAACGGTGCCAATTCGGGCTACGGCGATCAGCAGATACGCAACCGGCTGAAACTGGCGATGAGCGCATTCGGCATTGTCTATCTGGTGATTGCCGGGCGGCTGATGCTGCTTGCCACCATGACGCCGGATGCGCCGGTCCATTATCTCGATCCCGGCGAGCAGGTTTCCCATGCAAGGCCCGACATTCTCGACCGGGCGGGCAACGTGCTGGCGACCGACATCAACGTTCCGTCGGTCTATGCCGAGCCGAACAAGATCTACGACGTCGACGAGGCCATCGAGGACATCACCTCGGTGTTCCCCGACCTCGATTCCAACGACCTGCGCAAAAAACTCCGCAGCGGCAAGCAGTTCGTCTGGCTGAAGCGCGAGATCACGCCGAGCGAGAAGGCCGAGCTGCACAGTCTCGGAATCGCCGGCGTCGGCTTCCTGGAGGAGAATAAGCGGGCCTATCCAGCCGGCGCGATCACCTCGCACGTGCTGGGCTACGTCAATATCGACAACCAGGGCATCGCCGGCTTCGAAAAACATCTGGACGATGGCTGGCTCGGCGCGCTGCATTCGGCCGGCCTCGCCCGCAACGAAGCGCTGGAGCCGGTCCGGCTGTCGCTCGATCTGCGCGCCCAGCACGCCATGCGCGACGAACTGCTCAACTCCATGGACAAGTTCAAGGCAAAGGCCGCAGCCGGCGCGGTGATGGATGTCCATACGGGCGAACTGCTGGCGCTCGTCTCGTTGCCAGATTTCGATCCCGAGCGGCCCGTCGACGCGCAAGATCCCGAGCGCATCAACCGGATGACGACCGGCGTCTTCGAACTCGGCTCCGCCTTCAAGGCGTTCACCACCGCGATGGCGCTCGATACCGGGCGCATCGGCATCAGCTCGACGTTCGACGCGCGCAAGCCGATCCGCGTGGGCGGCAACACCATCGGCGACTACCATGCCGAAAACCGCATCATGACGGTCGAGGACATTTACATTCATTCCTCGAATATCGGCACGGCGCGGATGGCACTGGCGGTCGGGGTGCCCGGACACAAGGATTTCCTGAGGAAGCTCGGCTTCTTCGACCGGATGACCACCGAACTTCCGGAATCAGGCGCGCCGATCGTGCCGGATCCGTGGCGCGAGGTGAGCACCATGACCATCGCCTTCGGGCACGGCATGTCGATCGCCCCGATCCAGGCGGTGGCGGCGGGCGCCGCGCTGATCAACGGCGGCCATCTGATCCCGCCGACCTTCATGCCGCGCTCGGAAGAGGCCGCGCAGGCGCTGTCTAAGCAGGTGATCCGGCCCGACACCAGCGACAAGATGCGCTACCTGATGCGGCTCAATGTGGCGAAGGGCACCGCGAAACAGGCCGACGTGCCGGGCTATCACGTCGGCGGTAAGACCGGCACGGCCGAGAAGGTCGTCAACGGCCGCTATTCGGGAAAGAAGGTTCTGACCACCTTCCTGAGCACGTTCCCGACCACCGATCCGAAATATCTCGTCTTCGTGATGCTGGACGAGCCGCAAGGCATAAAGGAGACACACGGCTATCGTACGTCGGGCTGGAATGTCGCACCCACCGCCAGGAACATCATCGCCCGGGTCGCACCGATCCTCGGCGTGGTGCCTGACATGGAGCCCGCCGATCCGAACGAACTGCTGAGCGTGTCCTATTAAGAAGACCGCGCAACAAGAAGACTGCCTAAAAAACGACGCCTAAAAAACAACAATAAATCCGATGACTACGCACACGAAACGACCCATGACCAGATACCGGCCGATTACATGGAGTTGCATGACCTTCTAGCCGACGTCGACAGCTTTCCGGACGCCTGGCGCGCCATAGAGATTTCCGGGCTCACCGCCGACAGCCGGACGGTGCGGCCGGGAACTCTGTTCGCCGCACTTGCCGGCAGCCGGACCGACGGCGCGCGCTTTGCCCGCGACGCCGTGGCGGCCGGTGCCGTCGCGGTGGTGGCCGCGCGTGACGCTGACCTCGACGTTGCTGTGCCTGTGATCCGCGCGGCCGATCCGCGCCGGACGCTGGCGCTTGCGGCTGCACGCTTCTACGGGGCTCAGCCCGAGACGATCGTCGCGGTGACCGGCACCAGCGGCAAGACATCGGTCGCCTCGTTCACCCGCCAGATTTTCGCCAGCGCCGGCCACCAGGCCGCCAGCCTCGGTACCATCGGCGTCGTGTCGCCGAAGACGACGACGTACCGTTCGCTGACGACGCCGGACCCGGTCGAACTGCACCGCCTTCTGGCCGAACTCAGCCGTGACGGCGTCACGCATATGGCGCTGGAAGCCTCCAGCCATGGTCTCGACCAGCGCCGGCTCGACGGGGTTCGGTTTTCAGCCGGCGCCTTCACCAATCTTGGCCGCGACCACATGGATTACCACGCGACGGTCGAAGAGTATTTCGCCGCCAAGCTCCGCCTTTTCGAGGACCTGCTACCCGCGGGTGCCGGGGCGGTCGTCGGTGCCGACCAACCGGAATCGGCGCGTGTGGTCGAGGTTGCCACGCGGCGGGGTCTCAAGGTGATCAGCATTGGCCGGGCCGGCGATACGATCCGCCTGATCGATGCCGCGCCCGAGGGCTTCCGCCAGCGGCTGACGCTCGATGCGGGCGACGGCGAACGCGAGATCCTGCTGCCGCTGGTCGGCGGCTTCCAGGTATCCAACGCGCTGGTCTCGGCGGGCCTTGCAATTGCCACCGGAACGCCGGTCGATACAGCGCTCGCGGCACTCGAAACCCTTGAAGGCGCCAAGGGGCGGCTGGAACTTGCCGGCCAGACCCGCGACGGCGCGCTGATCTTCATCGACTACGCCCACAAGCCCGACGCCATCGTCAACGCGCTGCAGGCGCTGCGACCCTTCGCGAGCGGCAGGCTTTCGATCGTCATTGGCGCCGGCGGGGATCGCGACACGGGAAAACGCCCGCTTATGGGCAAGGCATCGGTCGACAATGCCGACATCGTCTATGTGACCGACGACAACCCGCGCGGCGAGGACCCCGCTGCGATCCGCGCCGCGATCCTGGCCGAAGCCCCCGGCGCAACCGAGATTGGCGACCGCCGCGCGGCCATAGAGACAGCAGTCGGCGCCCTGAAAACCGGGGACATCCTGCTGGTTGCCGGCAAGGGGCACGAGACCGGCCAGACGGTCGGCGAGCGGGTCCTTGCCTTCTCCGACCACGAGGTCGTTGCCGAGGCCCTTGCCCGGGAGGCTGTGGCATGAGTGAGTTGTGGACCGAAGAGGTGTTCCTGAAGGCCGTCGGCGGCCGTATAACCGGACCGGCCATAGGATCGATTGGCGGTATTTCCATCGACAGCCGGACGCTGGACGCCGGCGATGCCTTCTTCGCCATCCAGGGGCCGCGGCTCGACGGCCACGATTACGTCGAAGCCGCGCTTGCGGGTGGGGCCGGCGTCGCGGTGATCGGCGAGGACCACGCGGATCGCTTCGAAGGGGCCTCCGCTTCGCTGGTGATCGTTCCGGACGTGCTGGACGCCCTGCGCAAACTCGGACAGGCGGCGCGGGAGCGTTCGACAGCGCAGATCATCGCGATTACGGGAAGCGTGGGCAAGACCGGCACCAAGGAAGCGCTCAGGCTCGCCTTGTCGCAGTCGGGCCGGACCCATGCGTCGTCGGCATCCTACAACAATCACTGGGGCGTGCCGCTGACGCTGGCCCGGATGCCGGCCGATACCGAATATGGCGTGTTCGAACTGGGCATGAACGCACCCGGCGAGATCGCCGCGCTTGTCAAACAGGTGCGTCCGCACATCGCCGTCATCACCACGGTCGAGCCCGTACATCTTGAGTTCTTCGGGTCCGTGGAAAAGATCGCCGACGCCAAGGCGGAGATCATCGAGGGCATCGAGCCCGGCGGCGTACTGCTGCTCAATGCCGACAATGCGCAGTTCTCCCGGCTTGCCGACAAAGCCGGGCAAGCCGGCGTCCGGATCGTCACATTCGGTGAAAAAGAGGGTACGGACGCGCATCTGGACCGCGTGGCGCTGCATGCCGAGTGCTCGTGCGTGTCCGCGACCATCCTGGGCACCGAGGTCACCTACAAGTTCGGCGCGCCGGGCCGGCATCTGGTCGGCAACAGCCTGGCGGTGCTGGCGGTCGTGAAGCTTGCCGGCGCGGATCTGGCGCTTGCGGCGCTGGCGCTGGCTGGAATAGAAGCGCCGAAAGGGCGCGGCGCCCGCGTGCGGCTGCCCGCCGAGGGCGGCGACATCACGGTGATCGACGAGAGCTACAACGCCAATCCGGCCTCGATGCGCGCTGCGCTGGCGCTGCTGTCCCAGAGCGAGCCGGGATTCAGGGGGCGGCGGATTGCAGTGCTTGGCGACATGCGCGAACTGGGCCCGCAGGCCGACGACCTGCATCGCGACCTTGCCGGCGCGGTGGAGGACGCCAACGTCGACATTCTTTTCGCCAGCGGTCCGCACATGAAGGCGCTCTACGAGGCGGTGCCGGACCTGCGGCGCGGGCAACATGCCGGAGACTCGACCGGGCTGATCGCCGCGATCCTGGACGAGATCAGGCCCGGCGACGTCGTCATGATCAAGGGGTCGCTCGGCAGCCGGATGGGACCGGTCGTCGAGGCGCTGCGCGATCATTTCGCGCCGGTCGAGGCGGCAAGCTGATGAATGACCGGCGGATGACGGTGGGAACCGAACGGGGGCGGACAGGCTAATGCTGGAACTTCTATCGTATTACGGCGATCAGGCGTCGGTGCTGAACGTCTTCCGCTACATCACGTTCCGGACCGGCGGGGCGATGATGACGGCGCTGGTCTTCGTCTTCCTGTTCGGGCCGGCGATCATCCGGTCGCTGCGCGTGCGCCAGGGGCGCGGCCAGCCGATCCGCGAGGACGGACCGGCCAGTCACCTGATCGCCAAGCAGGGTACGCCGACCATGGGCGGCCTGATGATCATGACCGGGTTCCTGTTCTCGGTGATGCTGTGGGGGAATCTGAGCA
>CAJQNW010000346.1 GCA_905479765.1 uncultured Tepidamorphus sp. | reverse complement strand
AGGAGAAGCTGCGCAATCTCGACAACCTCAAGACGCGCGTCGGCGGGCTGAACCGCACCTTCGAGCAGATGAGCGCGCTTGCCGCCGAATCCGGCAACTCCATCCAGCTGCTGTCCGAATTCGTCGAGACCTCGCGCGCCCAGATCGAGACTGAAGGCCGGCTGAAGTCGGACAACGCCCGGCTGACCACTGATCTGCTCGACCGCAACCATCAGGTTGGCGCGCTGTCGACGCAGCTCGAGGAAGCGCTGGCCGAGGTCCACTCGCTGCGCAAGCGCGCCACCGAGACGCGCACCGCGCTGGAGAACGCGCGTAACGACATCATCACGATCCGCGACAACAACAAGAAGGTCAACGAGGAGTACCGCGTCCAGAGCGCCAAGCTCGTCGAGGCCAATGCGCAGGTCACCGAACTGACCGGCGAACTCAAGGACCTGGAAGCGAAGTTCCAGTCGCTGGAAGACCATTCCGAGAGCCTGAAGTCGGAACTCGAGTCGGTCTCGCACCGCGAGAAGGAGCTGCAGCAGAACCTGTCCGAGAGCGCGGCACTACTGGAACAGGAAATCAGGAAGAACAACCGCGCCACCAGCGAGCTCGAGGCGGCCAAGCGCGAGATCGTCGACTTCCGCAACGAGAACATCGATCTCAAGTCGCGCCTCGACGTGGAATCGCAGGAGCTCGACTATTCCAAGTCGCGCATGGAGGAAGAGCAGCGCAAGCACGACAACGAGGTCTACGCGCTCAATGCCGAGATCGAGAATCTGTCGTCGCAGCGCCGCATCGGCGCGCAGTCGCTGCAGGAAATGACCCGCGAAAACACCAGCCTCAAGGAACGCCACCGCATCGTGGTGAAGCGGATGCAGGAGATCGAACAGCTGCTGGAGGCGGCGCAGAACAATCACGAGCACGACCGCGAGGAGCTTGTCACGGCCAATACCAAGCTGCGCGAGGTCAACCTGCGCTACAATTCGGTTCTGACGGACGTCAATCACGCCCGTGCCGAGACGAAGAGATACGCCGAGAACCTGGAGCAGCTTGTCGAGGAGAACAAGAAGCTGCAGCAGTACAGGATCAAGTACGATACCGCCAAGGATCAGATCAACCAGCTCAAGTCCGTCATCGCCAACTACCAGGTGGCCCTGGAAGAGGCCGGCGTTCCGGCCAGCCGGAGCGGTTCCCTCTCGGCCATGACCACCGAGACCGGTGCGAAGGACGACGAAGGCGGCAGCGACGTGATCGTCAATCTGCGGGACTGACCCGGCTCGCAATCCGGTTCGATTATCGATGCGGCGGTGCCAGGAGACTGGTGCCGTCGCTTTTGCATGGAAGGCCGGCGCCGCCGGTTTCCTGAACGCCACCCTGACTGCCCCGTTCAGGTGCGGTTCAGATGCCGCCCGTCATAACTCACACCTACGGAACGGATGCGCTTCAAGGCCCAAGCGCCAAGCGACAGGCCAGCGCCCGACCCAGATGTGACAGGAGACATGTCATGAACCGGACACTCAAGACCACAGCCGCCGCCGGCCTGATCGTCGCGCTCGCAGCCGCAGCCCTTCCTTCCGCCGCCAGCGCCGGGGGCAACTACCGTGGCGGCTACAATCACGGCCATTACTACAATCCAGGCGCGGCCGCCGCGGCCGGCATCGTCGGCTTCGCCGCCGGCGCGGTTATCGGCTCGACGCTCAGCGGCCCGCGCTACTACGCCCCCCGGCCGCCGGCCTACTATGCCCCGCCGCCCCCGCCGCGCTACTACGCGCCGAAGCCTGTCTACTACGGCAAACCCGCTCCCTGGACGCCCGGCTGGTACCGCTACTGCGGCGCAAAATACCGCAGCTTCAACCCGAGCACCGGCTACTTCATGGGCTACGACGGCCACCGCCACTTCTGCCGGTAGTCCGCAGCCGGGCATGCCCTGTTCCCCCGATACAAGCAAACGGCCGCGCCCCCGTCGCGGCCGTTTTCTGTTTCCACCCTCGATTGCCCGCTTCGAGGCGACCGCCCGCATGTTCCAGTCCAGCACCAGAACCGGGCGCCGGAGACGGTCGCGAAACCGGCCGCGCACCTTGTGTCAGTCGCGTTTCCGCGCCGATACCAATGAAACCTTTGTCGAAATCGGCACGAAACGGCGAGGCGTCAAATCTTATTACGTTGTCCACCGGGATCCCCCCGGTCCGGGCCACTCCGGGAACAGCCCCGGTCAACGAACCAGATCGACCCAGATCGACAAGGAGATCGAAGATGAACAAGACGCAGAAGTTCGCCGCCGCCGCAGCGCTGGTCCTGACCGCCGCCCTGGCGCCGACCATCGCTGCCGCGGGTGGCGGCAGCCACGCTGGCGGCTATTACGGCGGTGGCCATTCCACCAATCATTACCGCCCGCACGTCTACTTCGGCTGGAACCACGGCCCGCGTTATCAGTCGACCTACTATGCCCATCCGGCCCCGTGGACGTCTGGCTGGTACCGCTACTGCTCCGCCAAGTATCGCAGCTTCAATCCGGGCACCGGCTACTTCGTGGGCTACGACGGGCGCCATCACTTCTGCCGCTAGCGGCGGGGAAGAGTGCCCCTCCGGTCCTCCCGAAATTTGCTGCCTCATCAGCGGTCGCGGCGCCCACGCCGCGGCCGTTTCCATCGGAACGGCACCGGCCGCCCGAAGTCACCCCGGTGTTTCAGGTGTGCTTCGCAGCCGTTACCAAAGAAACAGTCCGCGCAATCGGCGCGAAACGAAATCGACCTATTCTTCCCAAGTTGCCCGGATCCGGATAGCCACGGATGGCCCTGAGCCGGGCCCCGACCGGACCGACCACGACCGAACAGGAGACAAGTCCATGAACACGACATTCAGGATCGCCGCCACCGTCGCGCTGCTGCTGGCCGGTGCCCTGGCCGCGACGCTCACTCCCACTCCCGCCGAAGCGCGCGGGAACCGGGGCGACGGCTTCGGCGGTGCCGGCAGCCAGCACGGACCGGCCAGTCTTCCCGTGCGCTCGAACTACTCTTACGGCTGGAGCCACGGGTATTACACCGACTATCGCGGCTATGCGCAGCCGTGGACGCCGGCCTGGTACAGCCAGTGCTCGGCCAAATACCGAAGCTTCAATCCCCAGACCGGTTATTTCATGGGGTATGACGGCAACCGTCACTTCTGCCGGTGAACGGCGCGTGCTGCGACTGCGCGGCACCTAGTCCAGACGACAACGGCCGCGGCGTATTTGCCGCGGCCGTTCGTCTTTGTCGGAGTGTCCGTTGCCGGCGAAACGGCGGCGCGTCTACCGAACGTCGATCAGGTCGCCGGCCAGGAAGCAGTAGAAGGCATCCACCCGGGTTGTGGAATCGACAAAGGCATTCACGATGTCGCCGCTATCGACGAACGTCGACGGGCCGGCCCGGAACGCGAAATAATGCGTATCCCCCTGCACGCCGACGCGGTTGGACGCCATGTCCACCACTTCCTCGCCGCCGTCCACCAGCCGGCGGCGCACACCGATGTGCGAAACCGCGCCCGGCGTACTGACCTGCGCGGCGCAAGACAGCGCGAACACCTTGAGCCGCTGATTGTCCGGCACCTGGTACATCTGCCGCTGGCACGGCGTCCCTTCGCAGGACATGTAGATGAAGCTCTCGTGCGGCGTCGTTTCGAGGGCGCCGGTGGCGGCGGCAGCGGGACCGGCCGAAAACTCGCCGGCCAGCCCGAATGCGGCGATACCGGCAACAGCCAAAACGGCCAAGCCGGCGCGCGCACCGGCGGCGCGGCCTTTCGAAATCACAAACACGGCTACTCTCCTGAACTGGTACTCTCAACGCCGCATTTGTGCCTCGCGCGCATACCACCAGTATTTCGCGGGTGTTTCAATTATTACGGCGAGTTATTTTAATTGGAAACGATACATGGTTACCGCGGGCGCCGCGGCACCGACCACCTGAAGAATCCCGCAATTGAGGTAACCTTTAGCTGACGGTTTCTGCCGTTGTTAACGGCGTTTGCCGCGAAATGACACAGATCGGCCAAGCCGGCGGCCCACCAATGATCTGTTAAGTATTGATCCTAATCATGGCGCCGGAATCGGGTCGCGAAGGCCTTTTTACTCGCCCGCTCAAATACGCCCGAAAGGGGGCTGACATGATCAAACCAGTACTGCCGGCAACGCTGGCATCCACGCTATTTGCCGCAACGATGCTGGCCGGCGCGTCGAACGCCTCCGCGCAGTCGGCAGGTATCACCGAGCACAAACTCGATCCCCGTGCCGCCGAGGCAGCCTTCGCTGGCGGGGCACCGACCGGTCCGTTCCAGAGCCGCTTGCCGCTGGCCGACACAAGCGTCTTCGAAGCAGCCGGCTCCGACTCCGGAATTTCCGGCACAGCCGGCGTCTCCGCGCGTTCCGGCAACGGTGCCTCGCCGGAAGCCTTCGGTTCATCGAGCGAAGGCGCGCCCTATACGACCGCCCGCGTCGCGGTCAGGAAAGCCGGCGAATCGCGCAAGAAGAAGCAGATCCCCGTGACCGGCCAGCCCTACAGCGCCACCGGCAAGCTTTACATGACGTTCGGGGGCAGCACCTTCGTCTGCACCGCATCGCTGATCCGCAAGGGTATCCTGGTCACGGCGGCCCACTGCGTTCACAACTTCGGCGAAGGCAACTCCGGCTTCGCCGATTCCGCGATCTGGTATCCCTCGCAATTCAAGAACAATAAGAAGGGACAGCCGTTCGGCGGCTTCAAGGCGAAGAATATTTTCGTGCCCACGCCCTACATTGACGGCACCGACACCTGCACCCAGGCCGGCGTAGTCTGCAACAACGATATTGCGACAATCGCGCTTAAGAAACAGAAGATCAAATACAAGAACGCCAAGGGCAAGAACAAGTCGAAGAACGGCTATCCGGGCCAGGTCGTCGGCATGTACGACTACGGCTACAACGGCTACTCATACGTGACATCTCCCGCACTCGGCGGAGAAACCGTCGTGCAAATCACCCAGCTCGGCTATCCGGTCGCCTTCGACAAGGGCGATCAGATGCAGCGCACCGATGCCGTCGGCTGGTACTATAATGTCGGGATTGGCCTGAGCGATCTGGAGAATACGCAGATCGGTTCCGCACAGACCGGCGGGTCCAGCGGCGGCCCCTGGCTTGCGAATTTCGGCACCAGGCCGAGCGTCAACGCCGGCGCCGCCTCGCTCGGCTCAGCCTCGGTATCCAATGTCGTCGTCGGGGTGACCAGCTATGGCTCCTCCACCGTCGGCTACAACCGGCAGGGCTCCTCGTTCTTCGGCGCGAACTACGAGTTTCCGCTTTCCAGCTACGGCGGATGGGGCGCGGGGAATATCGGCGCCCTCATGCAGGCGACCTGCGCCAAGGAACCTAAGTCTTGCTGACCTGAAACCTGCACCGGCGCAAGCGCCGGTGACCCAGGCGAATCATCAAGATCCGGCGGTCTCCGCCGGATCTTTTTTTTGGCCTCGGCACCAAACCGTTTCAACAGCCATCGATACCAGCACCCGCTGCCGTGAAACGCAGGCTGGTTCGCCCGATGTTCCGTTGGAAACCCTTGGTTAACGACAATTGCGAAACAAAAGAAACAATCGCTGCAATACGCCTGAAATCCGGCGCCGTCATAAACGTTTCGCAACGGACCGGCCATACGATATGCCGGCTCATAGAGACAGAAATTTGAACCATGACGATATTGACAGCCCATTCCGCAGCCGCAGTCGAACGCGCAGTTCGCAGCCGATCAGCCGTTCACCGTCCCGTTATCCGCCCGTCAAACACAAGGCTGGCCATCAGGCGAGCCGCCCTGTCGGTCGGTCTGGCACTGGCCATCGCGCCGTTGCCCGGCATCGGTCATGACACGGCACGCGCGACACCTGTCGATACGCCGGTCTGCAGGGCGCACCTGGAGAAGGTCGAAACGACGCTGACCAGCGCCCAGGCGCGCCTCGAAGCCGCCGCCGCGACGGGCTTGAAAGCGGAATGCGCGGCGATGCACGGCCAGGTGCGCGCCATGCTCGAAGTTCGCAATATCTATCGCCGTTGCACCACGGGTCTTGAGCGCGACAACACCGTCTCGATGGTGGACACCTCCATCGAACAGACCGCCGAGCTCATCGCCGCGCGCTGCACGTCGCGCAGCGCGGATGCACGGCTTGACTGACAGTTACACGATGCGTCCGGGGGGACGCCGCGCACCCGGCAGCAGCCAGACAGATTCAGAAACCCAGCTCGCTTTTGATCGACGGACGACACCATGAAACGCCTGACACGCCCACTTCCGCTCATTGCCGCCACGCTTATGCTCATGCTCGGCGCCGCCGGCGTCACCGCTCTGGTGGTTCCGATGCCCACAGACGCCGCTACCGGACCCGCCGACGCCGGCACACCGGATAAGGGAATCGCAATCGCCGCCGCCGATTGCCCGGACCATATCGTTGCGGCCAGCCGCGGCTTTTCGGTCACCCTTGCCAGCCTGTCGGAGGCAGCCCAGGCCGGCGCAGCCAAACGCTGCACCGCCTACCGCGCCCATGTCGTCGCGCTGACCAGCGCCCGCGATATCTACGCGGCCTGCCTGAGCGGCTTCGCCCGCGACGATCAGGTCGCGCAGCTGGAACTCGCTGCGCGGGACTGGCGTTCCGTCATCACCGGACGCTGCGGCGACTGACGGCGTCCGGCCCGGAAACGTCGACCGGCAACGCCAACCGCCAATCCCGAAAGCACGGAGACGGTATTGTGATCGCCATCGCCTACGACATCGTCTCCGCCTACGGCCTGCAACTGGCGATATGGTTCGGCTGGCCCGGCGTCATGGCAGGCGGCCTGTTCGGCACCGCAATGTTTCCTGGCTGGCGCATATCGGCCGCCTTCGGCGGCGCGCTCGCCGGAGCCCTCCTCTGGATGGCCTGCTGGGTCGCCGCGGCGCTCGGCTTGCGCATGATGGGCGTCGGCTCCGCCTGAGGCACGCCACGGGATGTGTCTTGTCCCCGACGCAGGCATTTCCCGCTTGAGCGGCCATGTTTCCGCCGCCTTTGTCCGGCTTTTCAGGCCCTAGGGGGGTCATGTCGGAGATTAGGCACGATGCCCGCAAAATCTGTTCGCGCCACAGCGGTTACGCTGGCGGTGTTTTCCCTGACCACCCTGATGTTCCTGTCCCCGTTGACCGCCGGACCGGCCAGCGCCGTCGAATGCGGCCGGGCGTCGTGGTATGCGATGACCAGCCGTACGGCCTCGGGCGTTCGCTCCAATCCAAACGGCTACTTCGCCGCCCACCGCACGCTGCCCTTCGGCACCAGGATCCGTGTCGAGAACCTGCGCAACGGCCGCGCCGTCGAGGTCAGTGTCAACGACCGCGGCCCCTTCGTGCGCGGCCGCGTGGTCGACGTCACCAAGGCCGCGGCTGCCAAGCTTGGCTTCATCCGCGCCGGCACGGCGCCGGTCCGCGTTACCGTGGTCGGCAAGCCTGCCGGAAAGAGCTGCGGATAGTCGGGATCGCCCCTACGGTACGCCGCCGCGCATTGCCGTCAGGCGAACCCTTGAGCGTTTTCGCCGACGAATGGATTGGTGCGCCGCTCCTCGCCGATGGTGCCGCCGGGACCGTGTCCGCATAGGAAGCTGACGTCGTCGCCGAGCGGAAACAGCTTGGCCTTGATCGACTGGACAAGCGCGTCGGAATCGCCGCCGGGAAGGTCGGTGCGCCCGACCGACCCTCGAAACAGCACGTCGCCGACGATCGCGAATTTCGCCAGCTTGTTGACGAACACCACCGACCCCGGACTGTGGCCGGGACAGTGCAGCACGTCGAACGGCTGCCCGGCGATCTCGACCGCCTCCCCCTCGCTGAGCCAGCGGTCCGGCGTGACGTTGCGGGCGCCGGCGATTCCGTACATCGCGCCCTGCGTCTCCAGATTGTCGAGCAGTGGCTTGTCGTCCTCGTGCGGCCCGACGATCTCCACGCCAAGCGCCTCGCGCAGCTGATCGGCGCCGGCGGCGTGGTCGATATGGCCGTGCGTCAGCAGGATCATGTCGACGGTGATGCCAAGCTGCTCGATCGCCGCCTCGATCTGGTCGAGATCGCCCCCCGGATCGATCACCACGCCATGCTTGGTCTCCTCATCGAAGAGGATCGTGCAATTCTGCTGAAACGGCGTGACCGGGATTACGGCGGCGCGCAGGTCGGGCATGGCGGCATCTCCTTCAGGGCGTGAGCGTCGCAAGGGAGTAAGGTCCCCGGTTGTCGCGATCTTTGACTATCCGATGTAAACAGGAGACGAAAGGCCCGCCGGTTCCCGAACGGACCGGGCAAGCGGGTCTCACGGGGCCGGAGCGCCTCTGCCATTACACGCGGGAGAAACCCATGAGCGCGTCGTTCCTGTCCTTCGATATATCCAGCGTCACGCCCGAGCACGAAAGCCCTCCGGCCGACCGGGTGATATCCGGCAATCCGCGGTTCACCACCTGGAATCTGGAGGAGGCCGAGGCCGGTACGCTGTTCGCCGGCGTCTGGGAGTCGACACCCGGCAAGTGGCGCATCATGTATGACGAATGGGAATACTGCACCATCCTCTCGGGCCGTTCGGTAATAACAGAGGACAACGGTGAAGCGGTCACGGTCAACGCCGGCGACAGCTTCGTATTACGGCCCGGCTTCAAGGGTAGCTGGGACGTGATCGAGACAACGCGCAAGCAGTACGTGATAAAGTTGCCGTAAAATCAGGCAACGACGATAAAATTCCGACCTTGAGTCAATTGTCACGCGAAATTTGCTTGCCATTGCGTTAAGCTTGCGCCATCACGAAGTTGAGGCGGCTGATCGGACTGCCGGAATGGAATAAGTCGCGCCGGATGAAGCGTAGAATGCCAATCCCGAAGAATTCTGCTCGCCTGCCTCGTCGTCGCACGGTCGCCGCGTGGGCGGCCGGCATTCCTCGGGAAGGGAGACTCCCATGCGCCAGACCGGCACCGTAAAATTTTTCAACCAGTCCAAGGGGTACGGTTTCATTACCCCGGACGACGGCGACAAGGACGTATTTGTCCATATTTCCGACGTCGAGCGCTCCGGCATTCCGCCCATTGACCAGGGCTCGCGCGTATCCTTCGAGACCGAACCCGACAAGCGCGGCAAGGGTCCGAAGGCGATCGAACTGCAGATTGCCGACTGACAGTCGACCTGTCCGCCGGCCGCTTGAGTCCGGTGGTCTTTGATCGCTTGCACGCCAACACTAACCTTGGGATATCTTCCCTAGGGAATTCGGTCTGATCCTGTTAGTCTGATCGGCGATGGGATAACGGGCCGATATAGTTGGCGCCTATGCGCCATTACAGTCGTCGCGGTATTTGCTGCGATGGCAGGGGTTGCTTTTGCGGGAGAAACCGGCTCGTCGCCCTCCGGCGCAATCCGGTCTCCGGCCCGGATCCAGGCCCCTCCCGTGCCGGTTGCCGCATCTCCCGACACCGCTTTCCGGCCGAACGTGAACTGCACCTGCCGCTTCCGCGGTCAGGATTTCGGCATCGGCGAATCCGCCTGCATCCGCGGCAAGCTCGCCACCTGCGCAACCTTCCTCAACAATACGTCCTGGGCGATCTCGACGGCGCCGTGTCCGATGGCACGCAATTATAGCCCCGTGCGCGCATCCGCCGGCGGCTGATCCGGCAGTATCGCCAGGCGTATGACCCCCAGGGTTCGGGCTAAGCCCGGAAGGGCGCATCCACCTCGACAAAGCTGTCCGGATACAGGCCGTTGAAATCGGTCCTGAGCGACAGCGAATACGCACCGATATGGCCGACCTCGATCCAGTCGCCGGTCGTCACCGTTTCCGGCAGCCAGAACGGTCGCGACAGGATGTCGACGGAATCGCAGGTCGCCCCCATGATCCGGAACGGGACGGTTTTCTTCGGATCGCCTTTCGCCCGCACCCGGCCGGGCTCGGGAATGAGGCGCACCGGCAGGGTCAGTTTCCCGGTCCAGGAGTCCGACAGGCTCGCCCAGATGCCGTCGTTGATGTAGAGGCGCTGGCCCTTGCGCAGAAGCACGCGCACGATCACCGACAGCGAGCGGGCGACGATCGCCCGCCCCGGTTCGGCAACCAGCGGAACGTCTGCGAAGCCGGTGCGCTCGACGGCACGCAGGATGCGCGGGATCAGGTCCGCCGGCGTCGGTGTCGGGGCGCTCTTGCGCCGCCGGTCGACTCCGTAGCGGGCTGGATAGCCGCCGCCGATGTCGAGCGCGGCGATCGGCACCCCGGCACGCGCGCGCACCCACTGCGCCGCTTTCAGCGCCGCGGCATAGGCGTCGGGCTCCTCGACCTGGCTGCCGACGTGGAAGCACAGACCCGCCTGCGCGCCGATCTTGTGCACCCGCTGCAGCAGTTCCACCGCATGGCCGGGCGCGGCACCGAACTTGCGCGACAGCTCATACGCCGCGTGTGACTTGGTCGCCAGCCGCACGAACAGCGTCAGCTCCGATGCATCGACCCCGGCGGCGCGCGCCTCGCGCAGGATCTTGGCGGCCTCGTTCTCGTGATCGATCGCCAGATGCCGGATACCGTAGTCGGCCAGCGCCTCCCGGATCGCCAACCCGGCCTTCACGGGGTGCATGTAGAACAAAGCCGCCTTTGGCGCCGCCGCCCGTGCTAGGCGGAATTCCCTCGGCGAGGCGACGTCGAAGGCGTCGACACCGATCTGCGCCAGGCGGTCGATAATGAGCGGATGCGGATTGGTCTTCACGGCATAGGCCGTGCGGCCCGGGAACACCTGCCGAAACGCATTTGCATCCGCCTCCAGCTGCGCCGGGCGGAAGCAATAGACCGGCGTATCCGGACGCAACGCCAGTGCGGCCTCCCGCGCATTGGCGAAGCGCGTCAGACCGCCTTCGGGAAATTCAGGTGCTCGCGGATCGACTATCGATGTCATGGATCATGTCCTCCCGGGGCTCTCCAGGACCGGCTTCGAATGCCGTGGACCTCGGGATCAGCGCCGAGCGGAACCGCCAACGCTCGCGCCGGGAGACGATATCATGCCGCCCCCGCCGACTGAACAGGCCCCGGACTGAACCGGCCCGGACTGTACCGGGTTCCGCAGTCCCGGTTACCGCACCGGCGGCAGCACCACCTTGTCGAGCCGGCAGGAACGCCGGTCGATTTCCTTGCAGCCGCGGAACTTCAGTGACTTGTCCATGCAGATTCGGACCTCGCGCAGCCGCTGACGATCGCAGCTGACCGCGATCGCG
>CAJQNW010000345.1 GCA_905479765.1 uncultured Tepidamorphus sp. | reverse complement strand
CATCGGGCTGCGGCCCGTTTCCTTGAGGAATTCGTCGATCAGCGGCTGGCCGACGCGAGAGGCCACGTCCTTGTAGACCGGCATCATCGCCTTGCGCATCGCCTCGTCCTGCTCCGGCGTCAAGGTGATGATTTCGGTCTTGCCGGCCTTCTTGATCTCGGCGAGCGCGTCCTCGTTCTCCTTGGCCGACTGGTTGTTGCCGAACTCGGTGGCTTCCTTCATCGCCTTGTTGAGCTCGTCGCGGATGTCGGCCGGCAGGCCGTCCCAGAACTTCTTGTTCACGACCACGACGTAGCCGATGTAGCCGTGATTGGTGACGGTCGCGTACTTCTGCACCTCATGCATTTTCTGGGTGTAGATGTTCGACCAGGTGTTCTCCTGGCCGTCGACCACGCCGGTCTGCAGCGCCTGGTAGACGTCGGAGAACGCCATCACCTGCGGAATCGAACCGAGCGCGCGGAACTGGGCCTCCAGCACCTTCGACGACTGGATGCGGAATTTCAGTCCCTTGTAGTCGGCGGGCGCGAGCAGCTTCTTGTTCGCGCTCATCTGCTTGAAGCCGTTGTCCCAATAGGCGAGACCGGTCATGCCTTTGGAATCCAGCTTCTTGAGCAGCTGGGCGCCGAGCGGACCGTCGGTGACCTTGCGCAGCGATTTCAGGTCGGGGAGGATGTAGGGCAGATCGAAGACTTCGAATTCCTTGATGCCGATCGGGCCGAACTTCGAGTTCGACGGCGCCAGCATCTGCACCGCGCCGAGCTGCAGTGCCTCGAGTTCTTCCTTGTCCTTGTAGAGCGTCGAGTTCGGATAGACCTCGACCTTTACCTTGCCGCCGGTGTACTTCTCGGCGAGTTCCTTGAACTTGTCGGCCGCCTTGCCCTTCGGCGTATCCGAGGCCACCACGTGGCTGAACTTGATGACGATCGGCGACTGCGCCGAGGCCTGCCCGACAAAGGTCAAGGCCGCGATCGACGCCGCAGCCAAAATGAATCTACGCATGTTTCCTCCCGCGTATTGCGGAGCACGAATACCGGCCCCGAGACATCCGGTCGCACCATTACAGACAAGCAACGACGATTGCCATTGCCCCTTTAGCAGGGGCTGATTTGCGCCATTGCTGCACTGCAAAATCCAATGCGGCGGTATCCCTTTCGGCTCTTGCGACCGTTCAATGACACCGCCCGCACGCTGTGCCCGGCCATGGCGGCGCGGTCAATGCGAGGTTTGGCAATGGCGAGTTCGCCGGGCGCGAATGCTTTGTCCACACGTACTGCGCGCGGTCATTAACTCGGTCACACAATCTGCCCGAGTCTTGCTCTTCGTTCCGCCCCCTCTTGAACAGAGGGCTCAGCGAAAGCCGGGTGCCGATCGCACCCATTGCCCCGAGCAATGGAGATAAGCTCGGGGGTAGGACCACAGGCGCAACCGGAAACAAGTGGGCATCCACCGCGAAACCGACCGCGGTCGCGTCACCTCCCCGGCAAGCCCTGCGGGTCGCGGCGAATTTCCCTCAGCAAGCGCTATTTGCAATCTCAGTGGCCGCTGAGCACCAGCGTCTTGACCGGTAGCAGCAGGGCCTGGATGCGCAGCAGGAGTGCGTGCACGAGCCCCGTCGCGTCGACGACATGCAAGGCGAATCCCTTGAGCGCGCCGGTCTTCGGATCAGCGATCACATCGTGGTTGCTGGTGTAGGCATTGACGATGCAGCTGGAGCCCGGCGTGACGCCTTCAAGACCGCCGGCGTAGAGCGGCTCCAGGAAGGTGAGGATCGAGCCCGGCTGGCGCAGGGCTTGCGGGTCGATCAGTTGCTCGCCCGAACGGAATTGACCGGCGGCGATGTAGTCCTGCACGCCGGTGACGACGAGCGGGATGATCGTCCAGGGCTTCGAGATGCAGGTTGCCTCCGCGACCATGCCGGGCTTCATGACCTGGGCCTCGATCTGGCCAAAGCCGGCCTGCAACACGCGCCGCCCCGCGCCTTCGGGTATCAATATCCCCGCCGGGCGCATCATCTGATTGACGACGTCGCCAGCCCGGAGCGTGAATTGCTCGACCCGCCCGTCGACGCCGGCGCGAATATAGGTCTTGTCGAGGTCGACCTGCGCCTCCGCCATCGTCGCCTCCGCGCTCGCCTTCTCGGCGGGCAACAGCGTGGAGACGCGCAGCTCCGCGGTCTCCCGCACCGCGTTCGCGGCGTCGATGCCCGCTTGTCTGTGATCAACGGCGACCTGCAGCTTCTCGATGTCGCGCTGCGGCACGATGCCGGGATTACGGCGCTGCAGTTCGCTCTTGGTGTCCAGCTCGTCCTTGGCCTGCTGCCAGGACGCCTTGGCCTCGCCGGCCTGGGCTTCCGCCTTGACCACATCGGCCCGCGCGCTGGCCAGCGACGCATCGACCTCGGCGACTTTCCGCTTCGCCGTCTCCAGCGCGGCCTGCTGCTTCGAATTGTCGAGCCTGAACAGGACATCGCCCATCTTCACGGAGGCGCTGTAGCCGACATTCACTTCGGCGACGCGGCCGGCCACCTCAGGCAGGATGGGCACGGTGCGGAAGTAGATCGCCGCCGAGGTGGTAGACGGATGATAGTAGAAGATCATCGTGATCAGCGCGATGGTCAGCATCAGGCAGCCGGTGATGCCCCATCTGAGCTCATGCCAAACCGAATAGAAGGTGATCTCCTTGCCGAAGCGCTTGCCCTGCCGGTAGTGCCGATAGAGATAGTCCGGCAGGATTGTGACGAGGGAGCAGAGCAGAAGCTCAAGCATGGCCCAGTCCCTCCGTTGCGTCGGGGCGTGCGTCCGGCTCCGATGCCGGCGCGGGGCTTGGCAGCGTTGGACCTGGCAGCGCAGGCCTTGGCGGCGTGGCGTCGGCCATTCGCTCCACCGATTCTGCGATGGTACGCAGGGGCGTGCTGAAGTCCGGCAGGTCGATCATCGCGAGCAGCAGGCCGGCGATCCAGAAGATGTGCATGTGCGTGAACAGCGAGATCAGGCCGAGCACGGCGACGACCTCGAACTGCAGCTTCTGCGACTTGTGCGCCATCCGCTCAGGCAGGCTGTGCAGCTTCCAGTACAGCGTGCCGACATACAGGACGGTCGCGACGAGGAAGATGGCCATCACCACCATCAGGGTGTCGGAGCCATCGGGACCTGGAACGAAGAACGGCAGATGGTGAGGGGCTGCCGGATGCATTTGTCCGTCCACGACCGTCCTCCCTGCCCGGAGGCCGAGGGCCACGCCTGGGCCTATGGAGGCATGGTTCCCCAACGCCGGACCTTTGGCAAGAACCGTAATTCCACGGGTGCTTCAGCTGCACGCCTGGTTCAGAGCGATACGCGCCGGCATCGCCCGGAGTCTTTGCTCCGTGCCGGCAAGGACCAAGCTAAGCGTCGTCTTGTGCGGACGAGCACTGCATCGGCGCGAATCCACCATGGGTCAATAGGCGAAATCGAGACGCGTACACTACTCGTCGAAGAGCCAGCGTCGTAAGGGCTGAGGCAACAGATTGATTCCACGTGTATCGATGAGGCGCAGCCGGTCCGCAGATGAGCCGGTGCGCGCGTAAGCCCACACGAACACCGCAGACAAGACGAGCCAGAAGCCCCAAATTCCATACTGGATCGCTCGGCTGCCAACACCCGAGGCCGCGCCCGCTCCAAGCAGAGCAAGAAACCCCAAGAAGCTCAGCCATGCTGTCTGACGGCGGCTCATCGATGACCTCGCGTATTAAGGTCCAGTATATGCGAGGCCCGGTATGTCGGGATTCACAGGTCCGTGTTGGGGTCGAGAGTCGACATCGTTCCGTGCCGCCGCGACGTCCGCTTTGGGCCAATGGACTAAACCGCTCGCGCGGTAGGCCGCTGGGGCTGACAGTTCAGCCAGTATCCGGAAGGGAGTGTCCTGTCTGAGGATGAGGGGTTGCCAACCTCACCTCAGACAGGAGCATCCCCATGACCGACGAAGCAGTAAGCCCGTTGCGCCGGCGCATGATCGAAGACATGACGATCCGCAAGTTCGCGCCGAAGACCCAACATGACTACCTGCAAAGGGTCAAGAACTTCGCGGTGTTCCTCGGGCGATCGCCGGATACGGCAAGCTTCGAGGACGTGCGCCGCTACCAACTGCATCTGACGGCGAGCGGCGTCGGCGTGCCGACCATCAATCAGACCGTCTCGACGCTACGGTTCTTTTTTAAGGTCACACTGAAGCGCCACGAGATCGTCGAGCACACCCATGTCATTCACGAGCCGCGCAAGCTGCCGGTCGTCCTCAGCGTAGAGGAAGTGGCGCGGCTGCTCGATGCCGCGCCGGGGCTGAAGTACAAGGCGGCGCTGAGCGTGGCTTATGGCGCCGGTCTGCGCGCCGCCGAGGTGATCTCGCTCAAGGCCTCCGATATCGACAGCAAGCGCATGATCATCCGCGTCGAGCAGGGCAAGGGCGGCAAGGACCGCAACGTGATGCTGTCGCCGCACCTGCTCGATCTGCTCCGGACCTGGTGGCGGGCGGCGCGGCCGCAGGGCTGGCTGTTTCCAGGCCGCGATCCGGCCCAGCCAATGACGACGCGCCAGCTCAATCGCGCCTGCCACGCCGCCGCCCAGATGGCGGAGATCAGCAAGCGCGTCTCGCTGCACACCTTGCGGCATAGCTTCGCCACCCACCTGCTCGAGCAGAACATCGACGTTCGCGTCATCCAGGTGCTGCTCGGTCATGCCAAGCTCGACACTACGGCACTCTATACCCGCGTCGCCACCAAGACGATCAGCGAGGTCATGAGCCCGCTGGAGCACATCGCGCTCAAGCTCAAGGAGATCCGGCCACCCGGCTGACGCGCGCGCGTGTCGCGCCCGGCTTTGGAGGTTGCGGATATCTTCCGCAGCCATGGTCCGGCATGGCGCAAAGCCCATGCCGGCCATGTCAGCCTCGAGCAGATGAAGGTGATGTCGGCGATCGAGCGCTGCCGCACGGCGGCGTTTGGCGGCCATGTCGCGCGCTGCGCGGACTGCGCCTATACGACGATCGCCTACAACTCCTGCCGCAACCGGCACTGCCCGAAGTGCCAGGGCGCCGCCGCCAAGGACTGGCTCGCCGATCGCGAGGCCGACCTGTTGCCGGTGCCGTACTATCACGTGGTGTTCACGCTGCCGGCGGCCATCGTCGATATCGCCTACCAGAACAAGGCCGTGGTCTACGATCTCCTGTTCAAGGCCTCGGCCGAGACCATGCTGACGATCGCCGCCGATCCGAAGCATTTGGGGGCCAGGATCGGCGTCACCTCCGTGCTGCACACCTGGGGTTCGGCGCTCACCCATCACCCGCATGTGCACATGATCGTGCCGGGCGGCGGCATCTCGCTCGACGGCAACGCATGGGTCTCGTGTCGGGCGGGCTTCTTCCTGCCGGTGCGCGTGCTCTCGCGCCTGTTCCGGCGACTGTTCCTGGAGAAGCTCGTCGCCACGCACCACGCCGGCCGCCTGAGCTTCTTCGGCGAGCGTGCCCCGCTTGCCGACACGCAAGCCTTCGCGGCCTATCTGGCGCCGTTGCGCAAAAGCAAATGGGTGGTCTACAGCAAGCGGCCGTTCGGCGGACCTGAGGCGGTACTGGCCTATCTGTCGCGCTACACCCACCGCGTCGCCATCGCCAACAGTCGCCTGATTGCCTGCGACGAGCAGCGCGTCACCTTCAAGTGGAAGGACTACCGCATCGAGGGCCGCGATCGATACAAGCAGATGACGCTCGCCACTGACGAGTTCATCCGCCGCTTCCTTATCCATGTGCTGCCAAAAGGCTTGCACCGCATCCGTCACTACGGCCTGTTCGCCAAAGGCGCTTGCGCCGACAACATCGCACGCGCCCGTGAGCTGCTCGCCATTACAAAACATGAAGCCCAGTCCACCACTGCCGCCGTCGATCCCAGCAAGCCGAACTGTCCATGCTGCGGCGGTCGCATGATCGTCATCGAGGTTTTCGCGCGCGGTGCAACGCCACGGCAGCAGCCGACGGCTCCAACCAACCGCAGCAGGATCGACACCTCATGACAGCGTCACAGTCCTGCAAATCTGCTCGTTACGCTCGCCGGCTCTTGACCGGCCACGGCAGAGCGCGCCCAGCCATCTACCAGCCGACGCAAATCGTCCGACAATCTATAGAGTTCGACACCAGCCCTCGCTCATTAGTCTGCCGCTCAACCGTCAAACAACTCGTTGCATCGGCTCGATTCAAATCAGTCAGCTCGCCCGCGGCTCTCAAATCCCCATAGCGCCTTGTGGCATCGCCGTACGTTCCTTAAGCGCGGTTTCCTCCCTTGGAGGTTTGCGGACGCCGGCCCCGTGCTCGCGGCACCACCGTCATGGGGCCGGCATCCGAAAACCTTCACA
>CAJQNW010000344.1 GCA_905479765.1 uncultured Tepidamorphus sp. | reverse complement strand
TCCGGCGATGACGCCCGACCTATTCCACGATCTTCACTTCGGTGATCTTGTCGATCCCCTCGGCTCCCTCGAAGGTGATCTGGACCCTCTGGCCCTGCGCGTCGGCGGGGACCAGTTTCGGGTCGACGTAGATGACCGACTTGTCGGCGAGCACCAGCGCATTCTTCACCGTGTCCCACTGGACAACGCGCGAGGTGATGGTTTCCGCGTTCGCCGCGCCGCACAGCACGGCAAGACCAGCCGCGGCAAGCGCCACAGACACAGCCTTCATGGCCCGTATTCCCTTTTCGAAAAGACAGATACCGTCCTCTCGCAGCGGCGATCACAGTCAGCCGGGCGACAGTCAGCCAGACCGGGCCGGGTTCCCTCAACCGCTGCGGGACGGCGCGTATATACCGCTTCGTTGACCGGCTTCATAATCACATTTTCTGTCACGCACCGGCGTGCACATCACGGGCCGGCGGTGCGATGACGGACAAGCGCGTCAGCTTCTCGGGCCTGCTGCTGCCGGCCGCCCTTCTGGCCCCGCAGCTGGCCGTCACCGCCGTCTTCTTCCTGTGGCCGGCGAGCCAGGCTGTCTATCAGTCGCTGCTGCGCCAGGACGCCTTCGGCCTGTCGGTGACGTTCGTCGGGCTCGACAACTTCGTCCGGCTGTTCGAGGACTCAAGCTACCTGTCGTCCGTTCAGGTGACGATCGTCTTCAGCGCTGCCACCGCGATCCTGTCGATGAGCGCGGCGCTGCTGTTCGCGGTCGCCGCCGACCGGGTGCTGCGCGGGTCGACCGCCTACAAGACGCTGCTGATCTGGCCCTATGCCGTCGCCCCGGTGCTGGCGGGCGTGCTGTGGTGGCTGATGTTCAATCCCTCCATCGGCATCATCGCCTACATCCTGCGGGGACTGGGAATCTCCTGGAACCATGTGCTGGACGGTGACCAGGCGATGATCCTGATCATCGTCGCGGCGTCATGGAAGCAGGTCTCCTACAACTTCGTCTTCTTCCTCGCCGGCCTGCAATCGATCCCGCGATCGCTGATCGAGGCGGCGGCAATAGACGGCGCCGGGCCGGTCAAGCGGTTCTTTACCGTGACACTGCCGCTGCTGTCGCCGACCAGCTTCTTCCTGGCGGTGGTCAATCTCGTCTACGCCTTCTTCGACACTTTCGGCATCGTCCACGCCACGACCAACGGCGGGCCGGGAACCGCGACGACGATCCTCGTCTACAAGGTCTTCAAGGACGGCTTCATCGGGCTCAACCTCGGCTCGTCCGCGGCCCAGTCGGTGATCCTGATGCTGTTCGTCATCGCGCTCACCATCATCCAGTTCCGCTTCATCGAGCGGCGCGTGCACTACTGAGGGTGCGATGGTCAATCTCCCGCCCAAACCACAATCTCCGCTCACCCCCGCGAAGGCGGGAATGAGCGGAATGAGACCAGATTGCCCGATATCTCTCGATCATCTGGGGGCGTGAGCGGGTTATGGTCGAACGGCGCCCCTATCTGACCGTCCTCACGCACCTGACGCTGATCCTGGGCGCCGGGCTGATCGCGCTGCCGGTCTGGATCGCCTTTGCCGCCTCGACCCATGAGGCAAGCGACTTCCTGTCCGGCCTGATGCCGCTATTGCCCGGGGACAAGCTCGTCGAGAACTACTGGAAGGTGCTGGCGCACGGCGAATCGTCGGCCGGCGCGCCGCCGATCGGACTGATGCTGTTCAACTCCACGGTCATGGCGCTGTCGATCGCGGTCGGCAAGATCGCGATCTCGCTGCTGTCGGCCTTCGCCATCGTCTATTTCCGCTTTCCGCTGAAGATGGCGGCGTTCTGGATCATCTTCCTGACGCTGATGCTGCCGGTCGAGGTGCGCATCCTGCCGACCTACGAGGTGGTGGCGGGCCTGGGCCTCTTGAACACCTACGCCGGGCTGTCGATCCCGCTGATCGCGTCGGCGACGGCGACCTTCCTGTTCCGGCAGGTGTTCCTGACCATTCCCGACGAACTGACCGAGGCCGCGCGCATCGACGGGGCCGGGCCGATGAAGTTCTTCCGCGACATCCTGATCCCGCTGTCGCGCACCAATATCGCCGCGCTCTTCGTCATCCTCTTCATCTACGGCTGGAACCAGTACCTGTGGCCGCTGCTGGTGACGACGGATGCCAGCCACTACACCGCCGTGATGGGCATCCAGCGGATGGTCGCGGTGCCGGATTCGGAACCGCTTTGGCACCTGATCATGGCGACCGCGATCCTCGCCATGCTGCCGCCCGTCGTGGTGATCCTCTTGATGCAGCGGCTGTTCGTGCAGGGCCTGATCGAGCAGGAGAAGTGAGATGGCCGAAGTAAGCCTCGCGCAGGTGCGCAAGATCTATCCCGGCGGCTTCGAGGCCGTGAAGACGGTCGACCTGGCAATCGAGGACGGTAGCCTGTGCGTGCTCGTCGGACCGTCGGGCTGCGGGAAGTCGACGCTTCTGCGCATGATCGCCGGGCTGGAAACGGTGACCGAAGGAACCGTCACGATCGGCGGACTGCCCGTCAACGACCGCGAGCCGGCCGAGCGCGACATCGCCATGGTGTTCCAGAGTTATGCGCTCTATCCGCACATGTCGGTCTACGACAACATGGCCTACGGCCTGCGCAACCGGCGCACGGCGAAGCCCGAGATCGAACGGCGCGTTCGGGAAGCGGCCGGCTTGCTCGACATCGAGGCGATGCTCGCCCGCAAGCCGCGACAGCTGTCCGGCGGCCAGCGCCAGCGCGTCGCCATGGGCCGGGCGATCGTGCGCGAGCCGAAGGTATTCCTGTTCGACGAGCCGCTGTCGAACCTCGACGCCAAGCTGCGCGTACAGATGCGCATCGAGCTGAAACGCCTGCAGCGCAAGCTCGGCACGACCTCGATCTACGTCACCCACGACCAGCTCGAGGCGATGACACTGGCCGACCAGCTGGTGGTGATGAACGCCGGCCGCATCGAGCAGATCGGCACGGCGATGGAGGTCTACGAGAAGCCTGCCACCACCTTCGTCGCCAGCTTCATCGGGTCGCCGCCGATGAACCTGATCCCTGCCGCCTCCGACGAAAACGGCCAGTACTTCGGCGAGACGGGGAGCCGGATACTCCGGCTGCGCTCAAGCGCGGAGCGGATCGTCGTCGGCGTGCGCCCGGAGGACATTCACCTCGGCGAAGCTCACCCAGGCGAGGCGACGGAGCCGGACAGCGTCGCATTCACCGTCGAGGTGTCCGGCGTCGAGCCGATCGGCGCGGAATCGCTGGTTCACGGTCACACCGGGCAGGGCCACGACCTCACAATCCGCGTTCCCGGATACGCCGAATTCGGCGCCGGCCGGAAACTGATGGCACATGCATCGCCGAAAACGCTGCACTTTTTCGACGCCGGCAACGGCCGGCGGATCGACTAGGGCAGGCCTAGCTCAGGCGAAGCCGCGATAGGCGAGCGTCGAGAACATGCCGGCCGCCATGTGGTAGAGGTTGTGGCAGTGAAAGGCCCATAGGCCTGGGTTGTCGGCCTCGAAGGCCACTGTGACCTTCGTCTTCGGGGTCACCAGGATCGTGTCGCGGATGGCGCCGTTGATCCGTTTCCCGTCGATCTCGACCACCTGGAAGACGTGCCCGTGAAGGTGCATGGGATGCGACATGCCGGTGGTGTTCTCGAAGGCCAGTTCGACCCGCTCGCCCCTGGCCGCTTGCGCCGGCATGCCGACGAGGCCGTGAATCGGCATGTTCCAGATGTAGCCCATCATCTTGCCCGTCAGGTCGACGGGGACCACCCGGTCGGCCGGCTTCCTGGACAGCGGGACCTTCGGAACGAGGTTCAGTTCCTGTTCCAGCGTGACGCGGGGCGTCTCCGCTCCGGTCCTGGTCGGTATCTTCGAGACTTCGGCGCCGGCCGGCCGCAGGATGACGCCCGTCTGCATCGCCCGGCCCTCGGCCAGCGCCAGTACCGGCAGCGGAGCGCCTCCTGGGACACGCACGAGAACGTCGGCGCGCTGGGCTACGGCAAGCGGCACGCGGCGCACGCGCAAGGGTTCGACCGGGTTGCCGTCAACCGCCACCAGCGTGCCCTGGTGGTCGCCCAGATTGATCCAGAAGTTTGAGGACGTCGATGCATTGATGATGCGCAGCCGCACCTCGGCGTTCGCTTCCACGTCGACGATATCGGGATCCTCCAGCGTGCGCTCGTTGGCCAGGAACGCGTCGTAGATCACGTCGTCGAGATCCAGGCCCTTGTTGTCGCCTTCCGGGGCCATGTCCGGCTTGGCGGCGCGCAGGTTGGCGAAGATCTCCTCCGGCGGGGTCCAGGAGAAATCCTCCAAGAACATCACCACTTCCTGCAGGCCGCTCTCGATCGCGGCGGTCTCGCGGATGATCAGCGGCGCGGCCAGAAGGTTCTGTTCCTGCAGTCCGAAGTGCGAGTGCATCCAGCGCGTGCCTGTGGGGGTCGCCGGGAAAAGGTAGTCCGCCGTGCCGCCGGCCGGGACCGGGTCGCCCGATACGTACGGCACACCGTCCTGGCGCCAGGGCTCGGTCATGCCGTGCCAGTGAACGTCGGTTGGGACGTCCAGCTTGTTTTCCAGGTGCACGAAGAAGGCGTCGCCCTCGTTCAGCGTCAGCCCCATCGTCCCGTCTGGCTGGAATACCCGGTAACGGGTGGCGGGCTTGCCGTTCACATCGATCTGGCGCGTATCGATGGTCAACGTGGTGGGTGACGCCGCTTCGGCACGTCCCGCGCGCGCCAGTATTGCGCCGGCGGCCAGGCCAGCGCCGCCGACAAGCAGCGACCTACGCGTAACCGTCATGGCGAACCTCCGGTTTCCTCGTCATCGTTCTGGTCCGGCCACCCGGCCGGATCCGGCAGCAATATGACACGGCGGACTTAAACGTCCGTGTACGGGGCCTTTTCACGCTCTCGGCAGCGCTTGAACCGCCGCACCCTCGGCACCATATCCATGGTCAGCAGGCGGACGTGCCTATTGGACGCGCATTGCGGACGAGGGCGTCGCCGAGATGAGTAACCGGGTGCCGGAAGGGCCCAGAGAAGTCGCTTGGAGACGAGGACTTTGCTTTATGCCGCGCATGACAACACTGAACAGCCCTTATCTGCTCGGATTTGACGGGATCGAACGCCTGCTCGACCGCGTCTCGCGCAGTTCGGGCGACGGATACCCGCCCTACAACATCGAACGGCTGCCGCAGAACGGCGGTTCGGTCAGCACGTTGCGCATCACGCTGGCGGTCGCAGGCTTCACCCGCGACCAGCTCGACGTGACGCTGGAAGACAACCAGCTCGCAATCCGCGGCAAGCAGGTCGAGGAGCCGGAGCGTGAATTTCTCCATCGCGGCATCGCCGCGCGCCAGTTCCAGCGCACCTTCGTGCTGGCCGATGGCATGGACGTCTCCGGTGCGGCGCTGGAAAACGGTCTGCTGGTCATCGACCTGGCGCGACCGGAACCCGAACGGGTCGTGCGCACCATAGAGATCCGGGACAACTCATAACCATACCGGGTCAATGTAAGGTTAGAGGCATGAAAACCATGGAACAGATCAATAACAGGAAGCACGACGAGATCATCGTCACCGAGGAGATGCTGGCCCATATCGGCGATGGCGAGATCGCCTATGTGCGGCCGATCATGTCGGACAGCGTGAAAACCATGTTTCCGGACGCGCCCGACATGGCGCCGGGCATCCGCCTGTTCATGCTGAACGCGGCCGACGGCACGCCGATCATGCTGACCGATAGCCGGGAAACGGCCGTCGCGGGCGCCAGGGAACACGAACTGGTAACCGTCAGCCTGCACTGAGCGGCGGTCGCCGCAACGAACCGAACAATCGGCGGTTCAAACAAAAACGCCGGGTCGCTGTGGCCCGGCGTTTTGCGTTCATAACCCTGGAAGGACATCCGCCAGCCGCTGGCCGTCATGCCACCGCGATGATCTCGATTTCGACTAGCCAGTCCTCGGAAAGCGTCTCGGCCACGATCGCCGTGGTGGGAATCACGCGGCCTTCAAGCGCTGCGACGCGCGCCTTGGCGTTCGCCTCCGCATAGGCACCGTCCCTCAGATAGCTGGTCAGGCGGACGATGTTGCCGACCGTCATATCGGCGCTTGCCAGGATCGTGCGGATATTGGCCCAGACCAGGTCAAGCTGATCCTCCAGCGTCGGTCCCGCAGCGCCGGCGGGATCGAGCCCCATCGTACCGCTGACGAACAGAAACCGGGCCGGATCGCGCACTTCGAGCGCGTGAACATAGTCGTCCGTCGCCGGGTAGATCCCCTGTGCCGGATTGCGCGGTATGGTTTGTATGGCATTCCCTCCGGATTTGGCGTGAGATTCATCGGTTGTCGGCGCGGAACGCCGCAATCGCATGGCCCGCAGGCTACGCGCTGCTCGCTACCGCGAAATGACGTCAGCTACAGTGAAAACCGCAGGAATACCGGCGTCAGGCCGCGTTCGGCTCCGAGGCGAGGCTGAGCACCGCGTAGATCGCGGCGGCGTCGCGGGAGGCCCGGAGCTTCTGGGCCATGCCGGGCTCGCGCATCAGGCGGGCGATGCGGGCGAGCGCCTTGAGATGATCGGCGCCGGCGCTTTCGGGCGCCAGCAACAGGAACACGATATCCACCGGTTCGTCGTCGATGGCATCGAAGTCGATCGGCTTGTCGAGCCTTGCGAACATGCCGAACAGCGAGTCGATCTTGGCGAGCTTGGCGTGCGGAATGGCGACGCCCTGTCCGATGCCGGTCGAGCCGAGCCGTTCGCGCTGCAGAAGATGATCGAAAATGTCACGGGACGGCATGCCGAGCAGCGTGCCCGCACGCTCCGCCATCTCCTGGATCACCTGTTTCTTCGAGTTCGCCTTGAGCGAGGGAATAATCGCGTCCTGGCGAATGAGATCGCTGAGGTCCATATTCCACCGTCACGGGCAAGCACCAGCGGGCCGCGCGAGGCGACCCCTTCCGACACTAGCCGCGTGCCTCCTTTGCATCGGATTCGGCCGGGTCGACCCAGCCAATATTGCCGTCCTGGCGGCGATAAACGACATTCAGCCGGTCGTTGGCGATGTTGCGGAACACCACGACGGGCGCCTCCGCCAGATCCAGCGCCATAACCGCCATCCCGACCGTCATCCGCCTGACCGACGTCTGGGTCTCGGCGATTACGATCGGATTGTCGTCGGTGGTCGTCTCCTCCTCGGGGGATTCGTCTTCGGTGGCGGCAATCACATAGCTTGTCGCCGCCTGCGGCTCGCTGGCCGCGTGTTCGTGATGATCCTTCAGGCGCCGCTTGTAGCGCCGCAGACGCTTCTCGATGCGTTCGGCAGCCTGATCGAAGCTCTGGTAGGCATCGCCCGCCATGCCGCGGCTCTGCAGATCCATGCCCGAATCGAGATGGATGCGGCACTCCGTACGGAAGCCGGCGCCTTCGCGCTCGATGGTGACCTGACCCGACCAGCCGCCGTTGAAGTACTTCTCCAACGCAACGCCGAGACGCTCCGAGACCTGCTCCCGAAGCGCGTCGCCTATATCGATGTTTCTTCCGGTGACCCGAAGCTGCATGATCTCGTGTCGTTCGGACGGCCCTGTCGGATGACTCTTACGGGCTTTTATTACGCTAACCACAGGCCCTCGCGCCGTTCTGATTGCGACCCAGACGACGACGCGACGATGCCGCGGCTGTTACGATGCCTACTCTATCCGGCACGGCGATCGGAACCTAAGGACGCCGCCCGGCCAAGTCAATCGGCGGTTCCGGCCGGCTGTTCACAAACCCGACCGTTTTTCGCGCCGGCGTTGGACGGATGAGGGGATCTTCAATGATTCCCGATACTTGGCAACAGTCCGCCGGGCAATGTCTATCCCCGCAGAGTGCAGCACCCCGACGATCGCATCGTCGGACAGAATGTCTTTCGGCGACTCAGCATCGATCAGTTCCCTGATGCGGTGACGCACTGCCTCGGCGGAATGCGCCTCGCCGCCTTCGGTCGCGGCGATGGCGGTCGTGAAGAAGTATTTCAGCTCGAAGACGCCGCGCGGCGTCGCCATGTACTTGTTGGCGGTGACCCGGCTGACGGTTGATTCGTGCATTTCGATCGCATCGGCGACGGTGCGCAGGTTGAGCGGGCGCAGATAGCGGACGCCCTGCGTCAGGAAGGCGTCCTGCTGGCGCACGATCTCGGTTGAGACCTTCAGGATGGTTCGGGCGCGCTGATCGAGGCTGCGGACCAGCCAGCTGGCTTGCTGCATGCAATCAGACAGATAGGCGCGGTCCTTGTCGGATCGGGCCCCGCCGGCGACCGTGGCATAGTACGACTGGTCGATCAGGACGCGCGGCAGCGTGTCGGTGTTGAGTTCCACGTGCCAGGTGCCGTCTGGACGCTGGCGAACGAAAACATCGGGAACGACGGGCTGTATCAGCTCCGACCCGAAGACATGGCCCGGTTTCGGGTCGAGCCGGCGGATTTCGCCGATCATGTCGACGATATCCTCGTCATCGACGCCGCAGACGC
The DNA here is from genome assembly GCA_905479765.1 of uncultured Tepidamorphus sp. Lineage (GTDB taxonomy): Bacteria > Pseudomonadota > Alphaproteobacteria > Rhizobiales > Tepidamorphaceae > Microbaculum. Next base: position 7,353 of record CAJQNW010000344.1, on the reverse strand, counting down.
GCTTCAGCGCGACGAGGTCGCGTTTGGCCAGAAGATCGAGGTTGTCGATCAGCGCCCGCATGGCCGGATCGTAGCGGTCGCGCTCGCGCAGCTGGATCGCCAGGCATTCTGCGAGATTGCGGGCGCAGACGCCGGGCGGATCGAAGGTCTGGAGGACGGCGAGAACCGTCTCGATGTCGGCTTCCGTGACGCCGAGCCGCTCGGCGGTCTCGGCACTGTCCTCGGTCAGATAGCCGGCGTCGTCGACCAGGTCGATCAGGTGCCGTCCGATAATACGCATCGCCGGATCGGCGATCGCCATGGCGAGCTGGTCGGCCAGGTGATCCTGCAGGCTCACCTGTTCGGCAACGGTGGATTCCAGATAGTCGCCGGTGCCGTCCGATGAGCGGCGGTCGCCACGCACCGCGCTCCAGCCGCTGTCGGCCGGCGCTTCGCCGCCGCCGCCGCCGGCGATCGGGGCCGCGGGCGTGTCGGAATCGTAGACGTTGTCGAAATCGGTATCGAGCGAGCTGGAAATCGCGGCGACATCCTCGCCGCGGGTCACCTCGACGAGGTCGCTGGACGATCCTTCGCCGGGGCCCTCAGCCGGATCCCCGGAGCCGCCGCTCTCGAATCCCGCCTCCGCAGAGCCGCTCGAGTCCGGTCCGAAATCCTCTCCGCCCGGCCCCTGGCTCAGCAGATCGGCACTTGCGGCCCCCTCGCCGCGACCGTCATCGCCCGGGACGCCTTCCGGGCCAGATGCCTCATCGGCGCGTTCGAGCAGCGGATTTCGCTCCAGTTCCGCTTCCACATAGGCGGTGAGGTCGATGTTCGACAGCTGCAGCAGCTTGATCGCCTGCATCAGCTGCGGGGTCATCACCAGCGATTGGCTCTGCCGTAGCTCCAGCCTTGGGGACATCGCCATCGCCGTGCAGCCTACATCCGGAATTCGTCGCCGAGGTAGAACCGGCGGACGTCTTCGTTGGCGACGACCTCGTCCGGCGACCCCTGCATCAGCACCTGACCATCGTGGATGATGTAGGCGCGGTCGATGAGACCGAGCGTCTCGCGCACGTTGTGATCGGTGACCAGCACGCCGATGCCGCGCGCGGACAGATGGCGGACCAGGGCGCGGATGTCGCCGACGGCGATCGGGTCGATGCCGGCGAAGGGCTCGTCGAGCAGCATGAAGGCGGGTCTAGACGCCAGCGCGCGGGCGATCTCGACGCGGCGGCGCTCACCGCCCGACAGCGCGATGGCCGGAGAGCCGCGCAGCCTTGTGATGGCGAACTCCTCGAGGAGCGAATCAAGCTCCTCCTTGCGCTTCTTCTTGTTCGGCTCGGTCACCTCGAGAACGGCGCGGATGTTCTGCTCGACCGTCAGCCCGCGAAAAATCGAGGGTTCCTGCGGCAGATAGCCGATGCCGAGACGAGCGCGGCGGTACATCGGCAGGCGCGTGATGTCGCGGCCATCGAACGTGATCGCTCCGGAGTCGGCGGCAATCAGGCCGGTGATCATGTAGAACACCGTGGTCTTGCCGGCGCCGTTCGGCCCCAGCAGCCCGACCACTTCGCCACGCTGCACCGCGAGGCTGACGCCCTTGACCACAAGACGGCTCTTGAAGCTCTTGCGAATATTATGGACTTCCAGCCAGCCTTCGCCGCGAACGGTCGCAGGCTCGCGCCGGCCGGATACCTCCGGCAGCGGAGCAGCGGGTCCGAGAGCAGTGGTTCCAGGCGCCCGGGGATCGGAACTCCGGGGATCGGGTGTGCCCGGCTCGGGAGTGCGCCCGACAACGTTTTCGAAGGTGCGCCAGTCGAAGCCGCCCGCGTCCGCCCCTGATCCGCGGGAGATCCCCAGGTCGGGAGGGGCGGCGGTCCCGTCGTCCGCACTGGCCGGCGCCGGCTGGCCGGCCGCAAACGGCGCATCGAAGACCGGATCGACATCGTAGCCATCATAGCCCGTCGCGCGGGGCGCGGCATGGGCAGGCCGACCCGCGGACGGATTTGCCGGCTGTGCCACGGACTTGGCGTCGCCCCGCCCGGCCGGCCGGCCGTCGCGCGCGGACGGCTCACCGGTCCACGACCGGCGCAAACGGCGCGGTATTGTCAACAATCGGCTCAAGGCGCGTGATGCTCCCATCAGATTAACCCGTCGCCAGCCAAACCCGACCCATCGCATCCCAGGCCGTCCAATCCCGACCTCCCGGGAGCGCGGGTGCAACAGCCAAAGGTCCTGCTCCGCCCCGAAGACGCGCTGGGGACGTACCCATCGAGGGCAGCCGACGGCTGTTCAACTTCAGTTTGATTGATCCTGGCTCTTTTCCCGATTCTGGCGCTTTTCTTGCTTCTGCCCCATTGCGCCGGGAATGAAAAGCCCCTGAACGCGCCCGCCGCTGCCAGCGGCGTCGCCCGCGGGCGCCTCCGAAACCAGTTTCGACTGGCCGGTTTCCAGGTTGACGATGAGCTGCGTGCCACGCAGCACGTTCTTGCCCTGCGACAAAACGACGGCGCCGCCGAGCGTCACCTGCTGGCTTGCCATCTCGAAGATCGCCCAGTCGCCGGTGGCCGTCTGGCCGTCGGCCTTGACCACCACCTTGCCGGTGGCCTCCAGCTTGGAGACACGCTGCTGGCTGTCGCCCTCGATCGCCGATCCCTCGCCGGCGTAATGAACCTTGAGCTCCGTGGTCTGCATGGATGTCGTCCCCTGCTTGACCATGACGTTGCCCGAAAACACTGCCATTTTCTTGTCGTCGAAGACCTCAAGCTGATCGGCCTCGATCTTGACCGGCTTGTCTGATTCAACCGACAGACCGGAAAACGCGTCCGACACCGCCTGCGCGCCGGCCGGCAGGTTCGCGAGCGCTACCAGAACGATGGCGGCAAGGCACGCTGCGGCGAGCGCATTCAGCCGACAATCGTTTTGTGCCAGGTCGATGGGCGACTTCAGGTCACTGGCCATTGTCAGGCTTCTCCTCGCTCGGATCGTCTTCAGCGCCGCCGCCATCCACGGCGTTCTTCCTGGCGGGCGCTTTTGCGTCAACCGCATCACTTCCCTCAACGGGGCCACCGTCCAAACGCAGCTCGACGACGACCTTGCCCTTGAACAGAAGATGGGCCCCACTATCGGTTATTTCCATCGACTTGGCACGAATGCTGCCGCTGTTGGCCTTGGCGCGCACCGGCTCGTCGCTGACGATGGTGCCGGCTTTCATGTCGACCCTGGCCGCGCTCAGATACGCGTGGTCGCCCTTGTCGGTGGCAACGACGATGTTGTTGGAGAGTTCAAGCCACTGCTCCTCGCTGTCGAAAACACCGTTGTCAGCGGTAACCCGCACCTTCGAGCCGTCCGGCTTGGTCATCGTGCCGTCGACAGATTCGAGCGTCACGGTGCGCGGATTGGTAACATCCTGCAGCGCCTTGGCGGCGGTGACCTGATAGCCGGTGCCGTCTTCATTGAAGCCCGACAGCGACGGGTTCTGCATGGTCAGCGTGGTGCCCTCCAGCCCCACGTCGCCGAGGTCGATATCGCCGACGTCCGTGGGCAGGGTGCGCGCCGAGATGAACATCCAGGCGACGACGACGAAGGCAATCGCCGGCAAAACCAACCGCAGACCGGAAACGACGCGGCTGTGGCGGCGCGTGGCGCGCCAGACGGCGCCATCCGCCGACGCAGCCCCGTAACCCCACCCGCCTGTCAGCGCGCCGACATCGATCGCCATCGCCTTTTCCGTGCCCGTCCGTTTTCCGGCCGGCCGCCATCGAGGCCGCCAGACCGGCTGTTTGAAGCCCGGGTAATGATCGAACAATGCGGTTAAATAGCGGCGTGCGGCCATTGGCGGCCCGTTCTGGCGATAGGTGTCGTAACGCGATCCAGTGCCCGGATTTACCGGGAGATCCGGGGATCAGGAGTGCGCGAAAATATCTTCCTCGGACCAGCCGGCGATGTCCAGAAGCGCGCGCGCGGGCACGAAGCGGAAGCAGGCCTCGGACAGATGCACGCGGTTCTCGCGCTGCAGCATTGCCTCGAGCCGCTGTTTCAGGGCGTGCAGGTAGAGCACGTCGGAAGCGGCGTACTCGAGCTGCGCGTCGCTCAGCGTGTCCGCACCCCAGTCGGAGCTTTGCTGCTGCTTGGAGATATCGACGCCGATCAGCTCGCGGCACAGATCCTTCAGCCCGTGCCTGTCGGTATAGGTGCGGGTCAGGCGCGAGGCGATCTTGGTGCAGAACACCGGCTCGGTCAGCACGCCGAGGTGGCGGGCGATCATGCCGATGTCGAAGCGGGCGTAGTGGAAGATCTTGGTGACCGCGGTGTCGGCGAAGAGCTGCTTCAGGTTGGGGCAGTCGTAGCCGTTGCGATCGAGCTGGACGAGATGGGCGTTGCCATCGCCCGACGACAGCTGCACCAGGCACAGCCTGTCGCGGGTCAGATTGAGGCCAAGCGTCTCGGTGTCGACGGCCACCATGTCGCCAAGCGACAGGTCGCCGGGAAGATCGCCTTGATGAAGCGTAATCGTCATGTCTGGCCCCGCGTCCCGGATTAGGCCGGCTACCCACTTTCGCTTTGAAAAACAAAGGGTTTCCGGCATGTCTTCGTAGCGATCATTAGCAGTCGCGCCGCAAGGGTGCAAGCCGGGCCGCAGAGGTCCCGGCCGGCCTAGCGTCAGACCCTATCCCGCCCGCAGGCGTCTCGGAGACTCGCGCACAACAGCTAAGACGAATAAGATGCCGCTACGTCAGACTTTAGTCTATCGTGGCGTTGATCGAGTATCAGAGGAGGAGGTCTGCAATCATGACACAGGGAATCGTTACGAAAGCCGTGGTTTTCGCCGGGTTGCTGGCGGCCGTGGGGTTCGCGATGCCGCACGACGCTGCCGCTCAAACCGCGAAGAAACTCAATTGCAATGGCTGCATCAAGTCCAAGCAGATCAAGAACGGCAAGGTCAAAGCCAAGGACCTGCATAGTAGTGCGGCGCCGGCCGGGACGGCGTTCGATCTGATTGCGCAGCCCGGTTCGATCACCCCGAATGAAATCATAAATACCGTCGATCTGGAGGCGCCTGGCGATGGCTATGCGATACTTAACGCCAGCGGATATTTCCTGTTCACAGGCGCAGCGACGGACATCCAATGCACCATAACTCAAGGGACCACTACCAGCTTCCCGCGGATGCGAGCCAACGGGGACTCGGCACAGAACGAGCGTATTCCTTATGCGGGTGTGCATGCACTTCCCGTCACGGCCGGCACAAACACGTTCAATGTAGTTTGCGATACGGGCGGGACGGTAAGTATTTTCGATGCCAGTCTGGTCGCGACATTCGTCCCGCAAATGTATAGTCCGCCGCCCCCGGATCCGGCACTGGAGAATGGCAGCATCCCGGACGAACGCCGGGACTGAGTAGCGGCCCCACCAGCGTCCAGGCGGAACGATAGATTAGAGGCCGGTTTGGCGACGCCAATCCGGCCATTTTTCGGTCTCGAACAGCGGCCTGCGCAATATCAGGTGCCCATGGCGAAATCGACATCCCCGTTGGCGGCGGTCCGCGCCTGGAAACGCCCCGTATGAGAACTCCACCAACTCAACAGGGCCGATCAGGTAACCGGAACCGTCTGCGACTTCGCCGGCTTGCACCTGTGGCGCCCTCTCTTCTTCCCGACAACAACGGCACGGACCTTGTCGGGCTCCAGTTCGGTGCTCAGGCGCCATTTGCCCCGCTTGTTCGTGACGGTCGATCCGAGGAAGAAGTCCATGGAGCTGGGCCCAGCAGGATCTACGTCATGATAGACCTTCACTCTTCGACTTTTCTTGCATTTCCTTGCCGACCTCACGTTGCCGCGCACGTCGACGCCACCGCCCGAGACGCCGGTGGCCTTCGTGATGTTCACCTCGGATCTGTAAGTCTTGGCTGAACTCGCACCGGCGCAGGCAAAGGTAAAAACCGCCACCGCAACAATAAACCTGGCTTGTTTTCGTAGCATTTGCCTCTCCTCCCTTTCGCTCATGTCGATTAAATAGCTAGCTTACAAATGCCCAGAATGCGCCTTTGGACCAGGATTGACAACGCCCGGTCTAGTCGAACCTTGCCGCGTCGCAGCATTATTCTTGCCGATGGCGCGCGATCCACCGGATCCGACGGCGCGATTTCTGGCCATCGGGGCGGTACATCGGGTGAGGCGAAAAGGGGCGGGCGAAAGGGTATTTCCAGCCGGAATCCGGCCGCGCCCGTGCGACTTCAAGAATGGTCGGGACGATGGAGGGGCGATGCGGGGTAGGGGCGATGCGGGGGGCGCGGGACCGGTATCGGAGCGTCCGGCGTTTCGCCGCTGCGTTCCCACAGCCGCGCCCAAGCACGCGGCCGGATACCAGCAGCGAGGATAGTACCCTAGGATTTCGCTTAATTGTCCGCCGGTAAAAACCATCCGGGAAAGGATGGTGCCCAGGAGAAGACTCGAACTTCCACGTCCTTTCGGACACTAGCACCTGAAGCTAGCGCGTCTACCAATTCCGCCACCTGGGCAGGCAGCCATTCAGTTATTGAGCGTCCGCCGGCTTGTCAATGCGCACCGGCAAGAACGCGTCAGACTTCCTCGTCCTTCTCGATGTCGCCGTCGATCAAAACGGCGACGTCGTCGTCATCGTCTTCATCGTCTTCGAGAAACCCGTCATTATCGTCGTCGTCGTCCTCGTCGTCGTCGTCGAGTGTCGCATCCTCGATATCCGGGATGTCGACGTCGTCATCATCGTCGGCATCAGCCTCGACGCGACCGGTGTCCTCTTCCTCGGCATCGACGTCTTCGAGCGCGACAAGCGATTCGTCGGCGTCATCCTCGTCGTCGTCGGTGATCTTGGGCTCATCCGGCTTCTTGGCCGGCTTCGCCGCCGCCTTCGCCGCGGGTTTCGGCTTGGGCGCAGCGACAACCGCTGCGGCCACGACGAACTCCGTCCCGCATTTCGGGCAGAGAATCGGATCCTTAGCCAGATCGTAAAAACGCGTACCGCATTCGCCGCACACACGTTTGGTACCGAGCTCGGGTTTGGCCATCGCTCTCAAACCTGTCCTGAACCAATATTGCTGTCGGGACGCGGATCGCCCCTGCCGTTGAATCGGCGCCTCCCATAAACGGAAAGCCGGAACCCTGTCAAAGGCAAAACGGCGCTCATGGCAAGCCCCAATTGAAGCCGCGCGGTACAGCCGGTGGAGAAGGGGCGCGGGATGACGCCCGTTCGGGCCTGTGCTAGGACGCCGGCACGCCAGTCAAGATCGCCGATCAGGCCAAACCTGCACCGGCGGTCCCGAAAGCCCATGTCCGCCGCACGAACCAGTCAGCCACTCCATGTCCCACGCTCCCGATTCCACCCACGCAGCCGACA
>CAJQNW010000343.1 GCA_905479765.1 uncultured Tepidamorphus sp. | reverse complement strand
TCATGTATGACGTGACGCTGAACGTCTTTAAAAAGTAGCCGGTTTCAGCGCGCGGTGATGGTCAGGCCGGCTTGGTCTTCAAGATCCGGTGCGCTGGCTGATATCGGCGACGACATCTTCCAGCTTTCGTGGTGCGGTGCCTGTGGCCCGTTGCGGGCGGGCCGATGGCCTCGCCACGGCGGGCGCATGGCGTGCCGCCGGCCGGTCGCCGGCTTCTTGGCGTGCCCATAGATCGACCACAAAACGCGCCGTTTCCACCGACAGGGCCTCGGCCAGTCCGGCAAGCGTGCGCAGCAGGTTATAGGAACGCCCGGCCTCGGTAACGGTCAGCAGGATGATGCCGGTCGCCCGGTCGGCGCCGATGCCGGCAGCGCGCAGGCCGATCGTCAGGGCATCGCCCTGCAGGTCGCCGACGATCCTGGCCCCCAACGCGCGTGGCAGCGACAGGGCGCCGGCTAGCCGTTTGGCGATTTCGGCACGGTCCCCCACCGCGGCCAGTGCGAACAAGGCGTCGCCCAGCTGCGTATCGGCGGAGGCATCATTGGCTTTTCGCGGTTCCTCGTCCGTCCGGGTGCCTTCGCCGCGGCGCGACATGATTCGCTCGATAAGATCCCGGCGCGCGTCTTCCTCGACCAGCCAGAAAAGCTGGGACAGCGCGGCGTCGGACAACTCGGCAAGCCCGATCAGCCGGCGCGCGGCGACGCGCGGCAGGTTGGGAATGGCGGCGATCCGTTCGGCCAGCGCTTCGTCGATGATCTGCGTTTGCGACAGCGCCAGCGAGGTTCCGATCACCGGATCCCGGCGCTCGACGAGGGCAAACAGCGTGTCCGCCGTCAGATCGGATCGGCTGGCGATCGCGCGCGCCTTCTCCACGCAGTCGCCGGTGGCGGCATGCAGCAGGTCGTCGCTCGTCAACACCGGGCTGAGGCGCAGCATCGGGCTGGCGATTTCGGACGTTTCGGCGATGAAGTACCGCGCGATGTCGACGCTGATCAGGTCGCAGGGCGCCAGCCGCCGCGAGATCGTCTCGCGCACATGCGGAGCCACGCGCGGCAGCAGGGCCTGCATAAGCTCGGCGAAATGTGCGGGCACCCGTCGCTCGCCGATCCGGGCCGATTCCAGGATCAGATCGGTAAGTGTGTTGAGCGCCGTGGCGCGCACGTCATCGGAATCAGGCGCGCGCGTACTGACCAATGTGGACAGCGCATCCTGAAACCGTGCTTCGAAACCGTCGTTCATCGTGCGTCCCGTGATTGGCCACTTATTACATTGCAAAATGACGGTAGCCGCGACCCGTTAGCGAACTGTTAACCCTGACAAACCGTTAATAGCGATATTCGGCTAGCCGGCGCAGAGTTTGCGGGCGCCGGCTGGACACCGAATACCGACGCTCCAGTCAAGGAGACGAGCGATGGCAGCGGTGCTGCAATTCGATAGCGAGAAAGCAAGGGCCAGGCGTCATCCGGGCCAGAACCCAAATTCGGCGGAAGCCCCTCACGCGACGGGCGAGGTGATCATCTTTCCAGGCGTGCGCATGGAGCGCACCGGGATAGACCTGTCGCATCGTCTGGTGCGGGTCTCCTCGGCCGGCAACGGCGCCTCCGGGTCGCCGGCGGGCAAGTCCTGACCGGCTAACCCTGATTCGCCGGCCCTGATTCGCCGGCCCTGATTCGGAGGTCTGTACGTTTGAGCTTAGGGCGTGACATCCGCGCGACCCTGTCCGCCGTGCTGCTCACGGCGGCGCTGGTCGGCTGTGCCGCCCAGGCCGGCGATTTCGGCCGCCCGGTCAAGGGCTACGTCAACGACGTGCTTTTGCCGGATATTGGCGAGAGACGGGCGCGCAATCGCGGCGAGCCGGTCTCCGACTTCATGCTCACCGACGACGAGAAGGAACTGCGGGCGCGGTCCTATCGCTTCATCATGCCGATCCACCTGGACGCCTTCAGGGCCCGCAACGAGGTGGAGTGGGTGCGCACCCGAATCTGGCCAGATTCGCGCTGGCGCCCCGATCCGACGCTCTACTACCGGCTGATGCGCAAGGACGACTACAAGTCGAACTATGGCCGCTGGAATTCCATTCTCGACGAGATCACCGCCGATATTCCGTTGATCATCCCCTATTACGCCGTCTGGCAGGAGGTCTGCATCGCCGACCAGCAGCGTCTCGCCGCCCTGCCGCGCACGGTGGCGCTGACGCCGGCCGAAACGGCCGACGCGGAGGCGCGGGTCTGGGAAAACCGCCGCGTCGCCGACTGGGCGGTCACGGCGATGAAATGGCGCATCGAATCCTATGCCTACGCCATCCAGCGCACCGAGATCGAAATTCCCACCGGCAGCGCCGAGTATGAGACGAATCTGGCGCTGAACAGCCTGAAAGGCGAGGTCGAGTGGCTTGCCCGGGCTGTCGCCGACCCCACCTGCGGCGGCGGAGCGGTAATTTCCAAGTCACCGCCAGCCGACAGTCCGATGGTCTACAAGCGGTAGCAGGCGGCGTTAAGGCGCTTCCATCGGCCAGTCGACGATGTGGTCTTCCAGATCCTCTTCGCGGACATCCTGCTCGCGCACCGTGCGTCCACGCGCGGAAATCCCCGCCGCATGCACCGTATCGGGATCGCCTGAGACGAGGGGATGCCACCAGTACAGGTCCTTGCCCTCGTCGATCAGCCGGTAGCCGCAGGTCGGCGGCAGCCAGTTAAGCCGGCCGATCTCATCAGGGGTTAGCGTCACGCAATCGGACATGATCCTGGAGCGGTTCTTGTAATCCCCGCATCGGCAGGCCTTGCTGTCGAGCAGCGCGCAGGCGACGTCGGTGTACCAGATCTCGCTCGTGTCCTCGTCCTCCAGCTTCATCAGGCAGCATCGCGCGCAGCCATCGCACAGCGATTCCCATTCCGCCTGGGTCATTTCGGCGAGGGATTTGGTTTTCCAGAAGGGCAGGGTGTCGGGCATGGGGGTTCCGTTAGAAAATCGTCTGCAATCCATATCATGGTGCCATTGTGGTTCGGGAGAGCGATTTGCGGCTCGCCAGTCCCTCAACCGACCCGTGTCTTCCGCGGGACGTTGAGGAACAATTCACAATCAGATGGTGTATTGAGGGGCATCCCAAATAGCGAGAAATCCGGTCACGGAGTTCGCCTATGTCGTTACTTCTGCGGCCGATTTTCGTCGTATTGATCGTTTTTGCGGCCCCTGTTTTAGCGTCGATAGCTGCCCTAGGGGCAGAATACGGTTCCGTTCCTACGGATGTGGTCGTCCGTCCGATGCTTTACAGCGTGTGCGCGATATTTAGCTACGCGATTGCCGCGAAAGTATCTGGAACCCGAGTGGAGGTTTTGAGGATTATTTTATTTGGAAGTATTTTGTATTTATTGATATTTTTGATATTATCAGAAATGTATTTTTACTTTATGTTTATAGGGCAATATGTGTATGAGGGAGTGAAATTATATTTAACAATATACCTATCTGTTTTAGCGCTTGCATTTTCTGTTTTAGTCAGTGTGTTTATTAGATCAATTTTGCGATCAGAAGTGCCGATAGTTCTGGAATTATCAGCGTTATTTCTTTTCTTTATCTTAACAGCCTATTTCGGCACTTCGAGAAAGCTCCCTGACAAAGTCACTATTTCTAATCTGTATTCGGCCTATCCGCTTATTTCCGGACTTGTTCCATTGGCTTTCGCCGCATTGTGCTCTCCGAATGAGCGATTCCGGTTGGGTCGCGGCTTGATTTGGCTGGTGATTTCGGTCGCTCCCATCTATCTGCTGATTACTGTTTCGGGATCCAACAGTGAACGAGGCATCGATATTTTGTGGCCAAAGCGGCTGGTAACGGAGTTCATGCCCGGGCACCAACGGATCGAAATCCTGAAATCCCTTCAGACGGTGGAGCCGGGAAAACCTGTTCGTATTGGCGAGCACTGGTATGTATTCGACGCTTTGGACCAAGCCTCGGCAAATGCCAACCAAGGCTTACGGTTGGATCATCTCGTATTGCTCGATCTTGAGCTGAAGCCCTCCGTTCTTGGCCTTGCAGACGCAGGGCGCGATCGTCAGGGGAATCCGGAGAATACGATCAGGCTATTCATTCGTGTCCCCCAGGACAACAAGTCGGTTGGTGCCTTCTCGCGCAAAAGTCCGGGCATCATCTACGAGGATCTTCTAATTGTACTAGGGCGACCTGCTAAAGATCCAGGTTGGCCGACTAACGAGGTCCTGGAAGCGCGATTGCGAGACTTCATCGAAAAGGCGCGCATCGAACCGCCTGAGGACAATCCGCTTTCCCACTAACCATATCCCCCACGTCCCCACTCACGTAAGCGTGAACCCCCGCGAATCCCTTGCCAATTTCTGCTAGACTGGGCATCTATCGACGCGGGGTGAGCGCTTACTTTAGTGAGCGAAACGTGTTCGGACGGAGTTTTTGAAAGTGCGCGACCCGTTTTCCAGCGGTCCCAGCAGCGGTCTTTGGACGCGAATCCGGCGCAGGCTGCTCGAAGTCGATTCCGTCATCGATGCCTTCTTCTATTCGATCATCGAGGGCTTCAAGCGTGCGGTGGAGGCCTATTCGGCGAAACTGGAGCGCTTCAACGTCAAGGGCTGGCGCCGCGGGCTGGTGGAACTCCTGTCCGACGGCCTGACCATGGGTGCCGGCGGCGCGGTGCTAATGCTGGCGCTCGCAATTCCCGCCTTCGACGAGACCCACGACGACTGGCTGTCGCAGAACGACTATTCGGTCGTCTTCCTGGACCGCTACGGCAACGAGATCGGCAAGCGCGGCATCCTGCACAACGATTCGGTGCCGCTCGACGAGATCCCCGACCACATGATCAAGGCGACGCTGGCCACGGAAGACCGGCGTTTCTACACCCATTACGGCATCGATTTCATGGGCACCTTCCGCGCCCTGATCGAGAACATGCGCAACAAGGCGGTGGTGCAGGGCGGGTCCTCGCTCACCCAGCAGCTCGCCAAGAACCTGTTCCTGACCAACGAGCGCACCATCGAGCGCAAGATCAAGGAAGCGTTCCTGGCGATGTGGCTGGAAACCCATCTGACCAAGAACGAGATCCTCAAGCTCTATCTCGACCGCGCCTATCTGGGCGGCGGCACCTTCGGCGTCGACGCGGCCGCCGAGTTCTACTTCAACAAGTCTGTCCGCGACATCAACCTGGCCGAGGCCGCGATGATCGCCGGCCTGTTCAAGGCGCCCGGCCGCTACGCGCCGCATATCGATCTGCCCGCCGCGCGCGGCCGCGCCAACGAGGTGCTCGTGAACATGGTCCAGGCGGGCTTCATGACCGAGGGCCAGATCTATGCGGCGCGCCGCAAGCCGGCCACCCCGGTCGACCGCTCCGGGGTCACCGCGCCCGACTATTTCCTCGACTGGGCCTTCGAGGAGGTGAAGCGCATCACCGGCGGCAAGGCCTTCTTCGTGACCGCCAAGACCACCATCGACATGAACATGCAGCGGGTCGCCGAGGATGCGGTGGAAACGAGCCTGCGCCAGTACGGCAAGCAATACGGCGCCGACCAGGCGGCGATGGCGATGGCCGATCTGGAAGACGGTGCGGTGCGCGCCATGGTCGGCGGCCGGGACTATGGCGAAAGCCAGTTCAACCGCGCCACCTCCGGCAAGCGCCAGCCCGGCTCCTCGTTCAAGCCCTATGTCTATCTGACCGCGCTGATGAACGGCTATTCGCCGGATTCGATCGTGCCCGATGCGCCGATCACCATTGGCGGATGGTCGCCGCAGAACTACGGCCGCCGGTATCGCGGCAACATCCCGCTGACGACGGCGCTGCAGTACTCGATCAACACCGTTGCGGTGCGCTTGGCCCAGGCGGTCGGCCGCGAAAAGATCGTCGAGACCGCCGTCAACATGGGCGTCCGCACGCCGCTGAAGATTTCCAAGTCGCTGCCGCTCGGCGCCTCCGAGGTGACCGTGATGGATCAGCTCGCCGGCTTCGGCACGCTGGCTTCCGGCGGCCTCAAGCTGACGCCCTACGCGATTGTCGATATCCGCAATGGCGAGGGCGACCTGATCTATCGTCACAGCCGCGACGAGCCGCCGCGCCAGCAGGTGGTGCCCGCCGACAAGGTCAGTCAGCTCGATGCCATGCTCTACACGGCCGCCAACAACGGAACCGGCCGCCGGGCCTTGTTCCCCACCGCGCCGATCGCCGGCAAGACCGGCACCACCAACGCCTATCGCGACGGCTGGTTCTGCGGCTTCACGGGCAATTACGTGGCAACCGTCTGGATGGGCAACGACGATTTCACGTCCACCCGGCGGATGACCGGCGGCAGCCTGCCGGCGATGACCTGGAACAAGCTGATGAGCTACGCCCACAACGGCATCGAGATCAAACCGATCCCCGGTGTCGGCGGTGTGCCCGAGCCCGATCTTGTCGCCGCCGCGCAGGAGACCGGTCCGGACGGCCAGCCCGCGCCGCCGCCGGTGGCGCTGATCCTGTCCAGGCAGTCGGAAAACCTGCTTTACGAGATCGAGCGGCTGATGCAGCAGGCGCCTGAGCTGAAACCCACCGCGCCCTCCGGCCCGTCGGCCGCCTTGCGGGCGAAGGAAAGCGGCATGGACGCGTGGAACCAGGGGCCCAAGCCCGAAGAGGCGGCGCCGGTCACGCCGGCCGCCGCCGTGGTCGAGGAAGACCCCGATAAGGTGGTCGAGATCACGATCCGCGGTAACTGACGGCTTTTCGATTGCCGGCCGAGCCCGTTCCCCGTTCGGATTTTACCCTCGAAATCAGCATCTTACGCACCATCCGGCAGGGCTGGCGCCGGTTTGTGGACGTCAGTCCTTCCGAAACGGCACGAGGCAGGC
>CAJQNW010000342.1 GCA_905479765.1 uncultured Tepidamorphus sp. | reverse complement strand
AGATGGTGGCCGTCGGCCGGGCCCTCATGGCCGCGCCGAAGCTACTCATGCTCGACGAGCCGTCGATCGGTCTTGCCCCCAATCTCGTGGCAACCATCGGCCACATCGTGCGGCAAGTCTGCGACAGCGGCGTCGATGTCCTGCTGATCGAACAGAATGCCTCTCTCGCCCTCGAACTTGCCGATGACGCCTACGTGCTGGAGAACGGCGAGGTCGTCGCGTCGGGACCGGCGGATGCGTTGTCGCGGACCGACTCCATTAAACGCGCCTATCTCGGCATGTAACCCCTTCGGAACGCCCGATCTGCAATGCTCTGGTTTGAAGAACGCCCGAATGTAGCCGCGCCCCGCCCGGAGGAATCCGGATTGCGGCTCGAGGTTCGTCGATTCCTGGATGGCGAGTGCAAGGCCGGCGGCTTCGTCCCGCGTCCGAACAACTGGGTTGCCTTCGACCGCGCGTTTTCAATCCGCTGTGCCGAACAGGGCTATGTCGGCACGACCCTGCCGAAGCAATACGGCGGCGGCGGGAAATCCGCGCGCGAGCGGCTTGTCATCTGCGAGGAGATGTTGGCTGCCGGGGCGCCGCTCGGGTCTCACTGGATCGCCGATCGCCAGAGCGCGCCGCAGATCCTGCGCCACGGAAGCGAGGCGTTGCGCGCACGGCTCCTGCCGGAGATCGCCGCCGGCCGGTGCACGTTCGCGATCGGCATGAGTGAACCCGACTCCGGATCCGACCTCTCCTCGATCCGCACGGCCGCCAGGAAGGTTGATGGCGGATGGCGCCTCGATGGCCGCAAGGTCTGGACGACCAATGCCCACCACGCCGATTACATGATCGTGCTCTGCCGCACCGCGCCGCGCGGAGAGGACCGCTATGCCGGGCTGTCACAGTTGGTCGTAGAGGTCGCGAGCGACGGCGTCACTGTCCGGCCAATCCGCAACCTCGCCGGCGAGCATGAGCTGAACGAGGTCATCTTCGAGGGGGCATTCGTGCCCGACGACAATCTGCTCGGCGAAGGCGGTGACGGATGGCGGCTCGTCAACGAGGAACTCGGCTTCGAGCGCAGTGGCCCCGACCGGTTCCTCTCCACGTATCCCGTGCTCCGGCTCCTCGTCGCCGAGACGGGCAAGGACCCCAACCGTTATCAGGCGGTCGCGATCGGCCAGCTCCTGTCGCGCCTGCTGGCCGTCAGATCGCTCTCGCACTCCATCGCCGACCTGCTCGCGAACGGCGAACGTGTGATCCTCGCGGCGACGATGATGAAGGATATCGGGACCGCGCTCGAGCAGGAGATTCCGCAGGTCGCCGGACGGCTCCTCGAGATCCACCCGGATCCGCATGGCAGCGGGTTCGCCGCCGCCCTCGCCGCGGCCCTGCTGAACGCCCCCAGCTTCACGATCCGCGGCGGCACCCGTGAAATACTCAAAGGCATCGTCGCCCGGGAGCTCGGCCTGCGATGAGCGACACCTCCAGACTTCTGGCAGACAACGTGCAGGCTTTCCTGGCGCGGCATCCCGGCGCAGCCTGCGACGAGACCTTCATGGAAGCGGTGCGGGAGAGCGGCTTCGCCCTGGCGATGGCTCCCGAGGAACTCGGCGGCCTCCAGTGCAGCCTCGCCGAGGCGGCGACGGTCGCGCGCGTCTGGGGATACCAGGCAGCGCCCCTGCCGATCGTCGAGCTTCTGCTTTCCGGTTTTGCGGCGCGCATCAAGCCTGACCTCGTGTTGACCACGACGTTCATGCCGCGCGGCGGCGGCGAACGCCTGGCGGCATGGTTCCCCGGCGTTGAACGCTGTGTCGACTTAAGCGGCGCCGGTTCAACGATCGCCCCGGTGGGCGAACGGTCGGCGAGCACCACCCTCGCGACCGAACCGCTCGTCGCGGTGACGCAAGACGCCATGGCCGGCTCGTTTCGACTTGCCGGCGACGACCTGCTGCCGCGCGGCGCGCTGCTGACCGCGGCGCGCATGCTCGGCGCGATGGAGCGCGTTCTCGAACTCACCGTTGAGCACGTCACATTGCGCCAGCAGTTCGGCAGGCCCATCGCCAGGTTCCAGCTGGTCCAGGCGATGGCCGCCGATGCCGCGTCCGAGGTGGCCGCGAGCCGCGCTGTGATCGGCGACGCGCTTGCGGTGGTGGACCATGGCGAGACAGCCGACCTGCTCTGGCGCGCCGCCAAGATTCAGGCAGCCCGTGCCGCGACCTTGGTCAGTGCCCACGCGCACCAGATGTTCGGCGCCATCGGATTTACCGAAGAGCACGAGCTGCACCGCTTCACCACGTCGCTGCTCGCCTGGCGAAACGTCTGGGGGTCAACGGCCTCGATCGAGAAAGAATTGGGCGGGCTGGCCTGCACCATCGGCGGCGACGGCCTGTGGGGCGCTATCGCCGGAAACTAGGCTGACGAACGGGAAACGGAATCATGAGTCTCATCGGTGATCTTGCTATCGTTTTCGGCGGCAGCAGAGGCGTCGGCCGCGCGACGGCCATCGAACTGGCGCGCCAGGGCGCCGATGTGGCGATCGTCTATCACAGCAACGACGACGCCGCCGAGGACACCTGCAAGGCTGTCCGTGCCGCCGGACGCCGGGCCTTCGCCTGGCGCGGAGACGTGTCCGACGAAGAGGCCGTGCGGGGCGCGTTCGACGCCGTGGAAGCGGAACTTGGGACGCCCCGGATGATAGTGCACTGCGTTGGTGCCACGCCGACCGAACGCCCGGTCCACGATCTCGCGCCGGCAGCCTGGGCGGACTTCATGCGGCTGGACCTGTTCGGGGCCTACAATGTCGTCCACCATGCCAGCCGGACGCTGCGCCGGGCCGGCGGCGGCGCGATCGTCGCGATGTCTTCGATCGCGACGCAGATGGTGCCATCCCGCAACGCGACGGGCGCGGCCTCGAAAGCCGGGGTCGAAGCCCTGATCCGCGTCGTCGCGCGGGAGGAAGCCCGCCATGGCATTCGCGCCAACTGCGCCTCCATCGGCCTCACCGAGACGGACATGCTCCAGCAGGTATTCGATAGCTGGGGCGAAGAGGTTTCTGGCCGTGTTGTCGCCGCCATCCCGCTCGGTCGGATCGGAAAGCCCGAGGAAGTGGCTGGCCTCATCGCGTTCCTGCTCGACGAAAGGGCGGCCTACGTCACCGGAAAGGTCTTCCAGATGGACGGCGGCCAGTTCATCGGCGGCTGACGTCGGCAAACCCGAATACGGAGGAAAAAATGAAACAATCCCGACTTCCGCTCTACTACAAATCGATGGATTGGGACGCGCTCTTCGCGGAGACCCCGCCCCCCGATGTCTGGTATGAAACCATGTTCCTTGACTGGTCGGCCGACCAGTTGCGCGCCTATCAGGACCATCACTTCAGGAAAGTCGTCGCGGTCGCGTGGGAGAATGCCTTCTACAATCGCCGCTGGCGCGATGCCGGACTGGAGCCGGGCGACATCAATTCGCTCGACGATCTCGAGAAGATACCCTCCTTCGACTCAGAGGACCTGAAAAACAGCATTGAGGCGCACCCGCCATTCGGGGACTTTCCAGGCATCGTGCCGGCCGAGTTCCAGCATTCCGCGCCGTTGAAACTGCAGACGAGCGGCGGCACCACCGGGCTTCCTCGACCGACTCTCTATGGCCCGCGGGAGTGGGAATACAACGCGCTGCAGCTCGCCAAATCGATGTATGCGCAAGGGGTGCGGCCGGGCGACGTGATGCAGATCCCCGTCACGCTGTCACTGGCGAACATGGGCTGGGGCTACTACAAGGCGTGCCATGATTATCTCGGC
>CAJQNW010000341.1 GCA_905479765.1 uncultured Tepidamorphus sp. | reverse complement strand
CACCACCCCATCGAGATGCAGACGACGATCTTCGATCTGCTGATGGCGGCCGGCGAGGAATACGGCATCAGGCCGTTCGGCATCCGGGCGATGGATTCGATGCGGCTGGAGAAATCCTACCGGCTGATCCCGCGCGAATTGTCGCTGGAATATTCCGCGCTGGAATCGGGTCTCGACCGCTTCGTGCATCCCAACAAGGGCGACTTCATCGGCCGCGACGCGCTGGTGGAGTGGCAGCAGAAGGGCTTCAAGAACCGCTTCGTCACCATGGAAGTGCACGGGATCAAGGATGCCGATGCGCGCGGCAACGAGGCGATCTGGCTCGGCGACGAGCTGATCGGCCGGGCGACGTCGGGCGGCTATGGCTGGCGGCTGAGGAAATCGCTGGCACTGGCGATGGTGCGGCCCGATCTCGGCGAGATCGGCACGGAATTGGAAATCCAGATCCTCGGCGAGCGCTACAAGGCGACGGTGATCGAGGAAAGCCCCTACGATCCGGAGAACGCGCGGCTAAGGGCCTGACCGGCGCTTAACCGTTGCAGGCACAGCCCTTGCGCTTGTGGCAGGCCTTGTCGCGGGAAATGCAGGAGTTGCCGCACGCCTTTCCGGCCCGGCAGGTCTTGCAGCATGTGGCGACCGGTGTCGTCTTTTCCTGAGATGGAACCGGGGTCATGGGACCGGAAGTCAGTGCGACTGCCGGCACGAGCGACAGTGCAACAGCTGCGACTGCAATCAGGAACACTACACTTTTCATGGTGCAGTTATCGATTGCATTTTTCGCCCTTGCAATCACTGCGTGTCCGCATGATTAACCTGCGAACCCGCGTTTCTCCCGGCTTTCCGGCAATATGGCCCTAGTTTGCGGTGGTATCGGACGAGCGTCCGTAACCGTCTATTTCTTCGCGCGCCTGTTCGAGCAATGCCTGGCACTTGTCCTCGTCGCCTGCCTCGATCAGCGGCTTGGCCTCAACCATGTAGCCGCCGACCTTGTCAACGACCGGACTGTCCCCCGTCCAGCTTTCATAGGGCGCCGCGGTGACGATCACACCGGTCAGGTCGACAAGTTCGCCGCCCTTCATCTTGAGAACCAGCGGATGCTCCGCCTCGCGGCCCTTGTAGGCGGCCTGTAGCCTGGCGCCCTGGATCTGGCTCTCGATCGCTGCGAATTCCTTCGCGCAGGCCTGGGCTTCCGCCGTCGCGGGGGCGGCTGCGGAAACGAGCAGAGTAGCCAACACGGCAAACGGGATGCGGGCTTTCATCGGTCTCCTCCGTCAATGGATCGGCGTTTCAAGGGCTGTCCACGACGAACGCCGGGAAGACGAAATGGTTCCCGCCCGTCCTATTCCCCGATGCTTTCGCTGTCGGGTATTCGCCCGTCGCGCGACAGCAGCACCGCCGCCGGGCGCCAGGCGGGGATGTGCGAACAGACGATCAGCACGATGACCATGATCGGCACCGAGAGGAACATGCCGACGAAACCCCAGACGAAGGCCCAGAAGGTCAGCGACAGGATGATCACCAGCGGACTCAGGTTCAACGAGCGGCCCATCAGCGCCGGCTCGACGAAATTGCCGATCATCAGCTGAATGCTCCCGACACCGAAAAAGACGATCGCGAACGGTCCCAGCGTATCGAACTGCACCAGGGCGACGATTGCCGGCAGGATGGTGGCAACGGCCGAGCCGATATTCGGGATGAAATTGAGAAGCACGGCGAGCAGCGCCCAGGTCTCGGCAAAATCGAGACCCATCGGCTTCATCACCACATAGGCGGCCATGCCGGTCAGGGCGCTGACGAACAGCTTGATCGAAAAATAGCGCTGCACGCTGTCGGAAATCGAAATGATCACCGTGTGGACCCGCTCGGAGTGGTCGGGATCTGGGAACAGCCGCTCGAGCTTGGTCCGGAAGGCGCCTCGCTCCACGAACATGAAGCCCATGTAGAGCACGATCAGCGTGATGGTCGTCACCGTCGCGCCGGCTGAACCGACCAGTCCGGGGATCCGGGCGGTCAGGTTGATCTCGGAGAGTGCTTTTTGCAGATCCTCCGCAATATCGCGGCCGAAGAACTCGGCTGCCTGCGACAGCAGCGCTTCAATGCGGGCGACATAACGCGGGCTTGCCGCGATCACCGCCTCGACCTGCGAGGACATGACGGAGACCATCAGGAACAACGCCCAGGCAATGATGACGAGGCCGATGATCGTTGCCAGCGGGCGCGGAACCGACAGGCTCCCCAGGCGAAGCCGCGTGATGCGGTCGATCAGCGCGGCGAGTAGGCTGAACAGCACCAGCGCGATGGCAATGGGAACCAAATACGCCCGGCCGGCGACCAGGCCCATCAGAAGGATGGCGCCGGCAACAAGCCAGAGGAACCAGCGCGGAACGCTCACTCCGCCGCCTCCCGCTCGCGGCGTTCCATCAGCGGCGAACGGCCATAGAATTCCCGGTAGCACTTGGAAAAATGCGAGGCCGACACGAAGCCGCAGGCGACCGCCACCTCGACAACCGGCAAATTGGACTGCAGCAGCAAATGGCGGGCGCGGTCGAGGCGCAGTTCCAGATAGTAGCGCGCCGGGGAGCGGCCCATGGTGCGGCGGAACAGGCGTTCGATCTGGCGGCGCGACAGGCCGGCGAAGCGGGCGAGTTCGACCAGCGACAGCGGTTCGGAAATGTTGGCTTCCATCAGCTCGATGATGGTCAGCACCTTGGAATTGTGGATGCCGAGCCGCGCCCTGAGCGGCAGGCGCTGGCGGTCGTGCGGATTGCGCACCCGGTCGGTCAGCGCCTGCTCGCAGACGCGGGTAACGACCGTTTCTCCGAGATCCGTGTCGATGATGCTCAGCATCATGTCGAGCGAAGCCGTGCCGCCGGCGCAGGTGTAGATGTTCTTGTCGACCTCGAACAGGTCGGTATAGACCTCGGCCTCGGGGAAAGCTTCGGCAAAGCCCGGCAGATTTTCCCAGTGGATGGCGCAGCGTTTGCCGTCGAGCAGCCCCGACTTGGCCAGGACCCATGCGCCCGTGCACATGGCGCCGACCGTAACGCCGCTGCGATGGAGCTGGCGCAGCCAGGAATTGACCGACTTCGATTCATACTTCTCGACAAAAACGCCCGAGCAGACGAAAACCATGTCGGGTTTCTCGTCGGAATGGAACCGCCGCTTTTCGTCCTCCAGCGATCCGTCGACCTCGACCTTCACCCCGTTGGACGCGATGCCGGTCATCCCGGATTCGGTGACGAGCCGCCATTGATAGAATTGATGACCGATCTGCCTGTTGGCGAGGCGCAGGGGCTCGATCGCGGTCGCGAATGCGATCATCGAAAAGTTCGGCACGAGAAAGAAAACGATCCGGCGCGAACGCTGTACGCTGGCGTCCATTCTAGAGCTCTTTCCAGAAGGCGGAACGTTTCGACCAACAGCCGAAACGCCGCATGTCGCAATCAGACCAATCATCGCTCCTAGATGACAAACGGTTCCGACGCAAGAACGGGTTGTATTGCAACGCGAAATCGTGACTCCGCACGAACCGGCGAAGCACTTGCTTCCGGACGGGGATTCGGTGGACGCTCGCAGGTGTTGTAAACGGCCCGACGGGCCAACCACATAACGGGGCAAGCCTTGTGCGATATTCCGTTTTCTCGCTGATCCGCGAAGGCCTGAAAGGTCATCAGGGCTGGCCTCGGGTGTGGCGCAATCCCGAGCCGAAGCCCGGTTACGATGCCGTCGTCATCGGCGGCGGCGGCCACGGGCTGGCGACGGCCTACTATCTGGCCAAGGAACACGGGATGACCAATATCGCGGTCATCGAGAAGGGCTGGATCGGCGGCGGCAATTCGGGCCGCAACACCACGATCATCCGATCCAACTATCTCTTCGACGAGAGTGCGGCGATCTACAATCACGCCCTGCAGCTTTGGACAACGCTCGGCCGCGAACTCAACTACAACATCATGATGAGCCACCGCGGCGTGCTGAACCTCGCCCACGACGAGGGCGAAGGCCGCGGCCTGAAGCGCCGCGTCGAGGCGAACCGGCTGAACGGCGTCGATTCCGAGTGGCTCGACGCCAAGCAGGTGAAGGAATTCTGCCCGGTCATCAACATCTCGCAGGACATCCGCTATCCGGTGCTGGGCGCCACATTGCAGCGCTCCGGCGGCACCAACCGGCATGACGCGGTGGTGTGGGGCTACGCGCGGGCGTGCAGCGCGATGGGCGTCGACATCATCCAGCAGTGCGAGGTGACCGGCATCAAGACCGCCAAGGGCGCGGTCACGGGCGTGGAGACCACGCGCGGCTTCATCAAGACGCCGAAGGTCGCCTGCGTCACCGCCGGGCATACCTCCGTGATCGCCTCGATGCTCGACATTAAGCTGCCGATCCAGAGCCATCCGCTGCAGGCGCTGGTCTCCGAGCCGATCAAGCCGCTGGTGCCCTGCGTGATCATGTCGAACGCGGTGCACGTCTACTGCAGCCAGTCCGACAAGGGCGAGTTGGTCATCGGGGCGGGCATCGACGCGCATACGTCCTATACGCAGCGCGGCTCGATGGACATCATCGAGCACCAGATGGCCTCGCTGTGCGAGCTGCTGCCGCCGGTCGCGCGGCTCAGGATGATGCGCCAGTGGGGCGGCATCGTCGATACGTGCCCGGACGCCAGCCCGATCATCTCGAAGACGCCGGTGAAGGGCTTCTACATCAACGGCGGCTGGGGGACGGGCGGCTGGAAGGCGACTCCGGGGTCGGGCCACGTCTTCGCCTGGACGGTGGCCAAGGACGATCCGCATCCGATCGCAGCACCCTTCGCGCTCGACCGGTTCCATTCCGGCGCGCTGGTTGCCGAACACGGCGCCGCGGCCGTGGCTCACTGATGGGTATGGAGATGGTTCTTCGTCTGCCGCAACCGTTGCTGTGGGCCCTGGATCAAGTCCAGGGCACGAGATCTTTTTTGGGGCACGGACAGTGCGACACACACAGGCCGCGTGTCCCGGACCTGATCCGGGACCCAGAAGCTGCACGGCGAAGCGTTTGAGAGAAGCCCGATGTTCCTGATCACCTGCCCCTATTGCGGAACCCGCGACCAGTCGGAGTTCTCGAACGCCGGCGAGGCGCATGTCGCGCGCCCGGCAAACGGCGAGGAGCTGACCGACGAGCAGTGGGCCGACTTCGTGTTCCTGCGCAACAATCCCAAGGGCCTGTTCGCCGAGCGCTGGGTTCACACCGCCGGCTGCCGGCGCTTCTTCAACATGCTGCGCAATACCGCGACCGACGAGATCCTCGCCGTCTACGAGATCGGCGCGAAACCGCCGAAGGTGACGACGGTCGAACCGGCCACGCCGTCCGGCGAAGCGCCGATCGGCTCGGGCAACGACGCGGTCAAGGTCATGCGGCCGGAGGAGCCGAAATGATGCGGAGCATCGCGCCTTCCATTTGCACGTCATCCCCGGTCTTGACCCGGGGATCTGGCTGCGGTTTCGCCGTGCTGACCGCCAATCGGCGGGAGCCGGCTCGAGATTGCCGGGTCAAGCCCGGCAATGACGTAGGAATGGTGGCGGGCTTCTTGGCAAAGGGCGGCTGCCGATGACCGCGCAACCCAACCGCCGCGCGTCCGGCGGGCTGATCGACCGCAGCAAGGTCGTCCGCTTCCGCTTCGACGGGCGCGACTTCTCCGGCCATCCCGGCGATACGCTCGCTTCGGCGCTGCTGGCCAACGACGAGCACATGGTGGCGCGCGGCTTCAAGTATCACCGCCCGCGCGGCATCTTCGGCGCCGGTTCCGAGGATCCGACCGCGCTCGTCCAGATCGGCAGCGATGCGGCGCGCACCGATCCCAACACCCGCGTCACCGAACAGGAGATCTACGACGGACTGGAAGCGCTCGCCCAGAACGTATGGCCGTCGCTGAAATTCGACGTCGGTGCGGTCAACGACCTGTTCTCGGCCTTCCTGCCGGCGGGCTTCTACTACAAGACCTTCATGGGCCCGCTCGGCAACTGGATGGCCTTCGAGCCGTTCATCCGCAAGGCGGCCGGGCTCGGCAAGGCGCCCGGCGCGCCGGACCCGGACCGCTACGAGTCGATCAACCGGCACTGCGACGTGCTGGTCGCCGGCGGAGGACCGGCCGGGCTGATGGCGGCGCTGACGGCGGCGAAGGCTGGAGCCCGCGTGATCCTCGCCGAAGAGACGGCCGCGCTCGGCGGACGGTTGCTGTCGGTCGATCCCGACAAGGTCAATCTCGGCGACATGGCGCCGACCGCGTGGGTCGAAAGCATCGCGGCCGAGCTTGCCGGCATGGACAACGTCACGGTTCTCACGCGGACGGCGGCGTTCGGCTACTATGCGCAGAATTTCGTCGGACTGTGGGAGCGGGTGTCCGATCACCTGGCGCCCAACGACCAGCCCGCGAACCTGCCGCGCCAGCGGGTGTGGCGGGTACGGGCCAGGGAAGTGGTGCTGGCGACGGGCGCAGTCGAGCGGCCGCTGGTGTTTCATGAAAACGACCGGCCGGGCATCATGCTGGCCGGCGCGGCGCGCACCTTCACCCACCGTTACGGCGTACTGCCGGGCAAGCGCGTGCTTGTCTTCGCCAACAACGATTCCGCTTGGGAGGCGGCCTTCGACCTGCAGTCATCGGGCGCCCGCGTCGCCGGCATCGTCGATTTGCGGCGTGACATCGACGGCGGCCTGCTGAGCACGGCGGCCGAGCACGGCATCTCGATTCATCCAGGCGCCGCGATCGTCGGGACGTCGGGCGCCCAGCGGGTCTCCGGGGCCACGGTGCGGCGGATGAGCGACTCAGGCGGCGTCGAAGGCCCGGTCACGGCGATCGAATGCGACCTGCTGGCGGTCTCCGGCGGGTGGATGCCGAACATCGCGCTGTTCTCCCAGTCGCGCGGCAAGCTTGTCTATGACGAGGACTTGAGCGCCTTCCGGCCCGGCCAGTCCTGGCAGAAGGAGCGTTCGGCGGGATCGGCGGCGGCGACCTTCGATCTCGACGGCTGCCTGAAGGAAGGCGCCAGGGCCGGCGCGGACGCAGCCTCCAAGGCCGGCATCCCGGCGAAGGCCGAGCGCCCGCCGAAGGTCGAAGGCGCCGAACGGCCGCAAGGCACGCCGCGCGTGATCCCCGAAATCCCGTCCGGCCGGCCCAGGCACAAGGTGCGCGCCTGGATCGACCTGCAGGACGACGTCACCACCAAGGACCTGAAGCTGGCGGTCAACGAAGGCTACGATTCCATCGAGCACGCCAAGCGCTACACCACGTCCGGCATGGGAACCGACCAGGGCAAGGTCGCCAACATGAACGCGTTTGCGCTGGTCGCCGATGCGCTGAAGAAACCGATCTGGCAGGTCGGCACCACCACGTATCGCCAGCCGTGGAAACCGGTCACCTTCGCGGCGATGGCGGGCCAGCACGTCGGCGATCACTTCCATCCGCGACGCGTGACGCCGATGCACGACTGGCACAAGTCGAACGGCGCGGTGTTCGAGCCGGTCGGCGACTGGCTGCGCGCGCGCGCTTATCAGCGCCCCGGCGAGAGCTTCGAGGCGGCGGTGCGGCGCGAGAGCCTGGCGGCGCGCGAGAGCGTCGCCGCGCTGGATGCCTCGACGCTCGGCAAGATCGACATCCGCGGCAAGGACGCCCGCACCTTCCTCAACCGCGTCTACACCAACGCCTGGTCGAAGCTCGCCCCCGGCAAGGCGCGCTACGGGCTGATGCTGGGCGAGGACGGCATGGTGATGGACGACGGCGTGACGGCCTGCCTCGCCGACGACCATTTCCACATGACCACCACGACGGGCGGCGCGGCGCGGGTGCTGACGCATCTGGAGGACTACATCCAGACCGAGTGGACAGACCTGGAGGTCTATATGACCACCGTTACCGAGGAATGGGCGGTGGCGAGTCTGTCGGGGCCGGACAGCTGGCGCGTCGTCGCCGAGCTGTGCGACGGCATCGATCCGGACCCGGAAAAATTCGAGTTCATGAGCCACACGACCGCCACCATCGACGGTGTGCCGGTGCGCGTGTTCCGGATCTCGTTCACCGGCGCGCTCGCCTACGAGATCAACATCGCCGCCGACTATGGCGCGTGGCTGTGGGACAAGGTGATGGAGGCCGGCCAGCCATATGGCATCCAGCCCTACGGCACCGAGGCGATGCATCTGCTTCGCGCCGAAAAGGGCTTCGTCATCGTCGGCCAGGAAACCGACGGCACGGTGACGCCGGCCGACCTGCGCATGGACTGGATCGTCTCCAAGGCCAAGGGCGACTTTATCGGCAAGCGCTCGCTGTCGCGCTCCGATACGGTGCGTACCGACCGCAAGCAGCTTGTCGGCCTGCTGACCGAAGACCCGACCCTGATGCTGGAGGAAGGCGCGCATGTGATCGCGACCGCGACCGAGCCGGCCGAAAAACCGGTGCCGATGCTCGGCCATGTGACATCGAGCTACGACAGCCCGACGATTGGCCGATCCATCGCGATGGCGATGGTGGAATCCGGCGGGGCGCGCATGGGCGAGCGGCTGTGGGTGTCGCGCAAGGGCGGTACGCCAATCCCGGTGAAGGTCACCGAAACGGATTTCCTGAAAATGCGGGAGGACGGGGATGTCTGAGGTGCTGAAACCCCGCAAGCGCCGTGCGGTGCGGCTTCCGGGTCCCGGATCAAGTCCGGGACACGAGGTATTTCTTTGTCGCTCAGGCCTTACCCCCCGAACAAACGCGTGCCCCGGACTTGATCCAGGGCCCAGCCGGCGATCGCCGCACGTCCGCACGGTGAATTGATCATGACCGACACGCACACCGCCCTCCGCCGGTCTCCCCTCGCCCATCGGTCCACGATCAAGGCGATGGAACATGCCGCCCGTCTGAGCGAGGTGCCTTTCCTCGGCAAGCTGATCCTGCGCGGCGATCCGGCAAAGATCGCCAAGACCGTGACCGGTGTGGCCGGCGCTTCGCTGCCGACGGCCTGCAGGGCGACGCGCAAGGGCGACACCGCGATCCTGTGGACCGGCCCGGACGAGTTCTGGATCGTCACGCCGGACAACGCGCACGCCGCGCTGGCCGACAAGCTGGGCAAGGCGCTATCGGGCATCCACCACCAGGTGACGGACGTTTCGTCCTACTACGCGGCGATCGACCTGGCCGGGCCGAAGGCGCGCGGGATGCTGATGAAGCTGACGACGCTCGACATGGACCGGTCGGCCTTCACCGAAGGCGAGGTCGCCGGCTCCAACTTCGGCGCCGCGCAGGCAACGCTCTGGCAAACCGCATCCGATGAGGAGAAAGGCGGCCCGGTGTTCCGCCTGTTCGTGCGCCGCTCGATGGCCGACTACCTGTGGTGCCTGCTCGCCGAGGCCGGATTCGAATGGGGCATGCCACGCCAGGCGCCGCTGTCGGGCGAAACCTGGCGGCTGGAACGGTAGGCACGGACCGGGCCGGGCGGCCTTAGTCGGTGCTTACGTCATGCCCGGACTTGATCCGGGCATCTCGTGCCACATGCCTGAGATTGCCGGGTCAATCCCGGCAATGACGTTTATCGGGCGAGGTATGATCGCCGGCCGAATATCCGCGGCAAATCCCCCCGTTCCCCATTCGGGGCTTGGCGCAGTACGGACAACCGCTTAAATCTCGCCCGATCAGCCCTTCAGGAGTATCGCCAGATGGCAAAGGACCAGGCGCCGGTCGTGCGGCTCGAAGAATATGCACCGCCGGCCTATCTCGTCGATCGCGTCGAGCTCGACTTCCGCCTCGACCCGCAACGCACGCGGGTGACGAGCCGGATGCACATGCGGCCCAATCCGCAATCGAACGGCGGCGAACTCGACCTCGACGGCGAAGACCTGGAGCTGACGTCGCTTGAACTCGACGGCGTCCCCCTCCCTGGCTCCGCCTACCGCCAGGACGCGCACGGCCTGACGATCGCCAATCCGCCCGGCCGCGCCTTTGTGCTGGAGATCGGCACCGTCATCGACCCGAGCGCCAACACCCGGCTGATGGGGCTCTACCGCTCCAGCGACATCTATTGCACCCAGTGCGAGGCCGAGGGCTTCCGGCGCATCACCTATTTCCCGGACCGCCCGGACGTGCTGGCGGTCTACACGGTGCGCGTCGAGGCGCGGAAATCCGACGCGCCGATCCTGCTTTCGAACGGCAATCCGAAAGAGGCCGGCGACCTGCCCGGCACCGACCGGCACTTCGCGATCTGGCACGACCCCTTCCCCAAGCCGTCCTACCTGTTCGCGCTGGTCGGCGGCGACCTCGGTCATGTCGGCGACCGGTTCGTCACCGCGTCGGGCCGCGACGTGGAGCTCGGCATCTATGTCGAGAAGGGCAAGGAAGATCGCTGCGACTACGCGCTGGAAGCGCTGAAGCGATCGATGCGCTGGGACGAGGAGGCCTTCGGGCGCGAGTACGATCTCGACGTCTTCAACATCGTCGCCGTGTCCGATTTCAACATGGGCGCGATGGAGAACAAGGGACTGAACGTCTTCAACGACAAGTACGTCCTGGCGAGCCCCGAGACGGCGACCGATACCGACTACGCCAACATCGAAGCGATCATCGCGCACGAGTATTTCCACAACTGGACCGGCAACCGCATCACCTGCCGCGACTGGTTCCAGCTCTGCCTGAAGGAAGGGCTGACGGTGTTCCGCGACCAGGAATTCTCCTCCGACGTGCGCTCACGAGCGGTCGAGCGGATCTCCGACGTGCGCACCCTGAAGGCGCATCAGTTCGTCGAGGACGCAGGCCCGCTGGCGCATCCGGTTCGCCCGAAATCCTACCGGGAAATCAACAATTTCTATACGGCGACCGTCTACGAGAAGGGCGCCGAGCTGATCCGCATGCTGAAGATGCTGCTCGGGGCGGAGGATTTCCGCAAAGGCATGGACCTGTACTTCGAGCGCCAGGACGGAACGGCAGCGACGATCGAGGATTTCCTCGCCTGCTTCACCGACGCCACAGGCCGAAATCTCGACAGCTTCATGGTGTGGTACCGGCAGGCCGGCACGCCCGAGGTCACCGCCAGCGGCCGCTACGACGCAAGCTCGCACGCCTACGAACTGGTGCTGGAGCAGGCCTGCCCGCCGACGCCGGGCCAGCCTTCGAAGTCGCCGGTGCCGATCCCGATCGCCTTTGCCCTGCTGGGCCCCGACGGCAACGAGATCGAGGGGTTGAAGACCGACAGCAAGGCGGTGCACGACGGCCTCATCGAACTGACGTCGTCGCGCGAACGTATCGTCTTCACGGATCTTCCCGACAAGCCGGTGCCGTCGCTGCTGCGCGGCTTCTCCGCGCCGGTGAAGCTCACCTCGAACCTGACGGCCGACGACCTGCTGTTCGCCGCAGCACGAGACAGCGACCCGTTCAACCGCTGGCAGGCGGTGCAGTCGCTGGCGACCCGTCTGCTGGTCGATGCGCAGGCAGCGCTCGCGGCTGGCAAGAAGCCGAGGATCGACCCGCGTTTCCTCGCCTCCCTGAGGGCTTCCATCGAGGACGAGACGCTGGATCCCGCCTTCCGCGCCCAGGTGCTGGCCCTGCCCTCGGAAGCCGACATTGCCCGCGAAATCGCCCGCGACGTCGACCCGGACGCGATCCACGCCGCCGACGAATGGCTGCGCGGCCTGATTGGCGACAAGCTGGGCGACGCCTTGAGCGACGTCTATCGCCGGACAGGATCGAACGAGCCCTACAGTCCGGATGCGGAAAGCGCCGGCCGCCGGACGCTTCGCAATACCGCGCTTAGCCTGATCGCCGGGAGTGGTGCCGAAGGCATCACGGTCGCCGAACGCCATTACCGCAACGCCGACAACATGACCGACCGGATCGCCGGGCTAAGCGCGCTGACGCGGCAGGGCTGCGCGCAGGCCGCAGACGCGCTCGACGATTTCTTCGCGCGCTATCACACCGACCCTCTGGTGCTCGACAAATGGTTCAGCCTGCAGGCGACGATGCCGGGCGGCGACACGCTCGAGAGGGTCGCGAACCTGACCCGGCATTCGGCCTTTTCGACATCCAATCCGAACCGGGTGCGGGCACTTGTCGGGGCCTTCGCCGCAGCTAATCCGACCCAGTTCAACCGCGCCGACGGCGCCGGCTACCGGTTCGTCGCCGATTTCATCCTGGAGATCGACGCGATCAATCCGCAGGTCGCCGCACGCCTGCTGTCGGCCTTCCGCAGCTGGCGTGTCCTGGAGCCGGTGCGGCGCGCGGCCGCGGAGGCAGAACTAAAGCGCATCGCCGCTCGCGATGGCCTCTCGCGCGACACCGCCGACATCGTCCAGCGCAGCCTGGATTAACTGTACGGTTCCAGCCGGAAGGGCGAGTAATTCCGTCAAAAGAATCGCTTTGCCGCCGTTGCAATCGGGACTCACATTAATAAAAGCTTACCGGCCCCTCTTTGAACGCTTGCCAAATCACCTCGCATTTGATTCGAATAGTTCAATTCGGAAGAGATGCGGCGCTTCGGCAAGTGGCCTTGTCGAGGCATTCCGAACGGGGGTCAAAATATGCTACGGACGGAGTCCGTTCGGCGCCTTGGGCGCATGGGGGAAAGTGTATCTGCATTTCAGGGACTGGCGCGCGACATCGCGGCGCCCACCTATGCAGGACTGGTGCGGGCGGAGCCGGTTTTCCGGTGGCTGATCACGCCTCTTCTCATCGTACTGTTTTTGTCGGTCATCGCCGCCACCCTGGCGGTGAACATAAGGGCGCGAAACGACGCCGAGATCGCGGTGCGCCGCGAATTGAGCATGACCGCCGATGTGGTCGCGGCCCGGCTCGACGCGGCATTGAGCGACGCGGCGCTGAACGAGACAGCCCCCGCCAATCCGGCCGGCACCGAAGCGCTGGCGCAGATCGCGCTGGCCGAAGCAACGGCTGAGCGCGCATCGCAAATCGGCCAGATGATCCTCGTCACCGGCGCGTCGGGACGGATCGTGGCCGGCCTGCCGGAAACCCACGGCTTCCAGAACGCCGGCCTGATCGACGTGCTCGGCGCGGCGCAGCCGCTGACGACGTTTGGCGCCCGCGCCGGCGTCTTCAACGCCAGCCTGCCCGGCGGCAACGACGCGCTGGTGACGGTTCGCCACCTCTCCGCGCCGCTCGGCGACGTCGCCGTGATCGAACCCGTCGATACGATTTCGGCGCGCTGGCGCGAAGCCGTGGCGCTGCCGACCACGATCTTCATCACCACCGACCTGATGCTGCTGCTGATCGGCCTGGCGTTCCGCTGGCAGGGTGGCAACCTGGCCCGGATGGAAACCATCCACGACACCAGCCGCGTGCGGCTCGACACGGCGCTGCGCCGCGGGCGCTGCGGCATGTGGGACTGGGATCTGGCGCGCGGCCACATCTTCTGGTCGGGCTCGATGTTCGAGATCCTCGGCCGAGACGAAAAGGACACCGTCCTGTCGATGGGCGACGTCGCGCAGCTCCTGCACCCGGATGAGGAAGATTTCTACAACCTCGCCAACGCACTCGCCACGCAGGAGTCCGGCCACATCGACCGGACCTTCCGTATGCGCCACGCCGACGGATCATGGATCTGGCTGAGGGCGCGCGCCGAGATCGTTCCGGACCACAAGACAGGGGAACGGCATCTGGTCGGCATCGCCGTCGACATCACCGAGCAGCAGCGCCTGGCCGAGCGCAGCGCCACCGCCGACATGCGGCTTCGCGACGCCATCGAGGCGACCTCCGAAGCCTTCGTCCTCTGGGATTCGGCCAACCAGATGGTGCTGTGCAATCGCAAGTACCAGGAACTGCACCGGCTTCCCGACGCCGTGATCAAGGCCGGCACGCCTTATGAACTGGTGATGGCGCAGAGCAACCAGCCGATCGTCCAGATCGACGAGAAGATCGAAGGCCCGGTCGGTGATCTCGGCCGCCTCTACGAGGCGCAGATCGAGGACGGCCGCTGGCTGCAGATCAGCGAACGGCGCACCAAGGACGGCGGTTTCGTCAGCGTCGGCACCGACATCACCGCGCTGAAACAGCAGGAAGAGCGCCTGCTGGAAAGCGAGCGGGCGTTGCTGGGAACGGTCGCGGACCTGCGGCGCTCGCGCCAGACGCTGGAAGTGCAGGCACAGCAGCTCGTCGATCTGGCCGAGCGCTACGCCCAGGAGAAGACCCGGGCCGAACTCGCCAACAAGTCGAAGTCGGAATTCCTCGCCAACATGAGCCACGAGCTGCGCACGCCGCTCAACGCCATCATCGGCTTCTCGGAGATCATGGAAGGCGGCACGTTCGGGCCGCTCGGCTCCGACAAGTACAACGAATATTGCCGCGACATCCGGATGAGCGGCGAGTTCCTGCTCGACGTCATCAACGACATCCTCGACATGTCGAAGATCGAAGCGGGCCGCTATCAGCTCGAAGTCGAGAACGTGGATCTGGGCGAGATCGCGGACGAATGCGTACGCATCACCTCGCTCAGGGCGGACGAAAAGAACATCTCCACGTCCATCGCCATCGGCAACGACCTCCGCCTGCGCGGCGACCGGCGGGCGCTCAAGCAGGTGATGCTGAACCTTCTGTCGAACGCGGTGAAATTCAACGAGGAGAACGGATCGATCAAGGTGCGGGCGCGCTCGGTGTCGGGCGGCATCACCATCTCGATCGAGGACACCGGCATCGGTATCGAAGGCCATGCGGTGCGCCGCCTTGGCCGGCCCTTCGAGCAGGTCGAGAACCAGTTCACGCGCTCGCATACCGGCTCCGGCCTGGGGCTGGCGATCTCGCGCTCGCTGGTGGAACTGCACGGCGGCGCGCTGCGCATCCGCTCGACGCCAGGCAAGGGCACCATCGTCACGGTGCGCCTGCCGCAGAAGCCGGATGCCCTGCCGGACATCCACACGGCGACGACACGCCCAAACAGCGCGACGGCGGCCTGAAATCTGGCGCGTCAGTCGCCAAGCAGCCGGTCGAACACCCCCTTTACCCCCGCTTGCGTTTCCTTCAGATGCGCCTCCAGCCGTGACAGGTCGGGCATGTCGGCGGCACGGCAGAGCAGACTCGCCAGGCCCCGCGGCGCGTCCTCAGGAACGAAGGGGCCGGTGAGGCACAGCCGCAGCACCTGCGTTACCGCGTGATAGAGCTCGCACGCCGGTTCCAGGATTTCCGCATCACCCTTTTTCAGCACGCCGGCCTTGCGCGCCGCGGCGAGTGCGGTGGCGGTGTTCGGCGACAGGACGTCAGGGTGCTTGTGGGCGTGGGCGAGCTGCAGGTACTGGGCGATGAACTCGACGTCGATCAGGCCGCCGCGCACGGTCTTGATCTCCCAGACGTCCTCGCTGCCCTTCTCCTTGTGGATACGCTCGCGCATATCGACGATATCGGCGCGCAGTTTCTTCGGCGCCCGCTTGGCGGTCAGCACCTTGCGAACAACGCCATCGATTGCACTGGCAAGCTTGTCCGGCCCGCTGATGACACGGGCCCGGGTCAGCGCCAGATGCTCCCAGGTCCAGGCCTCCTCGGCCTGATAGGAGGCGAAGCCTTCGATATGCAGCGCCAGTGGCCCGGCGCGCCCGGAGGGGCGCAGCCGCATGTCGACTTCGTATAGCGTTCCCTCGCCCGTGGGAGCCGACAGGGCGGCAACGAGGCGCTGGGTGAGGCGGATGTAGTACTGGGAGGCGTGCACCGGCCTGGGGCCGTCGGAGAGCGGGTCCTCCTCGCCGGGGGTGTCGTAGAGCAGGATCAGGTCGAGGTCGGAATTGGCGGCCATCTCGGCGCCGCCGAGCTTGCCCATGGCGACGACGGCGACCGAGCCGGCCTTGATCTTGCCGTGGGTGCGGGCGAGCTCGCCGGCGGCCAGATGATGCAACCGGTCGACCAGCAGCTCGGCGAGGCGCGCAAAGGCGCCGCCCGCATCGGCGGCCGAAACCGTGCCCGACAGAACCCGGACACCGATCAGGAAGGACTGCTCCTGACCGAAGATGCGGGCGCGGTCGAGCGCATCCTCGTAGCTCGCGGCTTCGGCCAGCGTTGCCTCCAGACGCGGCTCCAGCATCTCCCGGCTCGGCAGGGCATCGAAGAAATCGGGCTCCAGGACGGCTGCGAAGACGCGCGGGCGGCGCGACAGCAGGTCGGCGAGCCGCGGCGCGGTGCCGAGGATTTCAGCAAGCAGGCTCAGCAGATGCGGGTTCGACCACAACAGCGAGAACAGCTGGACGCCGGCCGGCAGGCTGGAAATGAAATGATCGAAGGCGAGGAAGGCTGCATCCGGGTTGGCGGTCGTGCCGAGCGCTTCGAGCAGCGCCGGCGTCAGCTCCGTCAGGCGCTCGCGGGCGCGGCTGCTGCGCGAGGCCGGAATACGGCCGTAATGCCAGGCGCGGACGGCGGCGGTGACGTCCCTGGGGTTCGAGAACCCCATCTGCGACAGGGTCTCCAGTGTTTCGGGATCGTCGTCGTCGCCGGTGAAGACGAGGCTGCCGGTATCGGTCGACAATGTCGGGGCATCCTCGAACAGCTGGGCATAGTGTCCCTGGACGGTCCGCAACCGGACAATCAGCGCCTCGGCCATCGCCGCCTCGTCCTTGAAGGCTGCGAAGCGGGCGAATTCCTCCAGCCCCTCCTCATCGGACGGCATGGTCTGGGTCTGTTCGTCGGCGACGATCTGCAGGCGGTGCTCCATGCGCCGCAGGAAGCGGTAGGCCTCCGCCAGTTCGTCACGCACCGTGTCCTCTATCCAGCCGCCCTCGGCCAGGATGTCGAGCGCGTCGAGCGTGCGCCGGGTACGCAACTCGGGATGCCGCCCGCCGATGACGAGTTGCTGGGTCTGGACGAAGAACTCGATTTCGCGAATGCCGCCCCGGCCGAGCTTGAGGTTGTGGCCGCGCACGGCGACCACGCTGTGGCCCTTGTGGGCGTGGATCTGGCGCTTCATGGCGTGAACGTCGGCGAGTGCGGCGAAATCCATGTACTTGCGCCAGATGAAGGGCGATATCTCGCGCAGGAACGCCTCGCCCGCGGCGATATCGCCGGCACAGGGCCGCGCCTTGATGAGGGCGGCGCGCTCCCAGTTCTGGCCCATGCTCTCGTAGTATTCGAGCGCCGCGTCGAGCGGGATGGCGACCGCCGTGGCGCCGGGATCGGGACGCAGGCGTAGGTCGGTGCGGAAGACGTAGCCGTCGGCGGTGAACTCCTGCATCAGCTTGACGAGATCGCGGGTGATCCGGACGTACAGCGCCTCGGCTTCGTCCGGATCGGCCGCGTGGCAGCGGACGGGATCGTAGAAGACGATCAGGTCGATGTCGGAGGAGAAATTGAGCTCGCCCGCGCCGTGCTTGCCCATGGCGAGCACGATGTAGCCGGATTCACTTGAGGGTGCGCTTTCATCGACAAGCGTCAGCTTGCCGCGCCGGGCCGCGTCGGCGAGCAGCCAGTCAACGGATGAAGATACCGCCGTATCGGCAATCTCGGTCATCGCGGCGATGACACGGTCGACCGACCAGACGCCGGCGAGATCCGACAGCGCCACCAGCGAGGCCGCTTCGTTCTTGTAGCGGCGCAACAGTTCCATGGCCCCGGCGCGGCCTTCGGCGGCCTTCACGTCTGCGCGAACGGTGGCGCTGAGGATTGCGAGATGCGCGTCGGGATCGGTAAACAGCACCCGCTCGGCCATGGGCGCATCGGCGGTCAGAAGCCCGCGCAGCCAAGGCGATCCCTCCAACGCGCCTTTCAGGAATTCGGCGGGTTTGCCCTTTCTTTCGAGTTTGGCGAGCTTGCGACACTTGGCTTCGCGCGCTTCGGCCAGCAAATCGTCGAGAAACTCGGCTGCCTCGGCATTTTCGACGATTCCCGGCATCTCGATCAGATGTGCGAGCAGACCATCTGCCGATTGTTCTTTCTTCCTGGTCGTTTTCGCCATTCGCCGTTTCCCCACATCACGTCTTTCCGGCACGATGCGCGGCGAATACCACGGATGCAAGCTGAGGACGGAAAAACCGGCACGACCGGCTCAGGCGCTGTCCGTGTCCTTGGCGACGGCGGGAAGATCGAGGACGGCCTTGAGGCCGGGATTGTTGTCGTCCAGACGTAATTGGCCGCCATGCAGACGCGCAACGGCAGCGACAAGGGCGAGGCCGAGTCCCGCGCCGGGCGCCGAACGGCTTTCCTCCAGCCGGGCGAAGCGCTCGACGACCTTCGGCTTCAATTCCTCAGGAATTCCCGGACCACGATCCGCAACGGCGATTTCCGCACGATCGCCCTCGTTACGCACGATGACTGTAACGGACCCGTCCGTTTCGCCCGTATTCTGCTGGCCGTATTTCAGCGCGTTGTCGACGAGATTGGCGATAGCCTGCCCGATCAGCTCGCGATTGCCGTCGACCGTCGCCTTGTCCGTCGCATCGACCGTCAGCGCCAGCCCGGCCTCCTCGGCGACGGGCTCATAGAGCTCGACCACGTCGCGGGCGACATCGGCCAGATCTACAAGGCCGAAACTCGCGCCGGCCGCGCCGGCCTCGGCACGCGCGATCATCAAGAGGCCGTTGAAGACGGCAATCAACCGGTCGGACTCCTCGATTGTCGTTTCCAGCGCCTCCCGGTAACCCTCTTCGGTGGGCTCGGCGCGCAGGGCCGCCTCGACACGGCTGCGCAGGCGCGTCAGCGGCGTCTTCAGGTCGTGGGCGATGTTGTCGGAGACTTCCTTCAACCCGTGCATCAGGCGCTCGATGCGTTCGAGCATGGCGTTGAGGCCCGACGCCAGCCGGTCGAATTCGTCGTCCGAGCCCGACAGCGCCATGCGCTGCGACAGGTCGCCGGCCATGATCGTGCGGCTGGTTTCGGCAACCGCGTCGATGCGCGCCAGGATGCGCCGGCTGACGTAGTAGCCGCCGCCGATACCCAGAACAATCATCAGGCCGACGGCGAGCAGGGTCGCTCGCCAGATGATGTCCTGCAGCCGGCGGCGCTCCTCGATATCGCGGCCCACCAGCAGGCGAAACCCGCCGGGCAGCTGGAACACGCGCACCAGCGCTTCATGGCGAGATCCGGCGGTCTCGTTGAAGCGCTCGTAGCGCACCCGGGAGATGTCCTCGGCTTTCCAGATTGAATCGGGAACGGAGGCGATATTGCCGGTCAGCCGGTTGCCCTGCGGATCTTCGAGAAGATAGAGCGAGCTGGAGGGATTGCCGGTGCGCTGGTCGATGACCTGGATGAGCCGCAGCACCCCGCCGAGCCGGTATTGCTCGGCCAGGCCCTGCACCTCGGCGTCGATCGTATCGACCATCTGGCGGGAGAAGATGACCCAGGTGTTCCAGGACAGATAGGCGATCAGAAGACCGGCGAAGACCGCGAAGACCGCCAGATAGATCAGCGACAGGCGGAACGCCGTCGACTTGAGGAGTTTCAGGGCTTCGAACATGACACGCCCTTGAAGCACGGCGCGGGGCGCCCGGCAATTGGCGATACCGATCCGGGCCCCGGATCAAACCCAGGGCACAAGGCCGCATGAGGACGGCCGCTGCCTGTCGAACGGTCCTGGTGGGAGCGCGGGGACCTCCGGTCCCTCAAAACTCGCCTTCGCGGATCATGTAGCCGGCGCCGCGCACGGTGTGCAGGAGGGGCGCGTCGAAGCCCTTGTCGATCTTGGAGCGCAGCCGCGACATGTGCACGTCGATGACGTTGGTCTGGGGGTCGAAATGATAGTCCCAGACGTTTTCGAGCAGCATGGTGCGGGTCACCACCTGGCCGGCGTGGCGCATGAGGTACTCGAGCAGGCGGAATTCGCGCGGCTGGACAGGGATCGTCGTGCCGCCGCGCTGGACGCGGTGGGCCAGGCGGTCGAGCTCGAGGTCGCCGACCGTCAGCATGGTCTCGACATCGGTGGTGCCGCGCCGGCGGCCAAGTGCCTCGACGCGGGCGACCAGTTCGGAGAATGCATAGGGCTTGGCAAGATAGTCGTCGCCGCCGGCACGCAGGCCCTTGACCCGGTCGTCCACCTCGCCGAGCGCGGAGAGGATCAGGACGGGCGTGGAATTCTGCTTGTCGCGCAGCTCCATGATGACGGACAGGCCGTCCCGCTTGGGCAGCATGCGATCCACGACCATGACGTCATAGGTCCCGTCGCGGGCCAGTTCGAAGCCTTCCTCGCCGTCTCCGGCAAGGTCGACCGTATGACCGAATTCGCGCAGGCCCTTGGTCAGGTACTGCGCGGCTTCACTGTCATCTTCAATTACGAGAATCTTCATCGCGCCCAAGTGTAAAGCATGGGCCGAGAAAACGGCAGGCCGGTTAGACCGACCTGCCGCCGGGGACGGCATTGCGGCGGGGGCGAGAGGAGACCGCACCGTCCCGTTCCTTCGACCTGACTCAGGCCTTACGCAGCGACAGCGCTACAAAACGCTCGCTGTCGCCGGTCTTGACCCGGAGGAGTACGGCCTTGCGGCCCTTCTCCTCGGCGTTCTCGACCGCCTTGGTGAGGTCGGCAGGATCGGTAATCTCGGCGCCACCGGCCTCGACGATCACATCGCCTTCGCGCAGACCCTTGCGGGCGGCTTCGCCGTCGGGATCGACGTCGGTGACGCGCACTCCGGCTTCGTCGCCGGCGGGAGCGAACACCAGGCCGAGCTTCTCGTTCTCGACTTCAGCCGAGGGAGCCTCTTCGGGCGCGACCATGGCGACCTGCTTCTTCTCGGTCGGCTGGGCGCCCAGCTTCACCGACAGGTCGACGGTTTCGCCGTCGCGCCAGATTTCGAGCTTGGCGTCCTCGTCGGGATCCAGGTTGCCGATCTTGCGGGCAAGATCGCGGGCGTCCTCGACTGGCTTGCCGTTGACCGACAGGATGACGTCGCCGGATTCGATGCCGGAGTCGCCGGCCGGGCCGGTGCCAAGGATCGAGGCGACGATGGCGCCCTGCGGCTCATCGAGGCCGAGCGAGTCGGCGATGTCCTGGCTGACAGGCTGGATCTGGACGCCGAGCCAGCCGCGGCTGACCGTGCCCTTCTCCTTCAGCTCCTGAATGACCGGGATCGCCACGTCGGCGGGGATCGCGAAGGCGATGCCGACATTGCCGCCGGACGGCGAGAAGATCGCCGTGTTGACGCCGAGCACCTTGCCGTCGACCGTAAACGTCGGGCCGCCGGAGTTGCCGCGGTTCACCGGGGCATCGATCTGGATGTAGTCGTCATAGGGGCCCGAGCCGATGTCGCGGCCGTCTGCCGAGATGATGCCCGCGGTGACAGTGCCGCCGAGGCCGAACGGATTGCCGACGGCAACGACCCACTGACCGACGCGCGCGTCATGGTCGGCGAATTCGACGTACGGGAGGTCGGTGTCGGACTCGATCTTGAGCAGTGCCAGATCGGTCTTCGGATCGGTGCCGATCAGCTCGGCGTCGTATTCCGTGCCGTCCTTGGTGGTGACGGTGATCTTCTGGGCTTCGCCGGCGACGTGGTTGTTGGTCACCACATAGCCGTCCTCGGAAATGATGAAGCCGGAACCCTGGCCCATCCGCTTCGGCCCACTGCGCGGGCCCTTCTTGGAGTCAGGGCCGCCCTGGCCGAACTGGTCCTCGAAGTCCTTGAAGAACTTGCGGAAGGGATGATCCTTCGGCAGGCCGTCGAGATCGGGCATGCCGGGCATGTCGTTGGAGACCATCTCGGCGCTGGAGCCCTCGACGACGACGCTGACGACCGCCGGGCTGACGGCCTCGACGAGATCGGCGAAATCATAAGCCTGGACGGGCTCGACCTTGGCGCTGACGTTCTCGGCGCTCGCATATTCGGGCGACAGCAGCCCCGCGCCCGTGGCTGCACCGGCGATAGCAAGTGCCGCCGTACCGGCCATCAGGACCGAGCGAACCCGCCGCGGCGCGGTGGTCTGGTTGAAGTGTGACATTGAAACTCTCCTCGTGAAGTCCCTTGAGCGGGTCAGTCTTCCCCCCGCCTTCACGAGCCAATATGGGGTGCGTCGCCTTACAGCCGCCTGTCGGGCGGATTAAATATCGGTAAGGTTACAGAGAAATTCAGTTGTCTGGGCGAAAGAGCCAGCGCGGAGAGCCTACTGGTCAGAACGCCTTGTCCAGCCCGGCGTCCTTCAGGATTTATTTGCCGTGTGCCGCGACTTGATCTTCACGGGAACCGTGAAAGGCCGGTCGGAATTCGGGCTTGTCCAGATAAGCCGGTTCGCACCATACGCGGGTTATTCCGCGTCAAGCTCGTCCAACTTCGTCACGATCGCGGTTCTCCCGTCCAACGTGCGATGAACGGGGCATTTGTCGGCGATTTCGAGGATTTTCGCCTGAGTCGCTTCGTCATACTCACCCTCGACGCTGATGTGGCGCTCGAAACGGTCGATCTTGCCAACGAACCCCTCGGCGCAGTCGGCGCAATCCTCGGCGTGGATCTTGCCGTGCGTCACCCGAACCGTGATCCGGCCGAGCGGCATCTTGCGCTTCTCGGCGTAGATGCGCAGCGTCATCGAGGTGCAGGCAGCAAGGCCCATCGAGACGAAATCGTAGGGCGAAGGCCCGGTGTCGGTACCGCCGACCGACGTCGGCTCGTCGGCGATCAGCCGGTGCGGGCCGGCGTGGACGTATTGCTGGAACCGGCCTTCGCCGGATTCCATGACCGTCACGCCGGTTTCGTGGGTAATGTTCTCGGCGGCGGGGCCAAGGTCCAGATAGCGGGCGACCCAGGCGGCGATGATCTCGGAGGCAAACGCCGCGTCGCCGCGATTGGTCAGCAGGTGGTTGGCCCCGTCCAGCGCGATGAAGCCCTTGGGATGCTTGGCTGCCTCGTAGATCTGGCGGGCATTGTCGATGCCGACCACCTCGTCGGTCGGCGAATGCAGCACCAATAGCGGCCGCTTCAGGTGCGCGACCTTGTCGAGCAGGTCCTGGCCGCGCACGTCGTCCAGGAATTCCTTGCGGATCAGAAAGGGACGGCCGACGAGATTGACGGTTGCTTGCCCGTCGGCCTCGATTTTATCAACTTCCGCTTCGAAATTCTTCACCACGTGCTCTGTCGAGGCCGGTGCGCCGACGGTGACGATCGCCCTGGCCTCCGGGATCTCGCCGGCGGCGGCCAGGACCGCCGCGCCGCCGAGGCTGTGGCCGATCAGGATCTTCGGCGCCTCGTAGGTCTGGCGCAGGTAGTCCGCCGCCTTCACCAGGTCCTGAACGTTGGAAGAGAAGTCGGTGTTGGCGAATTCGCCCTGTGAGGACCCGAGGCCGGTGAAATCGAACCGCAGCACGGCGATGCCGCGCTTGGCGAGTTCCGTCGAGATACGGGCGGTGGCCAGCTGTTCTTTGGAGCAGGAAAAACAATGGGCGATGAGCGCGAAGGCGTGGATTTCGCCGGCCGGCAGGTCGAGCCGGGCGGCAAGTTCGTCGCCGAGGCTGCCTGTGAAGGTCACGCGCTGTCCGAGGGCCATGTTTCTCTCCATCCTGTTTTTAGATCGCTTTTGCACGTAAGCGTTTCCGCGTCTACCTGACGATGCTTGAATTACATTGACGCGCCGCTATTTTATGTAGATACAAAAAATAGATGAAAATCAGCTTCGATCCAGAAAAGCGCGACAGAACGCTGGCGGAACGGGGGCTCGATTTCGCCGACGCGGGAGCTGTATTCGAAGACTTCAATTATACCCGAGTCGACGATCGGCACGATTACGGTGAAACACGCTATATCACCGTCGGTGCCTTGCTAGGCCGGGTGGTGGTGATGGTATGGACGCACCGGGAAAACTCCCGACGCGTCATCTCGATGAGGTTCGCAAATGGACGGGAAAGAAAGATCTTCCTCCGACACCGCGCCGGAGACCTCGGATTGGATTGATCCGGATGACGCTCCCGATCTGACAGAAGAGTGGTTTCGCGAAGCCGATCTGCTAA
This sequence comes from uncultured Tepidamorphus sp., assembly GCA_905479765.1. Classification (GTDB taxonomy): domain Bacteria; phylum Pseudomonadota; class Alphaproteobacteria; order Rhizobiales; family Tepidamorphaceae; genus Microbaculum. The sequence continues at coordinate 1,749 of CAJQNW010000341.1, read as the reverse complement.
AGGGCGAAACGGTGCTTCGCCGTGGCCGCCCGCCGAGTGCCAACCCGAAGCAGGCGATCAATATCCGCCTGTCGGCCGACGTGCTGGAAAAGTTCCGTGCGACCGGGCCGGGTTGGCAAACACGCATCGACAAGGCTTTGGCCGAGTGGCTGACCGAGCATCCCGAAAAGGTCTGAGCGGCTTTTCTTAGTCCTGACGCTCCAGCAGCACGTCGATCCGGCGCTTTTCCTCATCCGTCAGCGCGGCGGGATCGGATCGGCGTCGGCGCGAGGCGAGGAAGATCGCAAGGCCGCCCAGCACCAGCAGCACCACGGGCGTCGACCACAGGATCAGGGTGTTGGTGGCAAGGCGCGGCTTCAGCAGCACGAATTCGCCGTAGCGGGCGACGATGAAATCCAGCACCTCGGCGTCGCTGTCGCCGGCCTCCAGCCGCTCGCGCACCAGGATGCGCAGGTCGCGGGCCAGCGGGGCGTTGGAATCGTCGATCGACTGGTTCTGGCAGACCAGGCAGCGCAGCTCCGTGGAGATGTCACGGGCGCGTGCCTCCATTGCCGGATCCTGCAATATCTCGTCCGGCTGGACTGCCCAGGCGGGGGCCATCAGCGGGGGGGCCATCAGCGCGGCGACCACGGCAAGGGCTGCGAACAGGCGGCGCGCGAGGGTCACTAGAGGGCTCATTCCGCCGGCGCCGGAGCGCTGGTCGCACGGGCGCGGCGCGGCGCGCCGACCCTGAGACGGCGGTCGGACAGCGACACGATCCCGCCAATCACCATGACGACGGCGCCGAGCCAGATCAGCGTGACGAACGGCTTGTAGTACGCGCGTACCGCCACCCCGCCGTCGCCGGCGCCCTCGCCAAGCGAAACGTAGAGCTGGCTGAACCACATGGTCCGGATGGCCGTCTCGGTGGTCGGCCGGCCGCTGGCCACATAGATTCGACGGGCCGGATTGAGCGTGCCGATCACGGCGCCGCCTTCACGAACGGCGATATGGGCGACCTGGTCGCGGTAGTTCGGGCCCTGAAACGGCGAGAAACCCTCGAGCGTCAGTTCGTAGCCGGCGACATCGATTGTCTCGCCGGGCTTCATGGAAACGATGGTCTCGCTCTCATACGCCGTGACCGAGACGATGCCGATGACGGTGAAACCGACGCCCATGTGAGCCAGCGTGGTGCCCCAGGCCGAGCGCGGCAGGCCGGAGGCGCGGCGAAAGGCGGTGTTCAGGGGACCGGTGAACAGCTTGGAGCGGAAGGCGATTTCGGAGATTGCGCCGAGGATCAGCCAGACGCCGATGCCGATGCCGACCGGGGCCAGAACCGGGCCGCCGACCGTGAAGGCATAAACGAGAATCATGACTGCAAGCGCGATGCCGGCGGCAGCCATCAGCCGCTGGGCAGCGGCGAGCAAGTCGCCCCGCTTCCAGGCGAGCATCGGCCCGAACGGCACGGCGATCAGCAGCGGCACCATGATCGGCGCGAAGGTGGAATCGAAGAACGGCGCGCCCACCGAGATCTTGTCGTCGGTCACGGCTTCCAGCGCCAACGGATAGAGCGTTCCCACGAAGACAACGCCGCAGGCTGCCGTCAGCAGCAGGTTATTGAGGACGAGCGCGCCTTCGCGGCTGATCGGGGCGAACAGGCCGCCGCTCCTGAGACTTCCCGCCCGCCAGGCAAACAGCGCCAGAGCGCCGCCGACCGACACCACCAATATCGCCAGGATGAAGACGCCGCGCGTCGGATCGGAGGCAAAG